>NZ_JBFTLP010000030.1:0-40564 GCF_056396505.1 Arthrobacter sp. 05T410 | reverse complement strand
CTGCTGGCCGGGGAACACCGCGGAGTTGATCTTCTTGGCGATCTCGGCGTCGTTGGAGAGGATGATGCCGCCGCGCGGACCGGCAAGGGTCTTGTGCGTGGTGGAGGTGGTGACGTGCGCGTGCGGGACCGGGGACGGGTGCAGACCCGCGGCCACGAGCCCGGCGAAGTGCGCCATGTCCACCATCAGGTAAGCCCCGACCGAGTCGGCGATCCGGCGGAACTCGGCGAAGTCCAGCTGCCGGGCGTACGCGGACCAGCCGGCAACGATCAGCGCCGGCTTGTGCTCCTGCGCCAGGGCCTCGACCTCGGCCATGTCGATCCGGTGGTCCTCCTCACGGACCTGGTACGGGATCACGTTGTAGAGCCGGCCGGAGAAGTTGATCTTCATGCCGTGCGTCAGGTGCCCGCCGTGCGCCAGGTTCAGGCCCATGATGGTGTCGCCCGGACGGATCAGGGCGTGCATCACGGAGGCGTTGGCCTGCGCGCCGGAATGCGGCTGCACGTTCGCGAACCCGGCGCCGAACAGGGCCTTGACCCGGTCGATCGCGAGCTGCTCCACAACGTCCACGTGCTCGCAACCGCCGTAATAGCGCTTCCCCGGGTAGCCCTCGGCATACTTGTTCGTCAACACCGAACCCTGCGCCTGCATCACAGCCCTGGCCGTGTGGTTCTCCGAGGCGATCATCTCCAAACCGTCCCGCTGCCGGGTGAGTTCGGCGTCGATCTTCGCGGCGATCTCCGGATCCAGCACGGACAAGTCCGCGTCCAGGCTCGGCGAAACGACCTGCTCGAACGCCAGCGTCTGGGTGCCCGCGGCCGCCGTTGCGCCGCTCACAGTTCGCCGCCGTTCTTGGACGCGTACTCCTGCGCCGACATCAGCGGACCCTCTTCGGTCACGGCGACCTTGAACAGCCAGCCGGCACCGTACGGATCGCTGTTGATCAGCGCCGGATCGGAAACGACGGCGTCATTGATCTCCACCACCTCGCCGGTGACCGGCGCGTAGAGGTCCGAGACGGACTTGGTCGACTCGACCTCGCCGCAGGTCTCCCCCGCGGTCACCGCGGAACCGACCTCGGGCAGGTCCACGTAGACGATGTCGCCCAGGGCGTCGGCGGCCACGGCCGAAATCCCAATTCCTGCAGGGCCAGATCCGTCGGCAGCAACCCACTCGTGTTCAGCGGAGTACTTCAGTTCGGCTACAACTTTGCTCATTTATCTCAATCCTTAAGTTCGTATGTGGTTTCGGCAGGCTCAGCCAGCGGCGGCCGGCTACTTTTGGCGCTTGTAGAACGACAGTGCGACGACTTCGAAAGGCTCCGTCTTGCCGCGGAGGTCAATGTCCAGGGCTGTGCCCGGTGCGGCGTGTTCGATGTCGACGTAGGCCATCGCGACCGGGTAGCCGAGGGTGGGGCTGGGCTGTCCGGAGGTCACTTCGCCGACGACGTTGCCGTCCTTGAGGACCGGGTAGTGGCTGCGGGCGGCACGGCGTCCGAGGCCCTTGAGCCCGACGAGTTTGCGGCCGGTCGTGGAGCCTGCGCCGGCTGCCTTGAGCTCGCTCAGGGCGGCCTTGCCGACGAAGTCCGACTCCTTGGCGAGCGAGACGACCGGGCCCAGGCCTGCTGCGTATGGGTTGCCTTCGCGGGAGAGTTCGTTGCCATAGAGCGGCATGCCGGCTTCCAAACGCAGCGAGTCACGGCAGGCCAGGCCGGCCGGGATGAGCCCGTGGCTGGCACCGGTTTCCAGCAGTGCTTCCCAGAGACCTGCCGCATCCTCGTTCGAGATGTAGATCTCGAAGCCGTCCTCGCCGGTGTAACCGGTGCGGGCGAGGAGCAGATCTTGTCCGTAGATCTGAACCTCAACCGCAGCGTAGTACTTCAGCTCGGTGACCAGGACATGCTGCTCGGCCGGGACCAGCGTCAGCAGGATGGCTTCGGCGTTCGGGCCCTGGACGGCGATCAGCGAGATCTCGGCGGAAACGTCTTCCACCGTCACGTCGAACCCGCCTTCTTGGGCAGAACCGGCCCTTTCGGCCAGTGCCGCGGCCACGACGTTGGCGTTGCCTGCGTTGGGGACCACCAGGTACTTGTCCTCACCGCGGCGGTAGGAGATGAGGTCATCGATGATGCCGCCGTCTTCCTGGCAGATCAGCGAGTACTTCGCCTTGCCGACGGCCACGGCCGACAGCTTCCCGGCCAGGGCGTAGTCGAGGAACGCCGCGGCGTCCGGGCCGGTGACCCAGACTTCGCCCATGTGGGAGAGGTCGAACAGGCCCGCGGCGTTGCGGACGGCGTGGTGCTCGGCGAGTTCGGAGCTGTACTTCAGCGGCATCTGCCAGCCGCCGAAGTCCGTGAAGGAGGCGCCGGCCTTTTTGTGCTGCTCGTAGAGAGCGGTGTAGTTCTCACTCATCAGAAAATCCTTAGTTTTCGAATTCGGAAAGCGGCGGGCAGGAGCAGACCAGGTTGCGGTCTCCGGCGGCGCCGTCGATGCGTCCGACCGGCGGGAAGTACTTGTCCTGCCTGAGTGTGTGGACGGGGAATGCGGCCTGCTCACGCGGGTACTCGCGGGTCCAGTCGGTGCTGACGACGGCGGCTGCCGTGTGGGGTGCGTTGCGCAGCGGGGAGTTCTCCACCGTGAAATCGCCGTTGGAGACCTGGTCGATCTCCTGGCGGATGGTGATCATCGCCTCGATGAAGCGATCGATCTCCGCAAGGTCCTCGGACTCGGTGGGCTCCACCATGAGGGTGCCCGCCACGGGGAAGGACAGTGTGGGGGCGTGGAAGCCGAAGTCGATGAGGCGCTTGGCCACGTCCTCGGCGGTGACGCCGGTCCTGGCGGTCAGTTCACGCAAATCCAGGATGCACTCGTGGGCCACCAGGCCGCTCTCCCCCGTGTAGAGCACCGGGAAGTGCTCATCCAGCCGGGATGCGATGTAGTTCGCCGCGAGCAGCGCGGACTTGGTGGCCTCGGTGAGGCCCTGGCCGCCCATCAACTTCACGTACGCCCAGGAGATCGGCAGGACACCGGCGGATCCGTAACGCGAAGCGGAGATGGCAACTCCCTTTCCCGGTTCGACCTTGTTCGCGTCCCCCGGCATGAACGGCGCCAGGTGGGCCTTTGCAGCAACCGGGCCAACGCCCGGTCCGCCGCCGCCGTGAGGGATGCAGAAGGTCTTGTGCAGGTTCAGGTGCGAAACGTCGCCGCCAAACTTGCCCGGCTGGGCCAGCCCGACGAGGGCGTTGAGGTTGGCGCCGTCGACGTAGACCTGGCCGCCGACGGCGTGGATCGCGTCGCAGACCTCGCGGACGTCGGCGTCGTACACCCCGTGGGTGGACGGGTAGGTGATCATGATGCAGGACAGGGCGTCCTTGTTGGCCTCGATCTTCGCCTGAAGATCCGCGTGGTCGATCGTGCCGTCCGAGGCTGTGGCCACGACGACCACCTTCATGCCGGCCAGCACGGCGGAGGCGGCGTTGGTGCCGTGCGCGGAGGCCGGGATCAGGCAGACGTTGCGCTGGGCCTCCCCGCGGGAGTGGTGGTAGCCGCGGATGGCCAGCAGGCCGGCGAGCTCGCCCTGGGAGCCGGCGTTCGGCTGGATGGAGACCTGGTCATAGCCCGTGATTTCGGCGAGGTCAGCTTCGAGGCCGCTGACGAGTTCCCGCCAGCCCTCGGTCTGGGAGTCCGGCGCGAAAGGGTGGATGGAGGCGAACTCTGGCCAGGAGATCGCTTCCATCTCGGCCGTGGCGTTCAGCTTCATGGTGCAGGAGCCCAGCGGGATCATGGTGCGGTCCAGGGCGAGGTCGCGGTCCGAGAGCTTGCGGATGTAGCGCAGCAGCTGGGTTTCGGAGCGGTGCGTGTTGAAGACCGGATGCTGCAGGAAGTCGGAGGTGCGCAGCACCCTCCCGGGCAGCTCGAAGCCCTTGGCCTCCACCACCGGACCGGCGCCAAAGGCGACGACGACCGCGGAGAGGACCTCCGGCGTCGTGGTTTCATCGACGGACACGCTAACTGTGTCCGCGTCGATGAGCCGCAGGTTGATGCCCCGGGCCTCGGCGGCGGCGATGACCTTGGCGGCCTTGCCGGGGACGCGGACCGTGAGGGTGTCGAAGAAGGACTCGCTCGCCAGTTCCCGGCCGGCGATCTTCAGCGTGGCGGCGAGGGCGCGGGTGTTGTTGTGGACGGTCTCGGCGATCGCCTTCAGTCCGTCCGGGCCGTGGTAGACGGCGTAGAACGAGGACACGATGGCCAGCAGTGCCTGCGCGGTGCAGATGTTGGACGTGGCCTTCTCGCGGCGGATGTGCTGCTCGCGGGTCTGCAGGGCCAGGCGGTACGCCGGGACGCCGGCGTTGTCTTTGGAGACGCCGACGATGCGGCCGGGGAGCGTGCGTTCCATGCCCTCGCGCACCGCCATGTACGCGGCGTGCGGGCCGCCGAAGAACAGCGGCACGCCCAGGCGCTGGGTGGAGCCGACGGCGATGTCCGCCCCCTGCTCGCCCGGAGGGGTGATCAGGGTCAGGGCAAGCAGATCCGCCGCCACGGTGACCAGTGCGCCGCGTTCTTTGGCCTCCGCGATCACGCCGGACTGGTCCCACACCCGGCCGGAGACGCCCGGCTGCTGGAGGACGAGACCGTTGATGTCGCCGTCGGGCAGACCGGCGGAGAGGTCAGCGACCTGCACCTCGAAGCCCAGCGCCTCCGCTCGGCCCCTGACGATGGCAATGGTCTGCGGGAGGCAGTCGGCGTCGAGGACGGTCTTGGCCCCGGCAGCGGACTTGTTTTTGTTGGCGCGGCGCATGAGAAGCACGGCCTCGGCAACCGCGGTGGCCTCGTCCAGGAGGGACGCATTGGCGACCGGGAGTGCGGTGAGGTCCTGGACCATGGTCTGGAAGTTCAGCAGCGCCTCGAGGCGTCCCTGGGAGATTTCCGGCTGGTACGGGGTGTAGGCGGTGTACCAGGCGGGGGCTTCGAGGATGTTGCGGCGGATCACCGGCGGGGTGACGGTGTCGTAGTAGCCCTGGCCGATCATCTGCACGGCCGTCTTGTTCTTGGAGGCGAGCTTGCGCAGTTCGGCCAGCACCTGGACTTCGCTGAGGGCGCTGTCCAGGGTGAGGGGCTTTTCCTGGCGGATGGAATCGGGGACCGCGTTGTCAACGAGGCCATCAACGCTGTCGTAGCCGACGGCCTTGAGCATGGTGTCGATGTCGGCCTGGCGGCGGGCGCCGATGTGGCGGTCTGCGAAGGTGGACGGGGACGATTGAACCGTCATGAGAGGAACTCCATAATTCAGGTGGCATCAAGACGCCACGATGATTCGGGTTCCTCCCCGCTCTGTATTGGACCTGAGAGTTTCCGTTTTGCCCTGCTGATAGCAGCGCGCCACTTGCACCGTCGGTGAGCCCGATTGCCCGGACTGCTTTCCAGAGTTGCCTTGCCGCGGCGGTACGTGGGCCTGAGAGATTCCTGGGGAGGATTTGCTCCTACGGCGCCTGCTGAACGTACCGGCAGGACTCTCCCGCCGCAGATCATAAGCTGTGCCACTGGTCGGTGACACAGCTCACAATTTATCCGGTTCCCGGGCAGGATGCAAAATTTATTTCAATTGAGTCGCTGTTCCCTCGGACGACGGCGGGAGCTCTTCGCCGTCGTCCGCTTGCGTGGGTGAGGCGCATGAGGGCCGTGACGTTGATCCGGAACACGCGGTCCCAGAGGTCGTCGTCCACCTCGTGGATCGGACCCAGGAGGTTAATCCATTCGGTGCATTATTCTGGACGGGATACCTTACTTTCTCGTGCGCGCCCCTCCCAGAGCGCCCATATGCAAGGAGCCTCCGTGAGCCTTCCGGATCAAGCGACGGAACAGGCAGCTCCCAGCCGACCACCAAGCCGGACTCCCGCCGGGGATGCCGCTTGGGGGTGGCTGATCGGGATCCTGGCAGGATTGCTCGGCTTGGGCCCTTGGCTGGTATCCGGCGCACAGCTCCCGTTGCAGAACTTGTGGGGCGCAGAGGTCATTCCAGACCAGATGCCTGTGTCGTTACTGCCGCTAAGCCAGTACGAACTCACCACGATCGTGGCCCTCCTCACCGTAGGAGGTGCAGCGGCCGGACTCGCGGTGCGCATCTGGTCTCCTGCCCGACGGCGGCTGGTGGCGTGGTGCGCGGCAGCCGGCGTTCTTGTGGTTCAGTTCACGGCGGCCGCCCAGTCCTTTACAGTGCTCGACGGCGGCTTGACGGGCGGAACAACGGCGAGCCTCTACTTCGCCGGGTTACTCGCGGGCGTGACCGCCTCGCTCGCTGCGGCCCTCGTGGCGCACCTGATGCTCTGCTCAAGGTCACGGAGCCTGACGGCATTGGGCGCCGGACTCATGGCGGTGCCGTTCGCGTCGTGGACGGTGGAGTGGGTTGTCGGCTTTGTTGGGCACATCAACGTCCCCGTCGCAGTGCCGTCAATCGCTCACTGGATTCCCGCCATCCTCGTTGGATGCGCCCTGGCATGGTGCGGCCTTCGTCCTGCGCGGCGGACCGCGGTGTGGGTCGTGAATCTTGCCCTGTTGTGGGTGGTTCCCGCCCTGTTCATCTCCGTCGACTACGTCCTGGGAACCCGTGTACTGGCTGGCGATCTGCAGGAGATGCTGTTGATGAGTCGGCAAATCTTGGCGGCAACACTTGGACCCGAGGGCGGAGCAGCTCCCAAAATCTTGCTGGCCCTGGTCATCGCATCGGCGGGGCTGGGTGCCAAATCCATTGCCGCTCGCCGGCGACCGGACGCGCCCACCTTCCCGTCCACGTAAAATCGGGGCGCCGACCGTGATCCGCGAGGAAGCCCCGCTGGGGGTCGGGTCGCTGCAGTGGTTCATCGAGTGCGACTTCCGCGAGCACTACTTCACGCTGTTCGAGGACGCCCCAGAGACCCACCGCGACCTGGCGCGAATGACCCTGTTCGACTACGTCGCCAACAACACCGACCGCAAGAGCGGGCTCGTGCTGCGCGGCGACGACGGACGGGTCTGGGGCATCGACCACGGACTCTGCTTCTCCGCCGCTTTCAAACTCCGCACCGTGATCTGGGACTTCGCCGGCGAACCCATCCCCGATGCCTTGCTCGAGGACATCGCCCCGCTCGCCGAGGCCGCTCCTCCCGAGGTGGCCGAGCTCCTCGACGACGACGAGGTCACCGCCCTGCAGCGCCGCGTCCAGCGCCTGCTGCACGCACGGGTCCTGCCGGTTGACCGCACCGGCATGCGCTACCCCTGGCCGCTCGTTTGAGCGCCCGCTCGGGCCACGCGTTCGCGCGTTTGGCGTCAAGGGCATGTACCTCCCCGTCTTCCCGGGCCGCCTCGAAGGCGAAGACCCGCTCGGGGATCTGCTCATCCAACTTCATGGCTGCAGCGGACGGTGCAGGCCTCTTGCCGGTGGTTCAGGCTGGTGCATGCGGCTTCTGCAACTTCAACAAGTGCATCCACTAAGCACCAGAAGTGTTGCGCATCTGATGGTCTGAACGCCTTCATCCCTCCAGTGACAACCGCTCCCGCTTGGCACGGTAGTTCAGGACAACGTCGTACACCTTTATCAGGAGATCGCAGAGCTCATCGATCCCATCCTTCTCAGTTATGCCGTCTAGGAACAGCGGGTATCCAGTCGAGCGGATGCGTAACATGGCTCCCGTCGGCCCGCCATCGTCAGGGAATATTTGCTCGAGCTCGGCGACAAGGTCGTCCCATTCCTCACCAAAAGGCCTACTTGGGTGCTCCGCGTCGCTGACAGCACGCCCAAAGGTGATGTTCAGCCCCTTGCGGCTGTATCCGATGGCGGCAAACCTTGGCCGGGCCCGCGGACCTAGCTTCAAAACGTGGTCGGCATCCTTCGAGGTATATAACGTGATCACCTTCGCCGAGTTCTGGGCGATCATGCTGAACTCTCGACGGCCGAGGCGGGAGGCGAGACCGTCAGCCAGGGCACTTAGTAGCTCTGCTGTACGCTCGCTGCTGTTCGCCCGCACGGACTCGACCACTTCCGGAACGCCGATTGACTTCCCTTCGTCCTGTGTCTCGTTGCTTCGGGCACTGCCGACAGACGTCACCTGGGAGAGCGCTATCGCCCGACGCAAAACCGCAAGATCGAGTTGACCGTCCTTGTCGCTTGACAGCACCCCCAGATGCTCTCGGAATCGGCGGAACGCGCGCACATCGGTCATCTCGAGGTCGAAGGCCTTCGCAAGCGCGATGGCATCGTCATCTCCCACTCCGCCAGAGAGAACTTCGTCTAGGTCGTCCTCCGCCCCGCGCTCCTCGATCACTTGTCGGTGCAGCTCGGGATATGCTGCCTGCGCGCACAGCAGCGCGAAGACGATGAGGGGCAGTCTCGTCTCTGCGTCGAATAGCGGCGTGCCTTGCGAAGAGAGAATCAGTTGCAGCAATTCGAAAGAGTTGAGCAGACGCTTAATGGATCGAGGGTTTGTGCCTACCGACTCCCGAACGACTTTAAGGTACTTGTCGAAGTCGTCCGCACCGTCGCGTCCGATTACGCCGGAGCGGTCGAGTGCTTCTCTCAGAATCTCGTCGACTTCGAAGGAAGCCACTGGCATCGAGAACGGCACCTGGATGATCTTGTCGAAGTACTGGCGAGCCTTTTTCGTCTTGAACTCGCTTCCGTACCGAATGCCCACCCCCCGCACCACTACGTCGAAATCGAGCGCTAGGACGAATACACACTGTTTAACCTCGAAGAACAGTTTGAGGCTCTCGAGGATCTCAATGGCTCGACCCGGGTCCACCCGATCCAGGTCGTCAATAAAGATCGCGATCCGGTCGATGTTGTGCTCGTTGCAGTATTCGTGCACTGAGGTAGCGAACTGCTGGCGCATTAGCTTGAGTTCGGCAATGGCGTTAGGTGCCTCTTCGGAGTAGGTCGCGTTCTTCAACGACTCAACCACAGCGGATGCCAGGGGCGCCGTGCCGGTGGCAGCGCCGACTACGTCTGCACCGCCCTTGAGGACACCTGCGCCCATGGTCGCGACGAACCGCATAAGCTTCTTCGCGGTGCTTGAGCCCTTGGATATCGGGCGAATGATCTCGTGGGCCATAGAGAAAACGAGGGACTCACCTAGATCAAATTGGGAGTATAACCACGTGTTGAATTCAATCACTTCTACCGAGTCCGGCAGCAACGACTGTACGAAGTTAAGTGCGGTCGATTTGCCGCTTCCCCAGTCTCCTTGGACCGCGATTGTCATCGGCGTCTGGCATTCGGCGATGAACGAGGCAAGGCCCGCGTAGTACGCCTCGACATTGAGTCGATCCCGCCCCTCCGAGGGAACGACCGGAAGGTCAACGTAGCCGTATGGTCCGTGCAGCATGGTATTTTCAGTCCGGTTGGGGTTCACAACTCGAGACTCTAATGTTGGACGGAACGCTTGGCCAATTGGAATCTCGCCACCCGTACGTGGGACAGTCAACGGACTGATGGACCAGTTAGGCTGCCCCAGAGATTAGTTTGCTTGTGTCGGCTATGCAGGTTTGCGGTGCTGTACCCATGGTTCCATGAGGGATTTGCCTATGTCGCCGGGCAGACCGCGAACGTCATCCTGGAGCACGCCGGAATGCTTCCTAACTTGACTACCGACCAGATGGAACGTCCGCTCGGGCGCGGGAGTGACTTCAGGCCTAAGAGCCATTCATGGGTCGTGGTCAAACGGACGGTGCCGATGGCATCCTCCCAGGAAGCTGGGCTGCGTCCCAAATGTGGTCGTGAGCCCACAAAGATACTGTGACCCACCTCACATAACAACGTTGAAACTACCGGCATGTCTGAGTGCCATGTGAAGTACAGTGTGAAGCATGGCGGACTACCTCTCTAATAATCCCTTCACAGGAGAACCCGTGGAGGAGACTCAATTGGCGGCAGCGCCCCTAATTCTTGTTATTAGCCAGATCCGCTGGCCCCAAATAACAACGATGACAGGTGACATCAGCAGTATTGCAAATTCCTTCGGTCGCGCAATCGCCCACGATTACCCGATAAATAACCAACACAAAGAAGTTCAGTACCAGCTTTCTCCGCAAGGCATATCCCAGTCCCAGGGTGATGATATTTACGAGTGGACGAGTGCGGATGGGGACTGGAGCATTCTAGTTTCACAGCGTTTCATGACGCTCCAGACTAAGAATTACACTAATCGAAACGACTTCTTCACACGGATGGAGGCTGCCCTGAAGACACTTCTGTCTATAGTGGAGATTCCTGTTGTGGAACGAATTGGCTTCCGTTACACCAATCGCATTTCGAAAGCGGAAGACTTTGAGCGACTCAACGACCTAGTTGAAATTCCGGCCCTCGGCTCCTCCGATTTTGGCAAATCAGTTGAGATGGTACACACCTTGACGGAAGCGGTGTACAAAGTAGACGAATCCCACCTGCGAGTACGGTCAGCCCAGCTACCTAAGGGGGCCACCATTGATCCTGTCATACCTCCGATTGATGCGAAGAGCTGGTTGCTAGATCTCGATGCATCTTCCGAGGCGAGAATCTCCTTAGATCCGACTCACAGCATGGCAAAGGCAACAGAATTGGCGTCACTGGCTTATGCGTATTTCAGGTGGGCGGTCAAGCCTGAATTCTTGAATCATTTTGGAGGCCACAAATGACGACTCAATTGGTGATTCCCGACAGCTCCACTCAGCACCGGAATGACAAGACTTGGTCTGAACCCAACCGGCCGGTGCAGAACCTTGGTGTCGGCTTGCTAGCCCTCATGATGACGACCACGGGTGTCCCAGCAACACCTGTGCTCGATTCCCAAATCATCTGCGAAGGCTTCACTGGAACTTGGCTAAACAATGAGGCATCAACTCGCCTCTACTCCGACATTTCGGCGCTGGCCTCTTCAATCACTTTCTCAACTGTTGCGGATGCAGCGCCAGACCAGCCTCAGCGGCCTAGCACTGCGGAGTCAGTGCGCAGACTCCACGCGGATTCCGGTCTCACTTGGGAACAACTTGCGCGCCTCTTCGGCGTCTCTCGGAGAGCCGTTCACCACTGGGCCAGCGGAGGACGCATGAATGCCCTCAACGAGGAACAATTGAGTGAAATGCACGACGTAATCAGCCGACTCCCTAGCGGCAACCCGGCAGAACGTCGTTCACTTATTCTTGCCACTCCCCCTGAAGGACCCAGCATCTTTGAAAAGCTCAAATCTCGGCACCCGCATTCGGAAATTCTGCAGGTCGCTGCTTACACCCCGGACAGTCTCATCGGCTGACTTGGGTACCGGAGATGTAACAGTCCCGTCAGCAGCAGATAACGGGACTGCCCAAGACGACGCGACCATTGCCGCATGTGGCGTGCTACGCCAGGGTGATGTGCTGGATTTCTATTCTCTTCCGATCGTCGGTGCAGACGCATTGGGGGAAGTAGCTTATCCCTATGGCGTCGCTATCATCACCCAGACTTGTGATCTCGTTCAGCCCTCCAAGCCTTATGCCGTGGTTGCCCCCGTGGTGCAATTGGCCCCGAACAAGAGTGGCATGGCTAAGAGCGGCCGTATGCCCCAATATGTCCATCTTTCCGGTTTCTGCCAGGACAATTACTTCGTTGACCTTGCACATTGCTCTACCGTGACGAAATCAGCGTTGGTTGAGCGCGAGCGTCTTTCATCCGGGGTAGATCCGAACGACTCCGTGGCAGTAAGCAAATTCGCCGCCCAGATAGGTCGCAAATTCAGTAGATTCCCTTTTCCTGACGAGGTGCAGCCTTGGTTTCGCCCGCTCCAAGAAAAAATCACCAAGGGGCATGGCAAGGAGTCTTCACTGGGACGGCTCCTTCGAGAGACGGTCGATTTGAGAATCCAGTCCAACGACTGGAACTCAACCGGCATGCATCTGACCATCCACGTAATCGTGCCATCATCTCTTGTGCCGGCTCTAGAGGACTTTGAACCGGGCGATGCGTCCCCAGAGCTCATGAACGAGCTGCGGCAAAACGGCGAACTGGTCGAAGACGCGGCCAAAATTGCTGACAGACTAATGGCGACCGACGCAAGACAGTCGCCAGCCTACTCGGCTCCAGACAGGCATATGCTATGGTCAGCTTTTGCGGAGTCTCTGGCCGAGTTGTGTCAACCTAAGGGGCCGGAACTACGACCCGAGATTTCAGAAGCTGTAGCCTCAGTCACTGGTCAGCTATCCACGGACGATGAGTTCAGCCTCTTCCTTTACCTCAGGACAGAGAGCCTAGATTTAGAACACCTATCGCCCCCAGCACCGCTCGCAGACTAGGGGAATTGCCCCAACAGGTTCCCTTTCGACACGACATTCCAAACGACTAATACGAGTTCGCCCAGACATGTCGCGTTTCGATCGTCGTCTTAAACCTCCGCCACAGGAGCCGCGAACTGGGCCGCGTACAGCGCCGCGTACGCCCCGCCCGCGGACAGCAATTGAGCGTGCGTCCCCTGCTCCACGATCTGCCCGGCTTCCATCACCAGGATGAGGTCGGCGTCGCGGATGGTGGAGAGGCGGTGGGCAATGACAAACGAAGTCCGGTCCGAGCGCAGCGCGCTCATCGCCTTCTGCACGAGCACCTCAGTCCGCGTATCCACGGAAGAAGTCGCCTCGTCCAGGATCAGCACGGACGGCCGGGCCAGGAAGGCCCGGGCGATGGTCAGCAGCTGCTTCTCGCCGGCCGAGACGTTGCCGCCTTCGTCGTCGAGCACGGTATCGTAGCCCTCCGGCAGGGACCGGACGAACCGGTCCACGTATGTCGCCCGCGCGGCCTCCAGAATTTCGTCCTCCGAAGCGCCAGGCCGGCCGTAGGCGATGTTGTCCCGGATGGTCCCGCCGAACAGCCAGGTGTCCTGCAGCACCATGCCCATACGCGAGCGCAGCTCGTCGCGGGTCATCGCGGTGACGTCCACGCCGTCGAGCGTGATCCGGCCGGCGTCGAGCTCGTAGAAGCGCATCATCAGGTTCACCAGCGTGGTCTTGCCCGCCCCGGTCGGACCCACAATGGCCACTGTCTGCCCCGGCTCCGCCACCAGACTCAGCGAGGAAATCAGCGGCTTGTCGGGTGAATAGGAGAAGGAGACGTCCTCGAACACCAGCCGCCCCCGGCCCCCGGAAGGAGCTTCAGACGGCGAAGGATCGGGCGACTGCTCGTCCGTGTCCAGCAGCTCGAACACCCGCTCGGCCGAGGCCACGCCGGACTGCAGCAGGTTCGCCATGGACCCCAGCTGGGCCAGCGGCTGGGTGAACTGCCGGGAGTACTGGATGAACGCCTGCACATCTCCGAGCTGCATCGCCCCGGAGGCCACCTGCAGCCCGCCCACCACGGCGATCCCCACGTAGACCAGGTTCCCGATGAACGTCATGGCCGGCATGATCAGGCCGGAAATGAACTGTGCGCCGAAGCTCGCCTGGTACAGCTCCGCGTTCTTCTGCCGGAACCGTTCCTCCACCTCGCGCTGCCGGCCGAACACCTTCACCAGCGCGTGCCCGGTGTAGGTCTCCTCGATCTGCCCGTTCAGCTCGCCGGTGTGCCTCCACTGCGCCACGAACAGCTTCTGGGAGCGTTTGGCGATCACCGCCGTCGTCACGAGGGTCAGCGGAATGGTCACCAGCGCAATCAGCGCCAGCGTGGGCGAGAGCAGGACCATCATCACCAGCACTCCGGCCACGGTCAGCACCGAGGTCACGGCCTGGCTGATGGACTGCTGCAGGCTTTGGGAGATGTTGTCGACGTCGTTGGTCACCCGACTGAGCAGCTCGCCGCGCTGCACGGAGTCGAAGTAGCGCAGCGGCAGCTTATTGATCTTCGCCTCGATCCGCTCACGCAGCCGGAAAACCGTGCGCTGCACGACGCCGTTGAGGATGTACGCCTGCATCCAGCCGAACACCGACGCCAGCACGTACAGCACCAACGCCCACAGCAGCACGGTGGCCAGCGCGGTGAAGTCAATCCCGGCGCCGGGGGTCAGCGTCATGGCGCTGAGCATGTCCGCCTGCTGGGTCTGCCCGGCGGCGCGCATCTGGGCGATCACCTGTTCCTGGGTCTCCCCGGGCGGCAGCTGCTTGGACACGACGCCGGCGAAGATCAGGTTGGTGCCCTCGCCCAGCAGCCGGGGCCCGATCACCGAGAACGTCACCCCGACGACGGCGAGCACCAGGACCAGCGTCAGCCACAGCCGTTCGGGCCGAAGCTCCCCCAGCAGCCGCCGGGCGGAGGGCCAGAAGTTCATGGCCTTCTCGGCCGGGATGTTCATCCCGGCGAACGGGCCGCCGCGGCCGGGTCCGCCCGCCGGGCGGGGAATCCGCATCGGGGTTTGCGCCGCGGGAGCCCCGGGTGTCCCGGCGGCGGGAGCGGCGGCGGGGGCCGGCGTCGGCGCCTTGTCGGTGCGGCTCACGCTGCCTCCTCCGCTGCGAGCTGGGAGTTCACAATCTCCTGGTACGTCTCCGAGGTCGCCAGCAGTTCCTCGTGCGTGCCGTGCGCGACGATCCTGCCGCGCTCGAGCACCAGGATCCGGTCCGCGTCCACAATGCTGGAGACCCGCTGGGCGATGATCACCATGGTGGCCCCGGCGGTGTGCTGCTTGAGTGCCTGCCGCAGCCGGGCGTCCGTGGCGGTGTCCAGCGAGGAGAAGGAGTCGTCAAAGATGTACAGCTCGGGCTGTTTCACCAGCGCCCGGGCGATCGCGAGCCGCTGCCGCTGGCCGCCGGAGACGTTGGTGCCGCCCTGCGAGATCGGCGCATCCAGCCCGCCCTCCAGCTCCTCCACAAAATCCTGCGCCTGCGCAATCCTCAGGGCCCGCCAGAGCTCGTCCTCGGTGGCATCGGGCTTGCCGTAGAGCAGGTTGCTGCGCACCGTGCCGGAGAACAGGTAGGGCTTTTGCGGGACCAGGCCGATGTGCCCCCACAGCAGGTCCGGGTGGAGCTCGCGGACGTCCACGCCGTCAATCTTCACGGCGCCGGAGGTCGCGTCGAAGAGCCGCGGCATCAGGTTCACCAGGGTGGTCTTGCCGGAGCCGGTGCTGCCGATGATCGCCGTCGTCTGCCCCGCGCGGGCGGTAAAGTTCACGTCCGACAGCACCGGCTGCTCGGCACCCGGGTAGGCGAACCCGACGTCGCGCATCTCCAGCTCGCCACGGGCTGCCCGCCCGGCCGCGCGCGAAACCGGGCGCAGCGGCGGCCGGACGCTGGATTCGGTCCCGAGCACCTCGCCGATCCGGTCCCCGGACACGGCGGCGCGCGGGATCATGATCGCCATGAACGTGGCCATCATGACCGACATCAGGATCTGCATCAGGTAGCTCAGGAACGCGATCATGGTCCCCACCTGCATGGAGCCGTCCTCGATCCGGAACGCGCCGAACCAGATCACGGCCGTGCTGGAGACGTTCAGCACCAGCATCACGGTGGGAAACGCGAGCGCCATGAGCCGGCCGGCGCGCAGCGCGGTGTCCGTGACGTCCTCGTTGGCGCGGGCAAACCGGGCCGTCTCCACGTCCTCCCGGACGAAGGCCCGCACCACCCGGATGCCGGTGAGCTGTTCGCGCAGCACCCGGTTAACGGTGTCGATCCGGGCCTGCATCACCCGGAACAGCGGCACCATCCGGATGATGATCGAACCCACCGCGGCCAGCAGCACGGGGACGCTGACGGCGATCAGCCAGGACAGCTGCAGGTCCTGCCGGATGGCCATGATCACCCCGCCGATGCAGAGCATGGGCGCCGTGACCATGAGTGTGGCGGACATCAGGACCAGCTGCTGGACCTGCTGGACGTCGTTGGTGGAGCGGGTGATGAGGCTGGGCGGGCCGAACCGGGTGACTTCCTGCTCGGAGAACGCGGCGACCCGGCTGAAGATGGCGCCCCGGACGTCCCGGCCCAGTGCCATCGCGGCCTTCGCCCCGAAGTACACGGCCACGACGGTGCAGATGACCTGCAGCAGGGTAACCGCCAGCATGAGCCCGCCGATGCGCAGGATGTACTCGGTGTCGCCCTTCGCCACGCCCTGATCGATGATGTCCGCGTTCAGGGTGGGCAGGTACAGCGAGGCAATGGAAGCCGCCAGCTGGAAGACGACGACGGCGAGCAGCAGCCGCCGCTGCGGCCTCAGGTATTCGACGAGCAGTTTCCAGAGCATCCGGTCTCCACTTCACGCGTCACAGACTGTCTCACACAGAACGATGTGAGGGTCAGTTTACGTCCCGAACCCGGGAGTGGGCCGGGTTCCTCTGAGGGCGAATCGGGGGCGGGCCTGCGGCGATGCCTGAGGGGCAGTTGTCCGAGGTGGTGGCTTCGAAGACGATATTGGCTACGCGCAGAAGTCAGCGATCTGAGCGTTCCGTGCACCCACGAACTCGAGGCTGGCTTGCCGGTAGAGCAGATACTCATCGAGGGTCTTTGGTATGGCACGAGTCGTGAAATCGGCGAACGGCAGGAAGAACCGGACGCTGGCGTAGTCCTCCGTTACCAGGTCCTGGAGCAGAAAGAAGTCCACGTAGCCACGGAAGTCGCCAAACAAGCCGAAGAACTCGGGGTATAGCTCCAAGGTGTCGGCCAGCGGGCTGGACTGGCGGAGATAGTGACGCCGGATGCACTCGAGAGTCAGGTCAAACCGGTCGGCGATGCGGGGGTGAGTGCCTCGGCGCTGATTGATCGTCTGCTTGTTGTTGACCCTGTTGCCCGGGAAAACGATCATCCCGCCGATGGTGTAGCCCTGCCGGCTAAAGGCTTCCTGCTCTGCCTCCGGAATGTGCGCCATGATCGAAGCGGCCCTTGGGTGCCGGCAGAAGGTCCGAATGATCGCGTCACTCGACAGAAAGAATCGGCCCAAGTCGGACTCGTGATAGAGGTATCGGTTGGGGTTGTTTACGTCCAGGTCGAACAGCGCACCATTCGGCACGGGCCTGCCCCAGAGCCTCCGATGGGTACTGCGGAGGGCTGGGCTAAACCTATCCGGATCTTTGCCTGTGGGCGTGTCGGAACGGAAGTCGAAGGTTACGTCGATCTCTTTCGGATCGCCCACGTCAGCCGGGCCGTCCTGGAAGACGGGCGGCTGTCGCGCACTACGGCACGAGGCTGCAATCTTCGCCGCCCACTCCAAGGCCGCCTCGTACGAGGGCAGCTCCAGCACCACGATGCTTCCATGGAACTGCGCAGTCTGCGGGTAAGTACCCGCGCGGACGCTCCCGTCGGCGTCGTCCATGACGGGCGGAATGCTCTCATCGATGCCGCCGCCGGACACCCAGACGCCCGCGTCCTTCGCCTCCTGGACAACCGCGTGCGCCGCCTCCGTTGCGGCCCGCAACTCTTCCTCGGGGACAACCCTGGCGGCACTCGGAAACGAGATCTGATACTTGGTCATTCGGGTGGACTCCCTCTTCGCAGCACGGCTGTCGCGTTCATCCTCGCCGATGCCACCGCGCCGCACAAGACTGCAGGTCGGAGCAACCCGACCGTGGCTCATCCGCTTTGCCTGCTTGCCCGGCCGGCCTGCTTGCCGGGCCTGCGGCCCGGGTGTAGCTTGATCCGGATGCTGCGCATTGGCTCAATCGTCATCCGGGTGGACAACCTCGAACGCCAGATGAGTTTCTGGCAGGCCGCCCTGGGCTACGAGCCCCGCTACGAGCCCGACGGCGACTTCGTGATCCTCCAGCCGCCGGGCGGGGTGGGCACCTGCGTCTCCCTGGACCGCGTCCCCGCGGCCGTCCAGATTCCCCCGCGCCTGCACCTGGACCTCTACACGGACACCCAGGACGCCGAGGTGCAGCGCCTCCTGGGCCTGGGCGCCACCCGAGTCGAATGGAGCAAACGGCCGGCGGACGCCGACTACGTGATCCTGGCCGATCCGGAGGGCAACAGGTTCTGCGTGGTGGACACCGCCGGGAGCCCTTGAAACCTGTTGCTTCGCGAGGGAACGGTGTGCCAGCCTCGAAGTGATCCCGTCGCCGCGGCGACGACGGGCGACGGAGAAGGAGCACGGCATGGGACTGATCCATATCGACCTGTTCACCACTCTCGACGGCGTTGCGCAGGCGCCCGGCGGCCCGGACGAGGACACCGACAGCGGGTTCGAGTTTGGCGGCTGGCAGGCGCCCCTCATTGACGAGGTGGTCGGCGGGCAGGTCACCTCCGGGATGACGGGGATGGACGCGCTGCTGCTCGGGCGCCGGACCTACGACATTTTCGCCGGGTACTGGCCGCACGCCAACGGTGAGATCGCGCGGCTGTTCAACCGCATCCCGAAATATGTGGCATCGCGCCAGTCGCCGGCCCTCGAGTGGGCCGACTCCACGCTCCTCGGTCCTGATATCGTCGCCGCCGTGCGCGAACTGCGCGACCGGCACGAGAACATCCACGTCATCGGCAGCCTCGACTTCGTGCAGACCCTGTTTGCCGAGCGGCTCTTCGACCGACTCACGCTCTGGGTGTATCCGATCCTCCTCGGCGGCGGAAAGAAGGTCTTCGCGGACGGGGTGGTTCCGACGAACCTCAGGCTCATCGAGCCGGTCGTCGCCTCACCGAAGGGCGCGGTGCTGCAGCGCTACGCGCTCGCCGACGGCACACCTGGCGTCGGCGACATGTCGGCCGTGACCCAGGAGGGCTAAAGCGACACGCCCTGGGCGGTGGCCCGCGACCGATTAGCCGTTCAGCACCACGTTCACCGGCGGCTCGCCCGCCAGCATGATCTCGATCTGCCGCTGCAGCAGCCGGCCCATCCGCGGGCGCATCGCCGAGCTCGCGCCGCCCACGTGCGGGCTGATGATGACGCCCGGGGTCCGCCAGAGCGGGTGGTCCTGCGGCAAGGGTTCGGGATCGGTGACGTCCAGCGCGGCGCGGATCCGGCCGGAGGCGGTGTGGCGGACCAGGGCCTCCGTGTCCGCCACCGGGCCGCGGGCCACGTTCACCACCAGGGCGCCGTCCGGCATGGCCGCGAGGAAGGCGTCATCAATCAGGTGCCGGGTGGAGTCGCTGAGCGGAACCGCCACCACCACGATGTCGTGCTCCGGCAGGAGCGTGTGCAGCTCGGCGATGCCGTGGATCCGGCCTCGGCCATCGGTCCGTTCGGTGCTGGCCACCCGGGTCACGGTGGTCTCGAACGGCAGCAGCCGGTCTTCGATCGCCTTGCCCACCCCGCCGTAGCCAACGATCAGGACGCGGCGGTCGGCCAGGCTGGCCGTGGGCCGGGCGTCCCACCGTCCGTCCTGCTGGTTCTGGATCAGGCGGGGCAGTTCGCGCTGGCTGGCGAGGATCAGGGCGAGGGCCAGCTCCGCGGTGGAGGTCTCGTGCACGCCGGACGCGTTGGCGAAGACCCGCCCGGCCGGCAGGAACTCCGCCACGCCGTCGTACCCGATCGACTGGCTCTGCACCAGGGCCGTGTCCACCGCTGCCAGGCTCCGCAGGACCTCCGGGCCGCCCATGTACGGCGGGACCACGATGTCGATCCGCGGCAGGGGCGGCTCACCGGCGAGGTCCCACTCCAGGACGGTGACGTCCGGGTGCGGCTGAAGATACTCACGCAGCGCGGCGTCCGGCAGGCTGACAGTAATTTTCCGGGTCATGAATGCCAGCGTAGTGGACCCGCATCCGGGATTTTTGTACCACTTGGGCCGCGCGCCGCGCGCTCCGTGGACTTCGCCCCTGGCCCGGCCTAACGTCGGAGGCACCACCCAGTCGAGTCCGGAAAGGCCCACGTACATGACGAATCCGGGCCCCCGGCCGGCCGCTCCCAACCACCGCAGGAACGTGGTGCTCGTCTGGGCCGCCGCCGTGCTGGTGCTGGTCGCCGTCGTGGTCCTCGGCGCGATCCGCACCGCACCCGGCAGCGATTCCCACACCCGTGACTTCCTGACCCGCGACTTCCTGACCGGTGACGTCCTGACCGTCGCCCGGCAGCAGGAGCCGGCGGAGACCGCACCGGCAGCCCCGGCGGCCGCCGCCGTCGACCTTCCCGCCGAGATGCAGCGGATCATCGGCGCGCACCCCGACCACCGGATCGGCGTCGCCGTGCTGGACACCCGCGACGGCCAGCTGCAGAGCTACGGCGACGTGGCACCCTACACGGCGGCGAGCACCGCGAAGGTCCTGACGGCCGCCGCCTACTACCACCTCGTGGAAACCGGCGATAAGTCACTCGATGCTCCCCTGGGCGCGTTCAATGCCGCGTTCCAGCTCAAAGCCATGATCAACACCAGCAGCGACGACTCATGGCTCCTGCTGATGCGGGACATCGGCTACCCCAACCTCACCGCCTACGCCGCCACCCTCGGCATCACCTACGATCCCGAACAAAACCTGCTGGCCCCGACGGACATGGCGCGGCTCCTGGCGCAGCTCACCACGGGCAAGCTGCTCAACGCCGATCACACCGCGGAGCTGCTCGGCTACATGCAGCACACCAATGACGAGGACCTCATCCCGGCCGCCGTCGCGCCCGGCATCACGGTCCACCACAAGTACGGCGTGGTGCAGGGCTACGTCCACGACGCCGCCCTGCTCAGCGCCGGGGACCGCTCCTACGCGGTGGTCATCTACACGTGGGGCCTGGACGACGCCGACAGTGCGGACCGCCTGGACCTCATCCACGACCTGACTCACCAGCTCACCGGCGCGCTTTTTGGGCAATAACGGGCCGGCAGGGGCCCGCTCCTGCGAGTGAGCTGTTAACAGGCTGAAAATCAACCGATCAGAGGTGGCGCAGGCTCCATTACGGGGGCAGGATGAAAGAAGCGGGAATAGTCTCAGCCGCAGCTGCCCGATGGAACCCCACGCCGTGGGGCCGTCCTCTGGAGGAGCACCAGATGTCCATTCCTTCTGAATCAAGAACGTTCAGTCGCCCCGACGCAGGGGCCTCTTGTCCAGCGCGCGGTCCCGCACGGGCCGCGGCGCCGCCCTGACGGGTCCGCGCCAGCTCAACCGCCGGCCCCACACAACGGGGCACGGGTGCGGCCCGCACTCCGGGCTGATCGAGGCTGCTGGGGCCCCGGAATTCCTCCCAGTCACATGTAGGAGACGCCGCAGTATTGGAGCAGGCCCAGGATCCCGCGAAGAGGACCGTGCAGATGCGCGGCTAGGGGAGCCTTCCGGAGCCGGGCTGTCCAGGGAGTCACCTTGACCCGCATCCTCATTGCAGAAGACGAAGAACGCATCTCCCGCTTCATCGAAAAGGGCCTGCGCGCGGCCGGCTACGTGCCCACGGTGGTCGCCGACGGCGTCACGGCCGTGGACTACGCCTCCAGCGGCGAATTCGATCTCCTGCTCCTGGACATCGGACTCCCCCGCCTGGACGGGTACGCCGTCCTCGCGGCGCTGCGCCGCGGCCAGGTGGGCATCCCGGTCATCTTCCTCACGGCCCGCGGATCATCCAGCGACACCGTCGCAGCGCTGGAGGGCGGCGCCGACGACTACATCGTCAAGCCTTTCCACTTCGAGGAACTCGTTGCCCGCATCAAGGCCCGGATCCGCAAGTCGGACACCGGCGATGTGCTGGCGGGAAGCGTCATGCGCTACGGGCACTTGGAGCTGAACCTGCTCACCCACTCGGTCAGCGTCGACGGCAGGATGGTGGAACTCTCTGCCCGCGAATTCGCGTTGGTGGAAATGTTCCTGCTCCACCCCGGGCAGGTCCTGAGCCGGCAGCAACTGCTCAGCCATGTCTGGGGCTACGACTTCGACGGCACGTCCAACGTGGTGGATGTGTACGTGCGCCAGTTGCGGATGAAACTCGGCGCGGACCGGATCCTCACCACCCGCGGCGCCGGGTACCGCCTCAGCTAGGCATAGCAAGCTGATCCGCGCAGAAAGGGAACAGAGTGGCCACCTTGGATGAACATCCCAGTGAAGACGGCCAGGCCGCGCCGGCGGTTGCCTTCCCTGAGGCGGAAACCCAGGACCCGTCCGGCTGGGGCGCAAAGATCCACTCGGTGCGTTTCCGGGTGGTGGCCGCCATGCTGGGCATGATGCTCGCCGGGGTGGTCACAGCCGGGATGGTCACGTTCGTGGTCCAGTTCCAGGACTCTGATGCCAGGACCGACCAGGCGGTTCTCGACAAGGCGAATGCCGTGGTCAAGGTCGTCCAGACAAAGAAGAAAACGTCCGGTGACTACGCCAACAGGACGTACGTCAGCGCCCTTCACGAGGCCGCGGAGGATATCGAGCCGCGCAGCAACGAGGTCATGGCAGGGATAGTGGATGGGCATGTGGCATGGACCGTTGAAGGCAACGGGGACAGCAACCTCCTGAACAACAGCATGTTGGCCGATGCTGCCCAGCTCAGCAACCCGGCCGGCGCGTCCTTCGGCGAGCTGAACTCGGACGGCCGTCCACTCAGGACAGTGGTGGTGCCCATGAAGGGCGCCCCCGGGACATTCTTCCTGGTCGGCCGGGACGCCGGCGACCAGCGCGAGCACAACGCCAGCTCGGTCCGGACGTATTCGCTGGTGGCCCTCGGCATGCTCCTGGCCGCCGCGGTGATCGGCAGCGTGGTTGCCGGCCGGCTGCTCGATCCGCTCCGCCGTATGCGCGAGACGTCCCGGGCGGTGGGCCCGGAGGACCTCACGCAAAGGGTGACGGTGCGCAAGGGCGAGGACGACGTCACCCTGCTTGCCAAGACCTTCAACACCATGCTGGAAAGACTCGATGAGGGCGCCCAGCAACAGCAGCAGTTCCTGGACGACGCCGGCCATGAACTGCGGACCCCGCTGACCATTCTCCGCGGGCACCTCGAGCTCGTGACGGTCGATGATCCGGACGATGTCATTGCCACCAGGGACGTGCTGCTGGACGAGGTGGACCGGATGCAGCGCCTGGTGGACGACCTCCTGCTGCTCGCCAACTCCGGCGAGATCGGCTTCATCCAGCGTGAACCCGTCCGGGTCCCGGAGCTCCTGGATCAGGTCATGGAGAAGGTGCACGTCCTGGCCGACCGGCACTGGCAGATCGATGAAAGAGCTGACTACGTGGTGGAGGCGGATCCGCAGCGCCTCACCCAGGCACTGGTCCAGCTCGCCGCGAACGCCGTCAAGTACACCGGGCCGTCCTCCACCATCGCGCTCGGCTCCCGGATTGAGCGCCCGACGGCGAACGACGGCACCTCGCTGCCCCCGCAGGACACCCTCGTGCTGTGGGTGCGCGATGACGGGATCGGCATCGCCGCCGAGGACCAGCAACGGATCTTCGAGCGGTTCGGCCGGGCGCACACGGGCCGCGGCGTGGAGGGCTCGGGACTGGGCCTTGCCATTGTCGCGGCCATCGCCCAGGCACACGGGGGCGTGGCCACGGTGGAATCCGAATACGGCCACGGGGCCACGTTCCTGATCCGGATCCCCCTGCAGTCCTCCGGGGTCCGAGTCTGACCTGCCCCGCCGTCTGACCTGCCCCAGCCCTCTGGCCCCACCTCGCCTCTGGCCCGCACCCGCTGGTGCCCGTGCCTAAGCGCGGCGCCGCAAAAGCGGGCCCTTGGATGAGGAATCCTTAATCTTCCCCTCATCCCACCCTCACTCTCGGGGCGCACGCTGATGCTTAACATCAGACAGCACCTGCCCGGACACAGTCGCGATCGCGGCCTTGTCCGGGGCACCGGGGGCGGGGGAGGATTGTTGTGGAGCCACTGCGGATAGTGCTGTACTCACATGATTCAGTGGGCCTGGGACATGTGCGTCGGAATCTGGCACTGGCCCACGCGCTGAACAATCAGCTTCCCGGGCTGATCGGCCGCCCCGTCACCGGAATCCTCATCACCGGCACAGCCCTCGCACCGGCGTTCCGGTTGCCCGAGGGGTGGGACTGGGTGCTCCTTCCCGGTGTGGCGAAGGGTTCCGCGGGCTACCTGCCGCGGAACCTGACCTTGCCCATGGGGGAGCTCGTGCCGTTGCGGGCCAGGCTGCTGCAGGCAACGCTGGCCGGCTTCTCCCCCCACCTCGTGGTGGTGGACCGGCACGCCACGGGCGTTCATGGCGAACTCGAAACAGCCTTGCGCCACGCCCGCACCGCCGGGCCCGTGCGCGTGGTGCTGGGCCTCCGCGAGGTCCTCGACTCGCCCGCCGCGGCCCTCGCCGAATGGGCCAGGGTGGGCGGTCCCCGCGTGGTGAAGGACCTGTTCGATGCCATCTGGGTCTACGGCGATCCCGCCGTCCACGATCCCGTAGCCGCCGGCGAAATACCGTTCGCCCTCCGAAAGCTCATCCGGTACACGGGCTACCTGGCCGTGGGGCGCCCTCCGGCCTCCGGCACCAGCTGCATGCCCGGGCGGTACTGCATGACGACGGTCGGCGGCGGCTCGGACGGCTATGCCCTGGCCCGCGTCGCCGTCGCCACCCCGGTCCCGGACGGGCTGGGACACCTCGTGGTCGCCGGGCCGCAGATGCCCGCCGAGCAGCTCGATGACCTCCGGCAGCGGGCCCGCCCCGGCGTCAAAGTGGTCGCTACAGTCGATGACATCGTGTTCCACATCCGGCACGCCGGCGCCGTCGTGGCCATGGGCGGCTACAACACGGTGTGCGAAATCATGAGCACCCCTGTCCCGGCCCTGATCGTGCCCCGCACGCAGTCGCGCGCCGAGCAGCGGATCCGGGCCGAGTCCCTCGCCGCGGCCGGGTACCTGGAGCAACACGAGATTGGCACGCTGACGCCGGAGATCCTGGCAGCCTGGCTGGCCGCCCGGTTCGGCACCACCGTGGACCGCCGTCGTGCGGTGCTGGACGGCCTGATCCGGGTTCCGCAGCTGGCCGCCGAGCTGCTGCGGCCGCTGGCCACTACCGAGCTGGCCCAAGCGGATCGGGACGGCGCCGATCAGGTCACCGCCGAACGGGCCAGTGCCGAACAATTCAGCGCGGACGAAAGCGAGGCCGCAGCGAGCGTGAAAGGTGCCAGCCGTGTCGCCGTTTGAACCCGGGACGGCGTACGTCCTGAAGATGTACCCGCGGTTCTCCGAAACGTTCATCGTTTCGGAGATCCTGGCCCGCGAGGCCGCCGGGGACCGGATCGAAATCTTCTCGCTCCGTCCCACCGACGACCCCCGGTTCCACCCCGAGCTCGCCCGGGTCCAGGCACCGGTGACGTACATTGACCGCCCCATCAAGACCGTGGCCCTGTGGGAGAGCCTCCGGATGGCCGACGCGGCCGGGCTCACAGCCGCCGTCGGCCGGAATTTGGGCGAACTCGCCGCCGCCTCGGCAGACGACGCCGTACAGGCCATCAACCTGGCCACCGCGCTGCAGAACCGCAACATCCGGCACATGCACGTCCACTTCGCCTCGGGATCAACCACCGTGGCCCGGCTGACGTCCCTCATCACCGGCATCCCGTTCTCGTTCACCGCGCACGCGGTGGATATCTTCCATGAATCGGTCCAGGACGAGGACCTGCGGCTCAAGCTCGAGCAGGCCCACCACGCCGTGACCATCAGCCAATACAACATGCGCTACCTGCGCCGCCGCTTCCCGTCCTCGACCGCCCGGCTCCATCTGGTGCGCAACGGCCTGGAGCTGGAGCGCTTCCCGTACCGGGAGCCCCGGCCGCTCGAAGCCACCCTCCGCATCGCCGCCGTCGGGCGCCTGGTGGAGAAAAAAGGCTTCCAGTATCTGTTGCCCGCGGCCGCCGAACTGCTGGACCAAGGGGTCAAACTGGACCTCCGGATCGCCGGGACCGGGCTCATGGCCGAAGAACTGGAGGCAGGCATCGGCCAGCTCCGACTCGGCGCCCATGTCCGCCTCCTCGGCCCGCAGACCCAGGACCAGGTCCACGAGCTGCTCCACTCCTCCGATGTCTTCGTGGCGCCCTGCGTCGTCGGCGCCGACGGCAACGCGGACGGCATGCCCACGGTCCTGCTCGAGGCCATGGCCACGGGCGTCCCCTGCGTCAGCACGTCCGTCACCGGGATCCCCGAAGTAGTCCGGAACGGCTCCACCGGGGTCCTGGTCCGGCCGGGCAACCCGCACGCCCTGGCCCGCGGCATCTGCCAGCTCGGCTCCCCGGCCACGGACAGGCTCGCCATGTCCCGCAACGCCCGCGCCCTGATCGAGGAGGACTACGACGTCCAGCGCCAGGCCGAGCTCCTGAGGTCCCTCTCCCGTTCTGAAAGGAGAGTCGCATGACCCGCGTGGCCTATCTCTGCGCCGACCCCGGCGTTCCTGTCTTCGGCACCAAGGGCTCCTCCGTCCATGTCCAGGAAATCGTCCGGGCGTGGCGCGGCACCGGCGCCGCCGTCACCGTCTACTGCACCCTGCTCGGCACCGAGCGGCCCAGCGATCTTGCCGATCTCGACGTCGTCGAAGTCAAACCGGAATCGGTCCCCGCCTCCGCGCGGGAACGGGCGGTCCAGGACGCCGCGCTGGGCCTGGCGGACGAGGTCCTGCGCAACGGCTGCGGGCTGTTCTACGAGCGCTATTCGCTGTTCAGCCCGGCGCTGTCCGTGGTGGCCCGCATCCTGGACGTGCCGTCCGTGCTGGAGGTCAATGCTCCGCTGATCGAGGAGCAGCAGCGGTACCGCCAGCTGCTCGACGTGAAGAAGGCTGAGACGGTGTTCCGCCGCAACGCCGCGACGGCCGACGTCGTGGCCTGCGTCTCGGATCCCGTGGTCCGCTGGGTGCGGGCGCGGGTGCCGACCGCCAGGACCGTGCTGGCGCCGAACGGAGTGAACGTCGAACGGATCACGGCCCGCCGCCCCGGCCGCCGGAATCCGGACCACCTCACCGTCGGGTTCGTCGGAACCTTGAAGCCCTGGCACGGTGTCCCCGGCCTGCTGCACGGTGTCGCCCTGGCCAACCAGCAGACCGCCGACCCGGGCCTGCGCTGGCAGCTCCATGTGGTGGGTGACGGCCCCGGCCGGCAGGACCTCGAACGCCTCGCCGAATCCCTCGGCGTGCCGACGGTTTTCTCGGGCCCCGTCGCGCCGGCTGCGGTGCCCGGCCTCCTGGCAGAATTCGACGCCGCCGCCGCACCCTATCCCCCGGACGGACCTGGCCAGGACGATTACTTCTCGCCGCTGAAGGTTTTTGAGTACATGGCGGCCGGGTTGCCTGTGATCGCGAGCGCCGTGGGCCAGATCCCGTCCATCATCCAGGACGGCCGCACCGGGATCCTCGTCCCGCCCGGGGACCCCGCCGCGCTCGCGGACGCCCTCCTCCGGCTCGGCCAAGACCCGAATTTGCGGGAAAGGCTGGGGCTCGAGGCCCGCAACGACGCCGTGCAGCGGTTCAGCTGGAGCGGGGTGCTGTCCCGGATCACCGAGGCGCTGCCGCCTGCACGCAGACTGGCCAGGCAATGACCACCACTGCCAGGCATTCGCACCCCCGCAGCTGGCGGACCTTGTGGCGACGGACCCGCACCAGCCCACCGGCTGAACTCTCACCGCTGCGGCGGACCTTGCGGTGCGTCCGCCCGCATTTGCGCGGGCACAGGCTGCTCATCACTTGGGGATTCATTGCCATGGCCGTGGAAATCCTCTTCCGGCTTCTTGAGCCGTGGCCGGTGAAAATCGTCCTGGACTCCGTCTCACACTCACTCGGCGCCAATCTCCGCAGGTCCCCGCTCAGCGTGGAGGCGAGTGCGGAGGTGCTGCTCCTCTGCGCCGGTGCGGTGGTTGTCATCTGCCTGATCCGGGCCGTGGCCGGCTACGTGTCCGCGATTTCGTTTGCCCTGGTGGGTACCCGGATTTCCTCCGAATTGCGCGCCCGAACCTTCCGCCACCTCCAGGGCCTGTCGATGCGCCACCACAGCCGCGCCTCCACCGGCGACACTGTCCAGCGGCTCGTCGGAGACGTGTCCCGGCTGCAGGATGTGGCCGTCACGGCGGGGCTCCCCCTCATCGGCAATTTCGTGTCGCTGATAGCAATGATGTTCATCATGCTCTGGCTCGATCCTTTGATCGCACTGGTGACGTTCGTGTCCATCGGGATATTCGTGTTGGTGTCCCGCAAGAACTCGGGATCGATTACTACCGCGGCCCGCAAGTCACGCAAGGGTGAAAGCGCCCTGGCCACCACCGCCGCCCAGACGTTGGGCGCAATGCGCGAAGTCCAGGCGTATGGACTCGAAGACACCCTCAGCTCGGGCTTCAGCAAGAGCAACCAGTCGGCCCTTGGCTCCGGCGTGGTCACGCTGCGGCTGGCCGCCAGCCTGCAGCGGAAGACCGACGTCCTGACGGGAATCGCGACGGCGGTGGTCCTGGCCGCCGGCGGATGGAGGGTGATGCAGCACGTGATGACCCCGGGTGATCTGGTCGTCTTCCTGACCTACCTGAAAACCGGGCTGAGGCCACTCAAGGATGTGGCCAGGTACACGAGCCGCATCGCCCGCGCGACGGCGTCCGGGGAACGGGTTGCGGACCTGCTTGAGGCCCAGAGTGACGTGCCCGAGTCACCGCACGCCGTCGCCCTCAGGAACCCGCACCCGGACATTGTGTTCGATGACGTCTGGGCCGGCCACTTCGAGGAAACCGCGGTGCTCAGGGGAATCACCCTGACCATACCGGCAGGTCAGCACTGCGCCGTGCTGGGGCCCTCCGGGGCCGGAAAGTCCACACTGGCAAGCATGATCCTTCGGATGGTGGACCCGTGGAAGGGGAATGTCAGCCTCGGCGGCGAGGACCTGCGGGACCTCAAGATCGCTTCCGTCCGCGCCCACGTCTCCATCCTGCTCCAGGACTCCGTGCTGTTCGGAACCTCCGTCCGGGAGAACATCAGGTTCGGCCGCCTCGATGCCACCGATGAGGAGATCGAAGCCGTGGCGGCCCTCGCACAGGCCGACGGTTTCATCCGCGCGCTGCCCCAGGGCTACGAAACCGTCCTTGGCGAGGCGGCCAACAATCTTTCCGGGGGCCAGCGTCAACGGCTGGCCGTCGCCCGTGCCATGCTCCGCAAGGCCCCGATCGTGATCCTGGACGAGGCGACCGCCGGGCTCGATCCGGCATCCCGGGATTCGGTCCTCAGCGCCCTGGACACACTCACCGAGGGCCGGACCTCCATCACGATCACCCACGACGTCAACTCGGCCCAATCGTGCGACCGGGTGATCTGGCTCGAAGACGGCCAAATCCTGGAAGACGGGCCGCCGCAGTCATTGCTGGCCGATCCGGATTCCCGCTTTGCCGGCTGGGTCCACCGGCAGCAGACCCCCGAGCCGGGTGAACTGTTCAAGGTGCCGACATGAGCACCCCGCAGGGACAAAGGCTGCAGGAAGAGTGGCTGCAGGCGCAGCGGCGCGACGCTGACCGTGCCTTGGCGGCCCGGGACCCCCGGATCCCGGCCCTGAACTGGGTGCTCGACGACGAGCTGCTCTCCGGGCTCCTGGGCGAAAGTGTCCAGATCATCAGGACCCGCTACAAACCGCACACCTCCGCCCTCGTCGCCTTCCGCCGGGCCGGCTATGGGGCCGGCAGCTACGGCTGGGCATTGACCACAACACCGGAGCACGTCGGGAAACTGCAGCAGCGGGCAGACAGCTCGCAAAAGCGCGACGGCGGCATCCGGGTTGTCCAGCCCGACCGTCCGCACGGTGACGTCGTCGTGGCTGTCGGCCCCATCGAAGAGGACTGGCCGCTGCGCCCCAACCTGCGGTGGCTCCGGGACCACGGACTCGGACGGCTCGGAGCGCTCCCCGCGGCAGGGCGCTTCCTGGACCCCCCGGTCAGCGTGCTGAGATACAACCCGGAGCGCAGGCTCGTTGTCAGGATCCCATCGGCGACACTGCCCGTCGTCGTCAAGACCGCCGTCCAAGCTGACGAAGCTGCCGAAGGTCTCCGCCTGCGGCAGCGGCTTCAGAGCCACGGCATCCCGGTCCTGCCCGAACTCGCCGACCCGGAATGCGCCGCGCACGGCATCAGCGCCTCCCCGGACTGGGGCCACGGAGACCTGGGCGGCGTCGACAACGATCCGGCCGCCTACCGGGCCGGCCAAGCCCTGGCGGCGATCCATGGAATGGACGCGGGAACCGGAGCGGACCCGATGGCGGACATGGAGGACCTTGTACGCCAGCTCATGGCCACGCGGTCCATGATCACTTGCCTGCTCCCCGGGCTCGAGGCTCCGGTGGACGCGCTCTCCGGCCGGCTCCTGGCAGCTGTCGGCGCCGCCGGCCCCCGAAGGCAACAGCCGGTGATGGTCCATGGTGACTTTTCGGCGGACCAGGTACTGGTGGACGGCCCGGCCGTCCGCATCATCGATTTCGACCGAGTCAGGACCTCCGACCCGGGCAGAGACCTTGGGTCCTTTGCCGCGGTGGAGGACATCGCAGACCCCGCCGGCGTCGGGCCCGTCGCCGGCGGCCGCAAGACGGCCCAGCTGATCGACGGTTACCGCGAGGCCGGCGGGCACGTATCGCAGGCCAGGGTGGAGACCTGGGCGGCCTTCCGGTTGTTCCTGAACAGCGTCGACCCGTTCAGGAACCGGGCCAGCGACTGGCCGGCCGACACGAGCTGGCATATCCGCCGGGCCCTGGAGTTGATCGCATGAGCTGGCACCCGCCGCTTTGGAAATACACCGACGACGCCGGCACGGCGTGGCGCGTCCACAACGCGTGGCCCGACAAAGAACCCGGAGAATACCTGCTTGAGGTCCGGACTGCAGAACGGCCCGGCGTTCGGGGAGCACATCTGAGCCATGGCCACTTTGAGATCCTGCCGGAGGACGATCCCGAACTGCCGGCCCTTCGGACCGAAAGACAGCGCGGGGAAATCATTTCCCACTGGCCCTACACGCGGGCGATCATCCGGGCGGAGGGCTGCTACATCAAGGTCTTCCGGCCCGGCAGGGCCGCGGTCCCGGCCGAACGGTACGCCCAGATGGACCTCCTGCTGGACGCCGGCGCCTTTACGGCGCCCGAGGTGCTTCAGAGCTCCCCGGACACCCTCGTTTTGAGCGCCCTCTCCGGACCGACGCTCGGCGAAATCGGCGAGGACTACGTCACGATCGGCGACAAGGAGTTTGCCGGCGCATGGGAAGAATGGTCCAGCGCCTGGCTCGCCCAGCTGAGCGCGGCGTCTGACGTCAGCAGACAAACCGTTCTGGGCGCCCTGCCGGTCCATTCACCGGAGGTGGAAGCGAGGGGCGTGGCCCGTTGGTTGAAACTATGGCTGCGCCACACAGAGAATGTTCCGGAATTGTCCACCCAACGCGGCACCTTGACCGCCATGGCAGATTACGTCACGGCGAACCTGCTCGGCTCGGTACCCGACGCGCTGGTATGGGCCCACGGAGACCTGCATGACCGGCAGATCATCGCTGGCGACGGCCGGTCCCCGTTCGGGCTGCTGGACTTCGACGATACTGCCCGGGCCGAGGCCGCCCGCGACCTCGCCTACCTGGATTTCCATCTGGAGCGGCGCATGTGGCGGTGTAACCTGACGCCGGCGCGATACCTTAAGGCCCACACAAAGGTGCTGGCCGTGGCCGAGCAATTGCAGGTCAACCCGGATCGGTTCGATGCCTACTCGGACGCACGCTGGCTGCGACTGGCCTGTTCTTCGCTCCCTTCGGGCTCATCGCTGGCGACCCGCGTTCTCGAGGACCGGGTAAGGCATCGTCAGTCCTTCGGATCCACCGTCCTGGCCAGCAGCCGGCCCCTCGGATCCCGGAGCTGATCCCCATGGGCTGGCACCCGCCCGTCCCGGCCGCCATCCTGGATGCTGACAACACCGAATGGCAGGTCATCCGCTCCTGGCCCGACGACTCCGCGGAGGACTACGTCCTGGAGTTGGGGGTTCCCGGCCGGGCAGGGGTCCGGGCAGCCCACCTCCGGGCGGGCCAGCTGGAGCTCCTGCGGGACGGCCGCGACCGGCGTCTCCCCGCCCTGAAGCGCGCGTCGCCGCTGGGGGTGGTGGTGGTGCACCGGGCCCACAAGCGTGCCGTGGTCAGAGCCGGGGAGCACCACCTCAAGCTCTTCCGGGCCCGCCAGTCCGACGAAGCGGTGGGCAGGCACGAACGGATGAACGAGCTCCTCGGCGCAGGGGACTTCCTCACCCCGGAAATTGTTTCCTCCACCCCTGGCTGCCTCACCCTCATGACGCTGCCCGGCCGTTCCCTGTTCGAGCTGGGAATCGACCCCGCGGTCAGCGATGTGGTCTTTGAAAATGCCTGGCAAAAATGGTCCCGGGCCTGGGTCCGGCAGCATTCCCTGGCCTTGGCGCCCGCGCACCGCCCCACTCTCCATGCGCTCCCTGTCCGGACGGCCGCCGTCGAACTGGCGAGACTGCAACACACGGTGCACCTGTGGCTGGTGCACGCCGGGGACATTCCGGCGGCGCAAGCCGAGCGCGCGGCCGTCCGCGGGGCCGCGGGGCAGGCCGCCCAAAAGCTGCTCCGGACCGATCCGGATCCGCTGGTGTGGTCGCACGGGGACCTTCACGACAAGCAGATCTTCACCCTGGATCCCGGCGCTCCCCTGGGTCTGCTGGACTTCGATGAAGCCTGCCGCGCCGAGGCCGCCGCCGACCTCGGCAACATCGCCGTGCACCTTCAGCTGCGCCTGCACCAACACCGCCTGACCGCCGAAAGGTACCAAACCGCCCGCCGCCACGTCATCGCCACGGCCGAGGAACTGCATGTCACCCCGGCACGCTTCGACGCTTACGCCGCCGCGACCCGCCTGCGGCTCGGCTGCCTGTATTCCTTCCGGCCGCAGTGGGCCGACCTGGCGGAGGACTTCCTCATTCCGGATGGTGAACAGGCCCTGGCGGCGGGAGTTCCGGCCGCTAAAGTGGAGCCCACGTACTGACTGCACACCAGATCGAAACCGCCCCACATCGAACCGCCCCACACCGAACCACCGAACCACCGCGCATTGCGCCGAACCGGGAGGACCGCTGGCATGGCTTACATCAAGGTTGGAACCGAAAACAGCACAGACGTTGAGCTCTACTACGAGGACCACGGATCCGGCCAGGCCGTGGTCCTTATCCATGGCTACCCGCTGGACGGCTCGTCGTGGGAAAAGCAGACCGCGGCGCTTCTCGGCGCGGGCTACCGTGTGATCACCTACGACCGGCGCGGCTTCGGACAGTCCAGCAAACCCACCGAGGGCTACGACTACGACACGTTCGCGGCGGACCTCAACACCCTCCTGACCACGCTGGACCTGAACGACGCCGTGCTGGTGGGCTTCTCCATGGGCACCGGCGAAGTGGGCCGCTACCTCGGAACCTACGGGTCCGCCCGGGTCTCGAAAGCGGTGTTCCTGGCCTCGCTGGAGCCGTACGTGCTGCAGGCCGAGGACAACCCCGACGGTGTCCCGCAGTCGGTGTTCGACGGGCTGATGGAGGCCGTGACGGCGGACCGGTACGCCTTCTTCACGGAATTCTTCAAGAACTTCTACAACAGCGACACTTTCCTGGGCACTCCCCGGCTCAGCCAGGAGGTCCTGAACGCGGGCTGGAACCTCGCCACCGGGGGTGGGCCCACGGCGTCGTCGGCGGCGCAGCCAACCTGGCTCACGGACTTCCGAGCCGACATCCCCAAGATCGATGTCCCGGCCCTCATTGTGCACGGCACGGCGGACAACATCCTGCCGATCGACGTCGCCGGCCGCCAATTCGCCAAGGCGCTGCCGAGTGCCGAGTACGTGGAGATCGACGGCGCCCCGCACGGCATGCTGTGGACCCACGCCGCGGAGATCAACGAGGTTCTGCTGCGGTTCCTGGCGAGCTGACCGGGGCTGTCGCGGAACCGCCCCTGGTTGACACAGCTCAGACGGGTACGGTTCAATCTTTTGCATATGCTGAAATAACAGTTCCACGATACGAATATTATGTCCGTATAGCCCTACACCGTGGATGCCAGCATTGACACTAAGGATCTGGCACATGCTGTTGGACGACTTTAATGCCGCCGGACGCGCGGAGGCCGCCGCCGCCCTGCGCCCCTGTCTGGACATCGAGCGATGGATTGAGGAGATCGTCGGCTCGAGGCCCTTCGACAGTACGGAAATCCTCCTCCAAACCGCCGGCCGCGCGGCGGAACCGTTCACCGAGGCGGAGGTGGAAGCCGCGCTGGCCCACCATCCCCGCATCGGCGAACGGGCCGCAGGAAACGGCGCGGAGGCCCGGCTCTCCCAATCGGAGCAGGCGAGCCTGGGCGCTCCGGATCCGGCCGTCGCCGCAGCCATCGCCGCAGGGAACCGGAGCTATGAAGAGAAATTCGGCCAGGTCTTCCTGATCCGCGCGGCCGGCCGGAGCCGCGAGGAGATCCTGGCGGCCCTCAACGCCCGGCTCGCCCACACTCCCGAAGAAGAACAAGTGGTCATCGGCCAGCAGCTGCGCGAAATCGCGTTACTCCGACTCGAAGGACTGATAGGCGCATGAGCACTTCCCACGTCACTACCCACGTTCTGGACACGGGTTCCGGCAAGCCCGCCGCAGGCGTCGCAGTCACCTTGGACATGCTCGACGGCGAACGCTGGGTCAGGATCGCGGCCGGCGCCACGGACGATGACGGCCGAGTCAAGTCACTCGGCCCCGACAGCCTGGGCTCCGGCACCTACCGCCTGGGCTTCGACACCGGAGCCTATTACGAGGCCGCCGGGACCGAGACCTTCTTCCCCGAAGTCACACTGACCTTTGCGGTGTCCGAAGCGCAGGCCCACTACCACGTCCCGCTTCTGCTGAGCCCCTTCGCCTACTCCACCTACCGGGGCAGCTAAGCCCGGAGCAGCCAAGACCGGCTGCCAGCACCACGTCACACCCCTACCGGCCCCGGCACCGCTCCGGGAACAGGCCTCCCTGCCTGGTGGCCGGCGCAGCCATGTTCCCGCGCAGCCATGTTCCGGCGCAGCCCGCCCGGCCCCCAGGACCAGTCACAAACGACATTTTCGCGGCGAACCGGCCCAGCCGGCCCATGACCCTTGACAGTGGCCCACGTCACTCCTAATCTGAATTTTGGGATCCCAAATCGGGATCCCAAAATAAGAAAGCTTGCCGGGCCCCGCCCTCCCAGATTCTGCACCTGATCCGAACCTGATGTCAGCGCTGACATCAGCCCTATCAACCGCTGCGATCGACACAGGGCCCGCGCACAGGACGCCCCACGCTCCGGCATCCTGACCCTCAAACAAATCCCCCATCACCTGCCGGCATGTTTACTCTCTATCAAGGAGAAGTTGTGTCTCTTCCAAATACCGAAACAGCAGTACAGCCCGATGACCTCACAAGCTCCAAGGACGGCGTGCAACGGCGCACGAATGTCCGATGGAAAATGTTCCTCCTCCTGCTGGTCCTCGTCTCCGTAAACTACATCGACCGGGGATCCATCTCTGTTGCCCTGCCCATCATCCAGAAGGAATTTAACATGGCCCCGGAGCTCGTGGGCCTCCTGCTCTCGGCCTTCTTCTGGACCTACGCCCTCATGCAGATCCCGGTCGGCTGGCTGATCGACAAGTTCGGCCCCCGCAAGGTGATGACCGCGTCCTGCGTCGGCTGGGGCGCCGCAACGGCGGCCTCCGGCCTGGCCGGAGGCTTTGTCAGCATGTTCATCGCCCGCCTGGGCATCGGCGTCACCGAGGCCGGGGTCATGCCGGCCGGCGGAAAACTGAATGCCATCTGGATGCACAAATCGGAACGCGGCCGCGGCGCCACCATCCTTGACGCCGGAGCCCCTTTGGGCGCCGGGCTCGGCGGCATCCTCATCGCAGGCCTGATCGCCTCGACGGGCAGCTGGCGGAGCTCCTTCATCATCGCCGGCGCCGCCACCGTCCTCATGGGCCTCGCCGTCTGGTGGTACGTCCGGGACAACCCCCGCCAGCACCGCGGAGTCAACGATGCCGAGGCCGAGTACATCGAGGCCTCCCACGCCGCCGAGGACGCCGAAGCCGAGCTCGACGGCAGCAAGGGCAAGCGCGCCCTGCTCCCCTACCTGAAGTTCCGTTCCTTCTGGGCCATGTGCTTCGGCTGGCTGGGCTTCAACGGCGTCTTCTACGGCCTGCTCACCTGGGGCCCGCTCTACCTGGCCCAGGCCAAGGGCTTTGACCTGAAGACCATCGGCTGGTCCACGTTCGTGATCTTCGGCGCCGGTTTCGTCGGCGAAATCCTCGGCGGCACCATCGCCGACAAATGGCGGGCATCTGGCGCCTCGGCCAACCGCGTCATGCGCACCCTCCTGGGCACCTCCAGCGTCGTAGTGATCGGCGGCCTTGTCGGTGTCACCGTCGTTGCCGACCCGACGACGGCGGTAGTCCTGCTCTCCGTCGTCATGTTCTTCCTTCGCTGGGTGGGCCTCTTCTGGAGCATCCCCTCGATCCTTGGGGGCCGGACCAACGCCGGCGTCCTGGGCGGCGCGATGAACTTCAGCGGCAACATCTCCGGCTTCGTCACCCCGATCGCGGTCGGCCTGATCGTCGGTGCCACCGGCTCATACACCTGGGCGCTGCTGTACTTCGTGGGATCCGCGATCATCATGGGCGCATCCGTGCTGACCCTGAACTACAACAAGCGGCTCCCTGTCTAAGCTAGGCCACGAAACACCAGTTCCCGAAGCCGGGAACGCAGTGCCATAAAGAACCCGAAATGGAGCACCATGCTTACCGCAGAAGAAACCCAGGACAAGGAACGCCCCCTCCGGGAGGCTGTCCGGGACACCCTCCGCAACAGGATCTTTGAAGGGCACTACGTTCCCGGCACCAGGCTGGTGGAGCGCGACCTCGCCGCCGAATTCAACGTCTCCCGCCTCCCGGTCCGCGAGGCGCTGCGAATGCTGCGCCAGGAAGGCCTGGTCAGCGACCGCGGCGCTCGCGGGGCCGAAGTCAGCTCGCTCAGCCCCAAAGACGTGGAGGATCTCTTCGACGTCCGCCAGTCGCTCGAAGTGCTGGCCTGCAGGCTGGCCGCGGCCCGCGCCACACCGGAGGACCTCAGTGCGCTGGAAGCCTTGTTGGACGTGGCCGAGCTCTCTCTAGCCAAGGGCGCCATTATGGACGCCCACCGGGCCAACAGCGAATTCCACGATGCCATCACCCGGATCGCCAACAACGGCTTCCTCAAATCGGCGCTCGAACCCCTCCAGGGCCGGATGCACTGGCTGTTCCGGCATGTGAGCGACCTCCCCGAACTCATCGAAGAACATCGGGCGCTCTACACCGCGATCGCCAGCGGTGACCCTGACCGGGCGGCTGCCCAGTCGGCGTCGCACATCGACAAATACCGGGAACAGTTTCCGGAGAATTTCCGCCGGACGGAACCCGACCTTCATCGGAAGAAGTAATGAAACTCCTTGTCATCAACCCCAACATCAGCAACGATGTCACTTCGCTGATCGAATCCGAAGCCCGGCGTTCAGCCTCGCCCGGAACCGAACTGGCAGTCCGGACCGCCGGCCACGGCGTCGAATATATCGAAACCCGCTTTGAATCGCTGATCGCCGCCGGTGCCGTCGCCGAAATCATCGCAGAGTACACTCGCGACGGCGCCAGCGTCGACGGCGTGGTGGTCGCCGCATTCGGCGACCCAGGGATGCCGGCGCTGAAGGAACTCGCCGACGTCCCCGTCATCGGAATTACCGAGGCGGCACTTTGCGCCGCCGCCCTGCAGGGGCACCGGTTCTCGATCATCGCCATCTCGGACCGCATCCGGCCCTGGTATCTGGACTGCGTTGAACGGTTCGGGCTCGCCGGCCGGCTGGCCTCGATCCGCTCCATCAACGAGAGCCTCAACGGCATCGGTTCCGTGCAGCAGGACTTCAAGGAGACCCTGCTGGCGCTCAGCCGCCAGGCCGTCGCCGAGGACGGGGCCGACGTCGTGATCCTCGCCGGCGCGCCGCTCGCCGGACTTGCCCGCGAGCTTGCAGGCCAGATCCCCGTCCCCGTGGTGGACGGCATTTCCGCTGGCATCCAGATGGCCCAGTCCGTAGTCAACCTCCAGTCCGGTCCGCACCGGGCCGGCGCCTTCGCGCCGCCACCGGTCAAGGCCCGCAAGGGGCTTTCGAAAAACCTCGATGCCGCCCTCACGACGGCGCAGCACGCCACCCGGCTGCCCGCACCGTCCCACTAATTTTCTTTCTCGAAGGAGGACAACGATGTCCCACACCCCAGACCTTGTCATTGCCAACGGCACCGTGGTCAACAGTTTCGGCCGCCAGAATGTGCACGTCGTGGTGCACGGCAGGACGATCGTCCAGCTCGTGGACGCTTCTGAGCCGGTCCCCGCTGCCGCCAGGAGCATCGACGCCGCTGGCCAGCTGGTGATTCCGGGTGGCGTGGACGGCCACTGCCATGTCGCCCAGGTAACCGGACGGTTCCGTACCCTGGACGACTACCGGACAACATCCACCGCTGCCCTCTGGGGCGGCACCACCACCATTATCGACTTCGGCATCCCCCGCGACGCCCGCGAGACCCCGCTGGCCGCGGTGTTGCACAAGAAGGAACTGGCACGCGAGTCCCGCTGCGACGTCGCCCTGCACGGCTCGGTGGTCCAGTGGGACGAGACTGTGCCGTGGCAGCTCGAACAGCTCGCCGCCGAAGGTGTCCGTTCGGTCAAGATGTACACCACGAACCGGGGCACCACCATGGCCGACGGGGACACCATCCTGAAGGTCATGCGCGAGATGGTCCGGCTCGACGGCCTTACCTACATCCACGCCGAACACGATCCCATCATTGCCGACTGCACCCAGCAGCATGCGGACGACGGCCGCATCGGCATCGAACACCTGCACCGGACCCGGCCCGAACTCGCGGAGGAGATCTCGGTCAAGGAGACCCTGGCGATGGCCGAGTACACCAACGCTCCCGTCTACTTTGTGCACCAGTCCACGCCGGGGGCCGTAGACCTCGTCGCCGGGGCCCGCAGCCACGGAATGGACGCCTTCTCGGAAACGTGCCCGCACTACCTCACCCTGGACGACACCGTCTACGGCACGTCCTTCCCCGAGTGGTACGCCTGCTGCCCGCCGATGCGCAGCCCCGAGACCGTCGCCGCGCTGCGGGACCGGCTTGCCGCCGGAGCCATCCACACGGTGGCCTCGGACCACTCCTGCTACGACCTCACGCAAAAACGCGAGCGATCCGATGACATCCGCGCCATGCCGCACGGCCTGCCGGGAGTGGAAACCCGCATGCCTGTCACCTTTACCGCCATGATGGACGCCACCGGCGGGGCAGCCCGGGTGGAGGATTTCGTGGAAGTGTTCGCCGCCGGTCCGGCCCGGATCAACGCCCTGCCGGGCAAGGGAACGATCGCAGCAGGGTACGACGCCGACCTCGTCGTCTTCGATCCCGCACAGGAACGCACCGTTGACGGCGCTGCCCTGCACATGGGAACGGATTTCTCGCCGTTCGACGGCAGGACGCTCACCGGCTGGCCCGCCGTCGTGGTGTCCGCCGGACGCGTCGTGCTGGACGCCGGCGGCTTCCATGACCCCGGCCCCGTGGGCCAGTTTGTGGCCCGAAACGGTTTCCGCGAGCACCAGGCGGCCGCGGCCACCGCCCCCGTCAGCGCCACCCCCGCCCCCGCCGCTGTCTACCCCGCTGCCCGCTAGGAGCACCCATGCCTTCCGCAACCCGCCCCACCCGTATCGGCATGATCGTGCCGTCCTCCAACACCTGCCTCGAGCCGCAAAGCTACCGGATCCTCGGCGACCGCGACGACGTGACAATCCACTTCGCCAGGATCCAGGTCACGCGGATCGCCCTCGACGATTCCTCCGACCGGCAATTTGATGCCCCGGCAATGCGGGCTGCCGCCGAGATCCTGGCGACCGCCGACGTCGACGTCATCGCGTGGAACGGCACTTCAGGATCGTGGCTCGGCGCCGATCACGACCGCGAACTCGTCAAGGGAATACAGGACGCCACCGGCATTCCCGCCACCACCTCCACACTGGCCTACATGGAGGCCTTCCGGTCCTTCGGCACCGAGCGGATCGGGCTGTTCACCCCGTACACGGAGGACGTCAACGAACGGATCGTGGCGTCCTACGAACGGGACGGGATCAAAACACTTGACCACCGTTTCCTCGGCCTGAGCGACAACGAATCATTCGCCCGGGTCTCCGACGCCGAGATGCGGCCCGGATCCCTGGAACTCGCGGCACAGAACCCGGACGCGCTCGTGTACCTCTGCACCAATCTCTACGGTGCCAACATCGCGGAGGAAATCGAGGCGGCCATGGGCGTTCCCGTGCTCGATTCGGTGGCCGTGACCCTGTGGCACTGCCTCAAAATGGCCGGCGCCCCGCTGCTCTCCCCGCGGTGGGGCAGGCTGCTCACCTAAGCCTGACCGCCAAGGCAACGCGGGGTCAGATACGGCCGATGCCGGGCGGCTTTATGGGCCGCATCTGACCCCGCGTTGCCTTGTGTACCGACCTTCCAACCGATTATGACTGCCGGGCCGCGTTGATGCGCCGCTGATGTTGACGCGTCCCAGCCTCTCTCGATAATCTCGAAATGCAAGAAAGTTTTTTCACATAATGAAAAATATTGATCACCATTCAACGATGAAGAGTGAGGTGGACGTGGCTGCAGGAGAAGATACCTCCCATATCCTCAGCGGGTTGACAAACCAGCTGCCTGATCGTKATCCGGAAGAGACCGCCGAATGGCTGGAGTCCCTGGATACCCTGATTCAGGAACAAGGCACCGAACGTGCCCAGTACATT
>NZ_JBFTLP010000029.1:0-44200 GCF_056396505.1 Arthrobacter sp. 05T410 | reverse complement strand
GGGTGTGCGGCATCTCGGTGATCAGGGCTTTGGCCAGGCCCAGGAGCCGGCCGCCCCTGGCGGGGGATTCGTGCCGGGCCAGGGCGATCTGCGCGCCGACACCGGCGCCAAGCCTCTCGGCCGGGACCCCGGCGCCGGGCTTGTTCGCGGCGTTGGAGCAGGTCGAAGGCCACGGCGAGCCGGGCCTGTTCCGCGGACGCGGCGGACTTCCAGTCTTCCAGTTCCCGGATCCGGTCAATGATCCCGGCACTGCCCGTGGGCGGACAGCCTAAGCCCATCGGTCCGGCGGCCAGCCGGCCCGCGACGGCCGCCTCTGCGGTGCCCGGAATGCCGGCGGCATCGCCCCCGGCGCGGCCGAAGCCGGCGTCGCCGTGTCCTGCCGGAACCACTTCGGGCCCCTGATTGCCGTCCATGAATCCAGTGTTTCAGGGACCTCTGACAATCAGGTTCTTTCCTGCGGATCGTACGTGCCCGCTCCACCGGGGTCACCCGTCCTCCACCGGAACCCCTCCTGCCGGGGAGCGCAACGCGCACAATATGAACTAAGTCTGCTCAGGCCTCAGCCGGGGAAAAAGCGCCTCGGAATTGCCGCGGTCTATCGCCGCGCGCACCGATGGGTCCAGCGGATAATTCTCATACTCCATATTCAGGAAATCGATCGCCGCAGAGGGTGCGAACGGGAAGTCAGTTCCGTATGTGATGCGGCCCGGGTCAGCTACCTCGAGCAGGCTGGGCAGGGCCGCCGGGCTGGCGGATAGGGCCACGTCGTAATAAAACCGCCGCAAGATGGACTGCTTCTTATCTCCCAGCGCCGCCAGTGCGCTGAGGGCCAGGTCCTTATCGTTGAGCATCGTCAGCAGGATCCTGTAGGCGATGTAAGGCACGAAGCCGCCCGCGTGGGCCAGGATGAACCTGATTCCCGAGAACTTTTCCATCGCACCGGACAGGATCAGGCTGATAGCGGTGCGGGTCGTGTCGAGCATGAAATCTGCGGCAAAGGCGGGTATGCCCGGCACCGCCGGACCGGGCAGTTCAGCGGGGTGGACGAACACTACGGCCCGCCGGTGGTGCAGGAACTCCAGCAGAGGCTCAAAGCCAGGATCGCCCAGATAGCGGCCGGCGTTGTTGGCCAGCAATACGACCCCGTCCGCGAGCAGGGTGTCCAGGGCGTACTGGGCCTCCGCCAGGGCGCCTTGCACGTCCGGCAGCGTGAGCGTCGCGAAGAACCCGAACCGCTCAGGCCGGGCCGCGACCACCTCTGCACAGTATTCGTTGATCTCCCGCGCCCGCCGCCGTGCCTCCGCAGCGTCGCCGAAGTACACGCCGGGAGTGGACAGGGACAAGATGCCGGTCTGCACGTCGTGCCTGTCCATGAACTTCAACGCTGAGCGCTCGGACCACGACGGCAGGCCAATGCCGCCGGGGCGGATGCCCTTTTCAAGCATCCAGCGCGCATACCCGGGCGGAACGATGTGCTGGTGAGTGTCAATGCGGTACGGCCGGCCCATCCGGATCCTTGTCCACGTCGTTTCGCCGATATGCGGGCCCTCAGCGGATGTGAACAATCTACTCGCAAATCCGACCCCTGAGCAGACCGCCGAACGGTGCCTGGGACTGAGCTAGACCGTCACTGGGTGCTCGTCGAACTCGTGTGTACCTATCCCGGAACTACGACCGCCAAGTGCCTCGGCCCCTAGCCATAGGCCTCAGGAATCCACTGACAACAGCATTGAGATTCCTTCTACTTGTGCTTCCGGTTAGGCGGGCCCGACCCAGTAGCGGCGTTTGCCGTTGCGGCTGTCTTCGTAGACGCCACCGTTCTTTTCGATTGTGGCCCGGGAACCGGCGTTATCTTCATCGCAAGTGAGGAGAATTCGGGCGATGCCCAGCTCCCTGGCAATTGGCAGGGCGTTGGCCAAGGCGGCAGCTGCGTGGCCGCGGCGCCGTGCGGAGGGCCTCACGCTGTAGCCGATGTGCCCACCCTGATTGAGAAGGAAATCGTTCAGCTCGTGCCGGATGGCCAGTGAGCCAAGGAAAGTGTCACCGTCCACGATCCACAGGTATGTGCAGGGTACGTGCCCTGTTTTCCTCGGGCTCTCCGGCCGGGCATCGTTGACGAGGGCATCGACGAAGCGGCGGAACGACTGGTCATCTTCGAGTTCTTCCAGTGGCCAGTCCTCCGCACCCGCGCCGTCCCGGTGGGCGCCGTCAAATTCGGCGGATCCTTCCAGCCAGGAGGAGTGATAGATGACGTCCGGAGCGATAAGGCGAGGCATTACACGATCGTATTCGAAGGGTTCTCCTTTTCTCCGGAGTCGGTCCGGTCCTCGGTGCACCGGGCAAACCCTCAGCGCCCACCTTGTGCAAAGCCCGCAGGCCCGAAAGCGCCGCCGCATCCGTGCCGAAAGGGCCAACACGGGGCCCCTGGAACCGCTCCGTATTTCAGATCGGTAACGGATGCTCCTATGCTTAGCTGGAGCCTTTGTAAGGATTTGGGGGCGAGTAGTCGTGAGGAAACCGGTATATGAGTAGTGTTCTGACAATCCGCGGAGGCGTCCCGCTAACTGGCCGCGTCACCGTTCGCGGGGCCAAGAATCTTGTCCCCAAGGCCATGGTTGCCGCCCTTTTGGGCAATGAGCCATCGGTGTTGCGCAACGTGCCTGAAATTAAGGACGTCGAGGTTGTCACGAGCCTGCTCCAGCTGCACGGCGTCAGGGTGGACAAGGATCCCGTGACCGGCGATCTGACGCTTGACCCGAAGGGCGCCAAGACGGCCTCCAGCACGGCCATCGACGCCCACGCCGGCGATTCGCGCATCCCGATCCTGCTGTGCGGGCCGCTGATCCATGCCATCGGCGAGGCCTTCATCCCGGACCTGGGTGGCTGCAAGATCGGCGACCGTCCGATCGATTACCACCTCAATGTCCTGCGCCAGTTCGGCGCCGTCGTGGAAAAGCGTCCCGGCGGCATCCACATCTCCGCGCCCAACGGGCTTAAGGGCGCCAAGATTGCGCTGCCCTACCCGTCCGTGGGCGCCACCGAGCAGGTCCTGCTGAGCGCCACGCGCGCCGAAGGCATCACCGAACTCTCCGGGGCGGCCACCGAACCGGAAATCGTGGACCTGATCGCGGTGCTGCAGAAGATGGGCGCCATCATCAGCGTCCAGACTGACCGCACCATCCGCATCGAAGGCGTCCGGGACCTCGGCGGCTACAACCACCGGGCCCTCTCGGACCGCAACGAGTCCGCCTCCTGGGCTTCCGCGGCCTTGGTCACCCGCGGCGACATCTTTGTCGAAGGCGCCACGCAGCGCGACATGATGACCTTCCTGAACACGTACCGCAAAGTCGGCGGCGGCATGGACATCGGCGACGACGGCATCCGCTTCTACCACCGCGGCGGCAAGCTCAACCCCCTGGTCCTCGAAACAGACGTGCACCCCGGATTCATGACGGACTGGCAGCAGCCGCTCATCGTCGCACTGACCCAGGCCGAGGGCGTTTCGATTGTCCACGAGACCGTCTACGAGAACCGGTTCGGCTTCACCGATGCACTGATCCGCATGGGCGCCAATATCCAGGTCCACCGCGAGTGCCTCGGCAGCGTGCCGTGCCGCTTCGGCCAGCGCAACTTCCTGCACTCCGCCGTCATCTCCGGTCCGGCGCAGCTCAAGGGCACCGACATCGACGTCCCGGACCTGCGCGGCGGATTCAGCCACCTCATTGCCGCCCTGGCCGCCACCGGCACCTCCCGCGTCACGGGAATCGACATCATCAACCGCGGCTACGAGCGCTTTACCGAGAAGCTCGCGGGCCTCGGCGCCGATTTCGACATCACCTCTGCCAAGTAGCGGGGGACCTGTGAAGGAATCGGCCAAGAGCCACGTCACGTTCGTGACAGTCGCCGGGATCATCCGGCCCGTGATGAACCTCCTCATGGGAAAGAAGTGGGAAGGCCTCGAAAAGCTCCCCGCCGGGGGCTTCATCGCCGCGCCCAACCACTGCACGGAAATCGACCCGCTGGTGGTGGGGCACATGCTCTACAACCAGAAACGGATGCCGCATTTCCTCGCCAAGGCCGGCCTCTTCAAGGTGCCGGTCCTTGGCGCCGTCCTGCGCTCCACCAAGCAGATCCCGGTGGAACGTTCGACGACGGGGGCGAACCGTTCGCTGCAACTCGCCAAAGAGATCGTGAACGAAGGCGGGGCGATCATCATCTACCCAGAGGGAACCCTGACCCGGGACCCGGCACTCTGGCCGATGAAAGGGCACACCGGTGCCGCGCGGATGGCACTGGAGAGCGGTATTCCCGTGGTGCCCATCGCCCACTGGGGTGCCCAAGAGGTCTTCCCGCGGTATGCGAAACGTTTCTACATTTTCCCCCGCAAGACCTCCCGCCTGGTGGTCGGGGATCCCGTGGACCTGAGCGCGTTTGAGGGCCACCCGCTGGACAAGGCGACGCTCGACGCAGCCACGAATGCCATCATGGACGCCATCACCGGCCTCCTGGCAGGACTGCGTGGAGAACAAGCGCCCGCGCAACGCTGGAACCCGGCGGCGCACAACCAGCCAACCCACGGCCGTATAGACCCGGACGTCACAGCGTGACGACGGATCTAGGGACGTCGGCCAACCGCGAATCCGGGTCCGCCGCCACAGTGGCCGTCCTGGGGGCAGGTTCCTGGGGTACCACCTTCGCCAAGGTCGTGGCCGACGCCGCCACAGCCTCCGGCGTCGAACGAAATATCCGCCTCTGGGGCCGGCGGCCCGAAGTCGTGGACCAGATCAATACCATGCACCGCAACGAGCAGTATCTGAAGGGCATCACGCTGCCGTCCAGCATCACGGCGTCGAAGGACGTTTCCGAGGTCCTGGCGGGCGCGGAGCTGGTCATTCTGGCCGTGCCGGCACAAACCCTGCGGCCGCAACTGAAGGCCTGGAAGGAGCATCTGGCGCCTGGGGCCGTCGTGGTGTCCCTGATGAAGGGCCTCGAGCTCCACACCGATGCCCGCATGAGCGAGGTCATCTGCACGGAGCTGGACCTGCCCGCGGACCGGGTCGCCGTGGTATCCGGCCCCAACCTGGCCATGGAGATCGCCCGGGAAGAGCCAACGGCATCCGTCGTGGCCTGCACGGAACCGGTTACCGCAGGCTGGATCGCGCGCAGCTGCACCGCGCCCTATTTCCGCCCGTACACCACGAGCGACGTGATCGGCGTCGAAATCGGCGGGATCGTCAAGAACATCATTGCCCTGGCCGTCGGCATCTGTGAAGGCAAGCAGATGGGCGACAACACCAAAGCCTCGGTCATCACCCGCGGCCTGGCGGAGACCTCCCGGCTGACACTCGCCCTGGGCGGCGAAGCACGGACCATGGCAGGGCTTGCCGGACTGGGTGACCTGGTAGCCACCTGTTCCTCACCCCTGTCCCGAAACCACACGGCCGGCAGGCTGCTGGGCAAGGGGCTGACCCTCGAGCAGGTCACCGCCGAAATGAAGCAAACGGCCGAAGGCATCAAGTCCAGCCAGGCGGTCCACGAACTTGCCGGAAAGCTCGGCGTCGACATGCCGATCACGGCCGCCGTCGTCGCGGTCCTTGCCGGAAAACTGTCCGTAGACGAACTGGGGCCGCTGCTGCTGTCCCGGGACCTGAAACCCGAAGGCGATCACTGAGAGTGTCAGAGAACAATATGACCACAGAAGGCCGTACGGGCCAGCCCAAGCCCCGCGTGGCGGTGCTGTTCGGCGGCCGCTCCAGCGAGCACGCCGTCAGCTGCGTGACAGCCGCCGGCGTCCTGGGAGCCATCGACAAGGACAAATACGACGTTATCCCGATCGGGATCGCCAAGACCGGCCAGTGGGTTTTGGCGTCCGGCGGAACCGACGAGTGGTCGCTCTCCGCCTCGTCGCTGCCCGAGGTGGCCCCCTCGGCGCAGACCGTCACCCTGGCCGAGATAGGCGGCGAGCACCAGCTGATCGTCGCAGCCCCGAACACCGTCCCGCAGGAGCTCGGCGCCGTCGACGTCGTCTTCCCGCTGCTGCACGGGCCCTTTGGCGAAGACGGCACCATCCAGGGCCTCCTGGAACTGTCTGACACCCGCTACGTGGGCGCGGGCGTGCTCGCGTCCGCCGTCGGCATGGACAAGCACTTCATGAAGGTGGTCTTTGAATCGGCCGGGCTCCACGTGGGACCCTACATCGCCGTGACTGACCGGCAGTGGCGCAACGATCCCGAGACCGTCCGCAAGCGCGTGGACCAGCTCGGCTTCCCGGTATTCGTCAAACCGGCCCGGGCAGGGTCTTCCATGGGCATCTCCAAGGTGGACTCCCTCGAGGGCCTCGACGCCGCCATAGAGATCGCCCGCGAGCACGACCCCAAGCTGGTCATCGAGGCCGGCATCACGGGCCGCGAGATCGAATGTGCCGTGCTGGAGGGCCGGGGGACCGATGCTCCCCGGACGTCCATGCCGGGCGAGATCTCCGTCGCGGGCGGCGGCCATGAATTCTATGACTTCAACGCCAAATATGTGGACGACGCCGCGGCGCTCAGCTGCCCGGCCGACCTCCCCGAAGAAGCGATCACCCGTGTCCGGGAACTGGCCGCGGTCGCCTTTGACGCCGTCGGCGGCGAGGGACTGAGCCGGGTTGACTTCTTCTACACCCCTGATGGCGAACTGATCATCAACGAGATCAACACCATGCCCGGGTTTACGCCCAAGAGCATGTACCCGCAGATGTGGAAGGCCTCAGGACTGGGCTACGCCGACCTGATTGACGAGCTGATCCACCTGGCCCTGCACCGCAAGACCGGCCTGCGCTAGAACCGCGCTGCGCTGGAACCGGGCGGGCGCGGACGGGCCTGCCCGGGCCTACTTGCTGGTGGGGAGGTTCTGCAGGTCCTCTTGACCCACACATTTCCGGGTTGCCGGGATCTTCAGCGCGGCGGCGGAGAGGTCCGCCAGCACGGTGGCTGAACTGATCTTGTCCGGGTCCATCAGGATCTCCGTGGCCGGTTCGCGGCCGAACGTGGTCAGCGTCCACACGGGGTCGCCTTCCTTGATGACCCAGTCGACGTCGTTGACGCTGACACAGCGGTCGGTCGTGGGTCCGGGAACGTTGACGCCGCAGCGCAGAATCACTTGGGACGGATCGCCCCAGGCCGCAGTGGCCTGTGCGTTGGTCTTCCGCAGCTTGGCATCGCCGATCGCGTCCGGCAGGGCCAGCATCATCGGCGCGCAGGCCGCGTTCGCGGCATCCTTGGCGGGCGTGACGTCGACAACCGGGGAACACGAGGTCAGGGCCAGGCCGGCTGCGGCGGCCGCCACAGTCAAGGACAGGCGCGCGGAAACCAGACGGCTGAAAGGGAGCATTGATCCAGCTTATCCCGGTCCGCGTGGCGCTATGGTCCCGGTTTGGAGAGTAAAGGTAGCATCTCTAGGAACAGCCTGACTCTTACCATCGAGTAGACTGGGACCTCGTGCATCAGTGGGGCTCTGCCGACAATGACGTTAGTGTTGGCCGCATAACGCACACCTGATTCAATCTCGCACTGTGGGGGAGGGACTGTCGATGACGTCGTGCAGCCGAAAAAAGTCTATACGAGTGGGGCTGGGAGCTTTGATCCTCGCCGGCTCAGTCATGGGCACGGCGACAGCGGCAAACGCCGCGGTAGCCGTTCCCCACCCTCTCATCCGATTCCTGACCACGACGCCGGATCCTTCGCCCGGCGGTGGCTCCGGTGATCCTCTGCAGCCAGCGGACCCCGCTCCTGAGCCTGCACCTGCTCCCGACCCTGTTCCGGTCCCTCCGGCACCTCTTCCGGAGCCAGCCCCGGCTCCTGCGCCCGCACCGGCGCCTGCGCCAGCCCCCGCACCGGCGCCTGCGCCTGCGCCAGCCCCCGCACCGGCGCCTGCGCCTGCGCCAGCCCCCGCACCGGCGCCTGCGCCCGTGCCTGCTCCGGTGCCAGTACCCGCTCCTGCGGTGGTAATTCCCGCTCCTATTCCGGTGCCCCCGCCCGTCGTGGTCCCGGTCCCCGAGGAAACCCCCTCGGAAACCCCGACCCCAACACGTACGCCCACACCGGCGCAGTCCACGGCTCCCGCTGTCATCGCGACGCCCACTCAGCCGCCGGTCATGGTGAAGTCCGAAGTTCAGGCCGCCGTGGCCGTTGCTACCGGCAGCCCTCTGGCCGTCCAGGCCATCACTGTGCTGGTCCTGCTGGGCCTTGGCTTTGCCTACTTCCGGTTCATCGGTTCGAAGAAGGCCACCGGCGTTCCCCGCACCGGTAAGTCCTGAGCTCCATGCAGGATGAAGTCCTCGTGGAGTCAACTGCGCCGAAGTCCGTGAGAGACAACCTGCAGATCACGCTGATCACACACTCCTATTGGCCGGAGCAGAGCCCGCCGCAGCGGCGCTGGACTGCCATGATCAAGGAGTTCACGCACTCCGGCTGGGATGTCGACGTCGTGACTCCGGTGGCGCACTATCCCTTCGGCCGGCGGGCCCTCCCGCGCTGGATGGCCGGAAGGCCGTTCCGGCTGCGCAACGGCCAGTTCACCGAAAAAATCCTCCACGTTCCCTACCTGCGCCACGGCAACTCCCGCGCCGCGCGCCTGCTGGACCAGTGCTACTCAGCCCTCATGTCCGTCCCCGCCGGGATGATGGTCCGCAAGCCCGACGTCGTCATTGTCACCGCTCCGGGGCTGCCTTCGCTGGCTGCCGGCTACGCCCTGGCCAAAATGCGCCGCGTCCCGCTGATCGTGGAAATGCGCGATGCGTGGCCGGACCTGGCCCGCGACGCCCGCCTGGTCCAAGGCAGTGTCAAAAGCGTTGTGGAGCACGTGGTGGACTTTGTCCAGCACCGGGCAGACCTCGTGGTCACAGTGACCGAGGGATTCGCGGCCACGCTGCGTTCGCGCGGAGTCCGCAATGTCGCCACCGTCAGCAACGGCGTGCACCTGGACGCTATTCCGGTCGTAGGGCCGCCTGAACCGGATCGGGACGTCTTCGAGGCCCTGTACCTGGGGAACCACGGCGAGAGTCAAAAACTCGATGTCGCCATCCGTGCCAGTGCACTGGTGGGGGACTCGATGCACCTGCACATGGTGGGCCATGGAACGCAGAGGCCGGCGCTGGAGAAGCTGGCGCGTGAGCTGAAGGCTCCGGTCACCTTCCACCCACCCCTGACCGGCGACGACATGCTGGCACGCTACTCCTCGGCTGACACCTGCATCGTCTCCTTGCGGGATGACTGGAAATCCTTCGAAACCACCGTGCCGTCCAAGACATACGAGGTTCTCGCAATTGGCCGGCATGTCACGGCTGTAGTCAAGGGAGAAGCTGCCCGAATCGTCTCGGACGCCGAGGCCGGGGACATCGTGGCCAGCGATCCGGAAGAGCTGGCGGCACTGTGGCGTGAGCTGGCTGCGGACCGCGGCCGCCTGGTCCGTAATGGCGACAGCCGACAGTGGGTCAAAGCCAACGCCGAGTACGAGCAACTCGCCGGCCGCTACATGGAACTCATCAGCGAACTGCTCGCGGAGGCCAGCACTACCCGATGATGCAACTGCTGAAAAACATCCGGCTGGCCCAGAGCGTTGTCCGCCAGCACCTGGCTGACGATCCCGTCATCTTGTTCCTGCAGCTTTCGCGCAGGCTACCCTCGGCCGTGCTTCCCCTTGCCAAGCGCCTGTGCAAGGTGGCGCCGAAGAACTCCACCTCCGCAGCCGTATTGTTCGCGGCACTCGCCGCAGGTGACGGCACCGACGTCGAACGCCGGCTGCGCGTCGCCGCCAGCGGTTCCGTCGAGGGGGAGCGGGCTCGACGCCTGGCCGACGTCGCCCTTGCCGCCAACCTCCCGGAAACGGCGGATGTCTTTCTGGCCAAGGCAGGCACTGCACGACACGCGAAGCAGGCCCGGGCACGGCGCCTCTGGTACGACGGGGCCGTTAGCGAAGCTGTGAAGGCGCTCGATGGCGCGGGAGCGGCGGGACAGCGCCAACGTGCCCGCCTGATTGCCGAGGCGGCGGTCCTGGCGGAGGCATCGCCCTCGCTGGAACGCCGACCTTACCAACCGGTTCCCGGCCGGATCCTGCATCTGCTGACGAATTCGCTGCCGCACACCGCCAGCGGCTATGCCCAGCGCTCCCACTCCACCCTGCTGGCGCAGCAGGCGGCAGGCTGGGATGTACTTGCCGTCACTAGGCTGGGCTATCCGGTGCAGGTCGGCAAACTCCTCGCACAGTCCGCGGACACCGTCGACGCGATCCGTTACCAGCGGCTCCTGCCTGGCACGATGGCCCAGAACATTGACGCCCGGCTGCAGCAGCAAGCGGAGGAACTGCTGGCCGTGGCCCTGGATTTCAAGCCGAGCGTGCTGCATACCACCACCCACTACGTCAATGGACTCGTGGTGCGTGCCGTGGCCCAGGCCCTCGGGATTCCCTGGGTCTACGAGGTCCGGGGGCAACTTGCCGATACCTGGGCTTCCACCCGCGGGCCCGAGGCCCGGAGCAGCGAAAAGTACAGGATGTTTCAGCGCCGGGAAACAGAAGTCATGCAGCATGCAGATCTGGTGCTGACGCTCGGGACAGCCATGAAGGCCAACATCGTCGCCGCAGGGGTCCCGGAGAGCAAGGTCCTCATTGCCCCCAACGCTGTAGGCGGTGACTTCCTTACCGAGCCGCTGGACAAGGTCGGTGCCCGGCGTGCGCTCGGTCTCGCAGAAGACGGACAATTTATCGGCACGGTGAGCAGCTTGGTACCCTATGAAGGGATCGAGGACCTCATGGCCGCGTTTGCTTTGCTCGCGGCGGACATGCCTCAGCTTCGTCTCCTCATCGTAGGTGACGGGTCCTCCCTGCCGTCGCTGCAGATTCAGGCGCAGCGGAGCGGATTCATCAACCGCATCATCTTCACGGGCCGGGTGCCTCGGAGCCAGACGGCACTGTACCATCAAGCGCTGGATGTTTTCGTTGTGCCGCGCAAGGACCTGGAGGTGACGCGTTCCGTGACACCGCTCAAGCCAGTGGAGGCCATGGCGTGCGCCCGGCCCGTTGTGGCTAGCGACTTGCCGGCGTTGGCGGAAATCGTCGAGGACCGCGTGACCGGCCTTTTGGCAGCGGCGGGGGATCCCGCCGCCTTCGCCACGGCTATCCGGAACTTGCTTTCGGACCCGGAGCTTTCAGCAACGATGGGTGCTGCCGGCCGGGAACGCGTATTGCAGGAAAGAACATGGGCCGCCAACGCGGTTGCCCTGGCACGAGAGTTGGAAATGCTGGGAGTAACTAGATGAGTGTCCAGGAAAAAACGGAAGCGGACCAAAGCGAAGCAGCGCGGACGGAGACACCCGCCACAGTCTCAGTGCCTGTCAACCTTGTCCGCTTGACCAAGGTGGGCCAGCGGCCCGACTTCCTGGACTATCTGGTCCAATTATGGGATCGCCGCAGCTTCATCTTCTTCGACGCCCGAGCGCGGGTCCAGAGCGGCAACGACAAGAACCATCTGGGCTCAGCGTGGCTGGTGTTGACGCCACTTCTGAACGGCCTCAGTTTCTACCTGATTTTTGGTTTGTTCCTAGGTACCAGCAAGGGCATTGATAACTTCATTGGCTACTTGATCATCGGCGTCTTTACGTTTTCGATGAGTACCCGTTCCATCCTGGGCGGAGCCAAATCGCTCACAGGCAACACGTCCATGATCCGGGCCTTCCAGTTTCCCCGCGCATCCCTGCCCATTGCCGTCAACGTGCGGGAGCTCCTCTCCAACATTCCCGTGACGATCGTCATGCTCCTTTTCGTCATCTTCACGTCACCGGCCGAAGAAATCACGTGGCGGTGGCTGCTCATCATTCCGGCCATCGCGCTTCAATTCCTGTTCAACCTTGGGATTGGCATGCTCCTGGCCCCGGTGCTGCTCAAGATCCCGGACCTGAGCCACCTGCTCTCATTCATTATTCGTTTCCTGATGTACGTCTCGGCAGTCTTTTTTGCGGAGGAACGCTTCGGGAAATACCCCGTCGTGCGCACCATCATGGATTTCAATCCGATTTACCAGGTCATCAAGATCATCCGCGACTCGGTGCTCTACGACACGACGCCATCCTGGCGGGCGTGGGGAGTCTTGGGCTTGTGGGCCCTGGGATCCGTTGGCGCCGGACTCTTTGTCTTTTGGCGTGGAGAGGAAAGCTACGGACGTGTCTGAAGTATCTATCGGCCCGATATCGGAGCCCACAGTGGTGGTGGACGACATCTCGGTGGTCTACCGCACCAAAAACAAAACGGAGGGGAGAACCAATGCCCGGACTTCCGTACTGAAGAACCTGCGCGGGGTCCGCCGCGGCCAAAGCACCGTGCGCACCACGGCATTGAGCAAGATTTCCTTCGTGGCCAACCAGGGCGATTCCATCGGCATCATTGGCCGCAACGGTTCCGGCAAGAGCACCCTGATGAAGGTCCTCGCCGGGTTGATCATCCCCGACACGGGCAGTGTCTATGCTTCGAGCAACCCGATTCTTTTGGGCGTCAATGCAGCTTTGATCAGTTCCATCTCAGGTGCGCAGAACATTCGCCTAGGCTGCCTTGCCATGGGCATGAGCCACACCGAGATCGATGCCAAGTTTGACGACATCGTGGAAATGTCCGGGCTGGAACACGAAATCTTCCACCCGATGAACTCCTATTCTTCGGGCATGGGCGCGCGCCTGCGATTTGCCATCGCGGCGGCCGTGGACCCCGAGATCCTGCTCATCGATGAAGCGCTCAACACGGGTGACGCCCAGTTCAAGGATCGTTCGAAGCAGCGGATGGAGAGAGTCACGGCGCAGGCCGGAACGGTGTTTGTGGTCAGCCACAGCCTCGGGACGATTACCGGCATGTGCAACCGGGCCATTTGGATCGACAAGGGCGATTTCATCATGGACGGAACGCCCGACGAGGTCGCCAAGGAATACCGGAACTTCATTTGGCGCATCAACGAGGGCAACGCAGACTACGGCCGCAAGATCCGGGCCGAGTTGATGGCGAGCCTCCCCGAAATGCGGACCACGCTGCTCCCCAACGGCTGGAAGCGGTCCAGGTAGTCGATGAGTTTTGCAAATAAGACGGCGTACTGGCGCCGAGCGCTGTGGCACGCCCGCCAAGGTGGTCTGACACAGGTCAAGAGCTACCTGCACCGCAGCACGGCCGAGCGTGACGAGGCCAGCCTGTCCGGCGTCCGCGGCGCGGAAGGTGCCTGGCGCGGAATTGGACGAGGCCGGCACCTGATCTTTCGGGAAGCGGCGGTTGACGCAGGGCAGCCACGGAATCCGCAGCTGCGCGTGGGCATCATCATGGATGACTTCTCCGCTGCGGCATTCTCCGCCGAGTGGACGGTTGTGGAGCTTAGGCCGGACAGTTGGGCCCAGCAACTGCGCGACGAGGCCCTGGACTTCGTCGTCGTCGAATCCGCTTGGGCCGGCAACGCCGGTCTCTGGCGGGGGAAAATCACCAGCACGGCGGGTCCTTTGCCGGTCTTCCGCGATCTCGTCGCGGGATGCCGGGCGGCCGGACTGCCAGCTGTGTTCTGGAATAAGGAAGACCCGCCCCACTACGAGGACTTCCTGCCTGCCGCAAAGCTCTTCGACCACGTCTTCACCACTGACTCCAACATGCTTCCCCGGTACCGCGAGGACTTGGGCCACAACCGGATTTCCGTGCTGCCGTTCGCGGCGCAGCCTCGGATCCACAACCCCGCGCGGCCCAGGCACGGATGGCACGCACGTGAGATTGCATTCGCTGGAATGTACTTTGCGCACAAGTATCAGGACCGTCGCCGGCAGATGGAATACCTTCTCGGAGCAGCAGTGGACGCGACTGCGGGCAAGCGCCCCGGATTCGAAATCTTTTCGCGCCAGCTCGGCCGGCAGCCGCAGTATCAGTTCCCCGGAATCCTGAAGAAGCACGTCGTGGGTTCGCTGTCCTACAAGCAGATGCTGACCGCCTACAAGGCTTACAAAGTCTTCCTCAACGTCAACTCCGTCACGGACTCGCCGTCAATGTGCGCGCGGCGGATATTTGAGATCACGGCAGCGGGATCCTGCGTGGTCTCGACCCCCAGCGCCGCCATCACGGAATTTTTCCCGGGCAATGAAATTCCCACGGCAAGCACCCGCGAAGACGCTACGCACCTGCTGAAGGCGCTGACCGCCAACCCGGACTATGCACAGCGCCTGGTGCATAAGGCCCAGCGCAGGATCTGGGCCGAGCACACCTTCAGTCACCGGGCACAGACCATCGCGACCGCCGCCCGTCCTGGGCTCGCCGTCCCCGGCCCCCGAGCCCAGGTGTCGGTCATGGTCTCGAGTTTCCGGCCGCAGCAGCTTGAACATGTCATCGCTGGGGTGGCCGCGCAACAGGGCGTGGACGTCCAGCTGGTGTATCTGGCGCACGGGTTTGACATCGACGAATCCGCGTTCCGGCGCAAATGCCTGGACGCCGGGGTGCTCGACGTCGTGGTTCTCCAAGAGCCGCAGCAGACCACGCTCGGTGAGTGCCTCAATTCGCTCGTGGCGAAGGCCGACGGCCGTTTCGCCACCAAATGGGACGACGACGACGTCTACACCTCCTTGTACTTGGGCGACCAGGTCCACGCCATGATGTACTCCGAAGCCGAAGTTGTGGGCAAGCGCGCGCACTACATGCACTTGGCCGGGGCCGGGGCCGGGGCGACCATCCTGCGTAACCCGCAACTTGAACACCGCTACGTCGAATCGGTCTCCGGACCGACGATCTTCGCCGCCACGGACACGTTCAGGCGTTTTCCATTTCAGCCGGTGCCGCGCGGAGAGGACTCGCGTTTCCTGAGCGACGTCATCGAGGCCGGGGCCCGGATCTACTCGGCAGACCGCTTCAATTACTGCCAGATGCGGGGCGCCGACGTGGCCTCGCACACCTGGCCGATTACCAATGAAGAGCTTCTGGCTACTTCAAAGATTCAGTTCTTCGGTTCGCCCGAAGACCACATTTTAGTTTAGGGGAGACATGGACGAGACGATTTTTGATGTTGCCGTCATCGGGCTCGGCTACATCGGCCTGCCCACCGCGGCCAGCTTCGCCGCTAAGGGCAAGCTGGTAGCCGGCGTCGACGTGAAACAGTCCACCATTGACGCTGTCAACCGTGGCGAGGTTCCGTTCGTGGAACCCGACATGGGCGTGGTGGTCTCAGGCGCCGTCAGCCTCGGCAACCTCGTGGCCATGGCCACCGTTCCTGCTGCTGACGCCTACATCATCGCGGTGCCTACCCCGCTGGCCGAGGGCAACGGTGCGGACCTGTCCTACCTTCGCAGCGCGGTGGAGGCCCTCGCGCCGAAACTTCGCGGTGGCGAATTGGTGGTCCTGGAATCAACGTCGCCTCCAGGCACCACCGAACGCCTGGGCGCGCACCTCATGGAGTTGCGGCCTGACCTCTCACTCGACGCAGCTCCCGGGAAGAAGCAGGTCCACGTTGTGCACTCCCCGGAGCGTGTCCTGCCCGGCCGGATCATGATCGAAATCGTCACCAACGACCGTGTGATCGGCGGCCTCACAGAGGAAGGCGCTCAGCTGGCCAAGCGGCTGTACGAGGTCATCTGCCAGGGTGAAATTCTGCTGACGGATGCCACCACCGCCGAGATGACCAAGCTGGTTGAAAACACGTTCCGTGACGTCAACATCGCCTTCGCCAACGAGCTCTCCTTGATTTGCGACAGCCTCGGCATTGACGTCTGGAGGCTGATCGAGCTCGCAAACCACCACCCGCGCGTGAACGTCCTTCGCCCCGGCCCCGGAGTCGGCGGCCACTGCATCGCCGTCGACCCCTGGTTCATCGTGGACGCCGTCCCGGAGCACTCCGGGCTAATCCGAACGGCCCGTGAGGTCAACGACTCCAAGCCGCATCACGTCGTCCGGCAGGCGGTTCAATCCTTGGCCAATCAGCCTGGCGCTACTGTGGCTGTCCTGGGTTTGGCCTTCAAGGCCAACATCGACGACGTCCGCGAGTCGCCGTCGGTGACGATCGTCCAGGAACTGGTCCGGCAGTTGCCGGACAGCACAATCCTGGTGGTGGATCCGAATGTTGAGGAACTCCCCGCCGCCCTGGCAGCCTCCGGACTCTCACGCCTCCACGGCATGGAAGAGGCCGTAGCCGAGGCAGATCTCGTGATGCTGCTGGTGGACCACGATGACTTCTTGGCTATCGACCCGCTGTCTCTCGAAGGCAAGCAGCTCATCGATACCAAGGGCATCTGGAACCAGCAACACCCTGTGGAGCCCGGCCTGCTGCATACGCCCGTAGGGGCCTCGGTCGGTGGATAAGGGAAGCCAGGCTGTGTCAGCGTCCATTAAAGAAGAGCTGCGGCATGCCGGCTTTGCTCTCAAGGCCCTGCACACGCCGCGGCAAGAGACCCCCCTAGTTCGGATCCTGGTCCGGGCCGCGAAAGCCACGGATCTGGAGATTGCAGGGACCGTCGCCTCGCTTTTCGGCTCCGCCTGCCAGGACTTCGCCGTCGACATCCTCGTGGCGGACGGCGGGCGGCCAAAGCTGGAAGAATGGCTCGCCACCGACCGCCGCTTTTCGTTCCTCGCGGGCGACGGGGAACAACCGGCCGAGGCGGCCTACACGCTGGTCCTCAACGCTGGCACGGCCTTGGGCATGCACTCGCTCGAGGCGATGATGGAGACCCTGCGTCACACGCAGGCACTGGTCCTCAGGGCGCTGGTGGACGGGCAGCCCGGTGCAATAGAACTGTGGCAGACGGCCACCCTCCGGGAGCTGTCAGAATCCGGTGATCCCGAGAAGTCAGCGCGCAGCGCCGGCGGCGAACGCTGGGTCTCCGGCAACGCCCTGGGCCTGCACGACTTCCGGCGGCCCAAACCCAAGCTGCACCTACGCAAGGGGGCCGCGGCAACCCTGGACCTCAACATCGTGGTCCGGGACTTGGCTGACGCCGCCACGCGCGTGGACTACGAGCAGAAGATCCGGCACCTCGAAGCCCGGCTCAGGAAGTCCGAGATCGAGCGCCGCCGCCTGGAACAGGGCCTTGCCCCGAACCGCGGCCTCTCGCGCGTCCGTGCGATTGCCCGCAAGGGCCCGGCTTACATCCTCGGCCGGCTTAAGGCACGCGCAGGCCGGGCGGGGAGCTAGCAACATGCAGATCAAGAGCGTTGTCGTCGGCTCGGCAGAGCACTCCATGGCGAAGCTGGCGTTGGACCTTGGACTGGACTACGCCCGCACTGACTGGGAGCACCGCGACCCAAGGGCACGGTCCGGCTGGGAGCACGCCGTCCCTGCAGACCAACTGTGGTGGCACCACTACGTTGTGCAGACGGAGTCGCTCGCCGAGGCCCGGTCGCTGCTTCCCCTGTTCCGCAGCGAGGGACGGGCGCAGCACTTTGTGCTTGTCATCCGCGGGCTCTTCCCGGCCGCCGGTCTGCCGGTCTGGACTCCACGCAGCCTTCAGGTTAAGGCTGGCACATCAGCCATGACAGTGCCGGGACTCGGGTTCGCCGTGGTGGTTGATGGCGGCAAATGGGTGAACGTGCATGCCGCAGCCCTCGCCGCATTGGGCTGCTGTTCGCCTGCCCCGCTGCGTCCGGCGCTGGGGGGACTGCGGGTCGGCATCACCGAGCCCGCCGACAGCGCGTGGCTCGCGGGGGACGCGCTGGGCAGCTTCATGACGGAGCAGCTCCTGAATCCCGAGCCGGATGACATCTATTCAGTCGACGTGCTGGTGGGGCCCGGCGAACTCACAAGGCAGCTCAGCGAGCAAACAGCAGATAATCCTGGACGCGTCACCCCGCCGGTCTGGACACCGCCGGGGACGGTCCTGCCCCCGGTCGATACCGCCGTCGTCTCGCCCATGGGCTTTCTGCCGTATGCCGAGAAGCCGACGCGCGCACTTGATCCGGGCGAGCTCGGCCGCGGGGGAGAGCTGAGCGAAACCGCCCTTACCGCTTTGCGCCCTCACAAGTACGTTGAGGTAGACGGCACCCGCTTTGGCAGCCTGGACTGGCCGTTGGCGCGACGCCTGAGCCAGCTCGCCGTCGCCGGCGTGCCGATGTTGACGCGCGCCTTGCAGTCCCCGGTACGGTCCCTGCTCGGTGATCGGCTGGTAGACTGCATCGAGGCCTTCGACGCCGGCGATCCCGCTGTGCTGCGGGAATCGAAGTCGATCGACCTGCGCCGGACAGCGCTGGACCTCTGCAGCCCGCGCGCCGTCTGGAACACCGTGCTGGGCCAGCTCGGCAAGCCGCTGCTTCCCTTGCCTTCCGTGAGCGTGGTTTTGGCCACCCGGCGGCCAGAGAAGCTGGCGTCCGCACTGGAGCAGCTGGCGCGCCAAAGCTGGGACGCCCTGGAGGTGGTCGTGGTACTGCACGGATTCGCCGCCGATCTGCCCGAAGTCCGGCGCGCCGTCGAGGCCTATCCCGGCGAGCTGCAGCTGCGCTCCGTTCCGGCCGACATGATTTTTGGCGACGTGCTGAACGCCGGTGTCCGCGCCGCCAGCGGCGATCTTGTCTGCAAGATGGACGACGACGACTGGTACGGCCCGCACCACCTGCGGGACCTCGTTCATGCCAAAGACTTCAGCGGTGCCGTCGTCGTGGGAGCGCAAGTTGAATTCGTGTACCTGGAAAGCCTGGACATCACTACTCGGAGGCCTCCGCTCGGCGAGCAGTACTCGGACCACGTTGCGGGCGGCACCATGATGCTCGGCAGGGACGAGCTGCGTCAGCTGGGAGGATGGCGGCCCGTCCATCGTGCGGTGGACCGTTGCCTCCTGCAGGCGGTCCAGGCCGCGGGCGGGCTCATCTATCGCTCCCACGGCCAGAACTATATGATGCAACGCCACTCCGACGCGGATTCGCACGGCGGTCACACGTGGAATCCGGAGGACAGCATTTTCTTGCAGAGCGTGGCGGAGCAGTGGGACGGCTTCCGGCCGCCGCCACAGCTCGGCGAGGAGAAGGAGGCCAAAGGTGCCCGCGGCCAAGCCTTCCGCAGCCATTTTTCGGATGTCTCCCGCTAGAAGTCACTACCAAGCCAATCAACAACTCGATGCCACCTGGGGAAATAATTTGAACGTCAAACAGCTCATCCGCAGAGCAGGGAAGCTCACCCTGAGGAAGAAGGCCGCTGCGGCGGGGCTGGCTGCACTGTTCTTCACGGTTCTCGCGGGCGCCTACTTCCGCTCCGGATTTATCCTCCTCCCGGCTCTAGTGCTGATGCTTGTGGCCGTGCTGGCTGGAGTGGCGAAGATGGACACTGCGTTACGGCAGGCACGTCGAGCAGCAAAAGTGTCCGCTCTGCTACTGGTCCCCGCCCCGCAGCCGGCAGCCGAGGGTGTGGGACCTGCCCATTGGTGGGGAACGAAATCAAACATCCCGCCCGCCAAACTTTCTCAGCGGCTGACGAAGCTCCGCTCCTTCGACGGCCGGGACGTGCTTGCCCGAAGCGTGACATCAGGTCGCTTGGACTGGCAACAGATGGAACATACCCTTGAGCTGTTCCGGATGGGAGGCCAAGCACAGGACTCGATCCTCAACGTGCTCGACTCGACTGCCAAGGGCAGACTCCTGGTTCTGGCAGACACCTGCTACCGGCAAAACATCCGCCAAGACGACATCCTTAACGCCGCCACGATCTATCAGTATGTCTACGGCAAACTGGGTCCGAAACACTTCCAGGGCAAACGCCGGGGTGAGTTCTTCCTTGACGCTCTGGCACAGACGGGACGCGGTGACCAGACCCTGGAACTCGAGGGCCTCTGTGACGCGGATAACAAGAATCCGAACGATCTCCATCTCTACAGGGCCAACGCAAGAAATCCTTTCCGTGACTCGTCCCGCACGGTAGACGAATGGCTGGCGGAGATCAATGCCATGTATGAGGCCGCTGGCCTCGCACCAATTCGGCTCAAAGACTGCGCTGAACCGGCCTTCCTCCGGCTGTCCGCGGATCCCGTACCGGCTATGACCGAAGGGCCGCTGGTAACGATCGTGATGCCGGTCTTCCGCCCTGACGCATTTACCGATCTCGCGATCGAGTCCGCGCTTGCTCAAAGCTACCGCAATATCGAGGTCATCATCGTCGATGACGGTTCGGGGGACGTTCTTGCGGACCGGCTTGAGAAGTGGGAACTTGCCGACCCGCGGGTGAAATTGGTGCGCAACACGCTAAACTCGGGAGCATACACCTCCCGTAATATCGGATATTCAATGGCCACCGGCGAATTCATCACCGTCTTCGACGGGGATGACTGGCAGCACCCCCAAAAAATCGAAATGCTGGTGGCGGGGGCAGTCCGGCAAGAAGACCGCGCGCTGGTCTCGGCACCGTGGTCACGCGTTGGCGAAGACTTGATGTTCCATTACCGAGGCTGGAGGGGAGCCTATGTAACTCCCGCCCACGTCTCAGCGATGTTTCCTGTCAGCATCATCAAGGAGCGACTGGGCTACTGGGACACCGTTCGAAAAGCGGCAGACACCGAGTTCATTCTTAGATACCAGCTCCTGGTGAACGACAAGGAAGTCCTGGAAGTCACCCAAGCACCCCTGACGCTTTCGCTGGTGGGCTCCACCAACCTGTCCATGGACGACTTCCGGATGGGCTACCGCTCACCCGATCGGGTGGCCTACCGGGCCGCCTACGAACACTGGCACCGCCAGATCCGCCACGGCCACCACAGCGGCTACTTGGACTTTCCCCCTGGTCGGCGTGCCTTCCCCGCGCCGGCCAGGTTTCTGCCCGCCCGGCCAGAGCCGGTTGAACTCGACGAGCTCTTCGTCGGCGATTTTGGAGCCCCTAGGGAGAGCGCTCCGGCTATGTGGCGCGACATCGACGAAGCTCGATCGGTGGGACGCCGAGTCGGGATGATGCATGTTCCCAGCATCCTGAACACGATCTCGTTCAACACATCCTTCAGCGAACAAATGCTTGACGAGTTCGCTGCGCAACGGATCACGCGGGTGGAACTGACGGACGATCTCCATTCCCGGATCGTCAACGTCTACGACCCCACAAGCTTCCAGTTCACGCGCGAATTGCGGGGCGGCCACACAGCGGACACTATAATGGTTCGAGCTTCCGAACCTCCCTTCAACCCGCATACTGGAGTTCACACATATGCCGTCACGACCGTCGCCCGCAACCTTGGCACGATCTTTGGCGGAGCTGTTCAGTGGACCTCCGAGGACCCTGACGTGGCTGCCGTCCTGGAGCGGACCATTGGCAACCCGGCTCCGACGGAAGTTCCGGACAGCGAGGTTCCGAAGTTCCTGGCGACTGTCAACCAAGGCTAGGACCGGGCCGCTGGTGGTTCCAGCCCTTGGCACAACGGCCGCGCGAGCCAACCCGATCGACTGGAACCGTGTCGATGATTGGGATTCGGACAATCACGTCGCCAAGCTCACTGCAGCGCCCGGGGCATCCATCACTTCACTTCCGGAGCAGGATACACACATCGTCTTTGAGCCGGCACTTCGCGATGGACTGCCACTTAGGATGCTCTTCGAGCCGGCGAACAGCGAGACGCTGGTGATTTCACTGCACGGGGCCATGAACCGTGGTCGGTTCAGGATTCCCCGGTTCGAATGGCGGCGTACGCTTAACCGTTTCGACTCGGCCAGGCTTTACCTCTCCGACAGTACGCTCGAGATCAACGGCTCCCTGGAAATCGGCTGGTACATCGGCACGGAAGGCCAGGACCTCATTGCCGACTATGCGGCAGTGGTAAACCAGATTATTGCCGCCGGCGGCTACTCAAGGGTGGTTTGCGTCGGCAGCAGTGCGGGCGGATATGGCGCACTTGCACTGTCCCGCCGGATCCCCAACTCCGTTGCCGTAGCATTCTCGCCCCAGACAACCATTGGCGGCTATCACTTGGCTCAACGAAAGGCGTTAGCATCCGCCGCCTTTCCCCGGCACAAGACCTATGAGCAGGTCGATAACGATTTCGGAACCAGAGTCAATTTGCGCAAATTGTACCAAGAATTGCGCCCGGTTAATTTTGTGCATTTTGTTCAAAACACCGGTGACCAGTTTCATTTTGAGGCCCATTATGTGCCGTTCGCCTTGGCGAACGGCGTCAATCCGGACAAGGGCGGCTTCAACCCGCGACGGCGAGTAAATTTTGTGGCTGAGCGCTACGAAAACGAGCATGCACCTCCCGCCCGGGGATACTTCCTCGACCACATCCAGCAGGCGCATTTGAACTTCTACGGCCGAGAGCTTCCTCTCATGCCCCCCGATCCGGTACGCGACGCAGAACTAGGACCACGATGACATTACTGCCTGCCCCTCCCGCGGACGCGGATCTGGACCGCCTGATGTACAGGTACGGCTTCGTGGTGTCTAAGTCCCCGGCTGAAGCTCCTGCGCTGGCCGGCTGGAAGACCGTGCCCGTGGGAGATGTATACCTGACGGTGCATCCGGGGACCCGGTTTGTCACCGCCGTCGCGGATGGGCGGCATCTCGCGCTGGTGGGACAGGCTTTTGACCCGGAAAAAGGAATCTATCTGGAGGGCGATGTCCTGGCAGCTCTCTTGGACGCCGTAGCCAGCGACGAAGATTTTTACGCCGTTCTCGACCGGCTGGCGGGTAGGTTCGCGCTGATTGTCCAGACGGACGGCAGGACCGAAATCTATCAGGACGCCATGGGGTCCAGATCGGTCTTTTACTCCACAGCCGGGGCGCCCATTGCGGCGTCACACGCCGAGATCGTGGCCGATTTGATCGGCGCGCGCTTCGCGGACTTCTTCGTGCCTTTTCTTACCTCGCGAAATTACCAGCAGCGGGATGTGAAGTACCTGCCCGGCGTCGCGACGCCTTACGAGCACGTGGTTCAGCTGACACCGAACACCAAGCTGATCATGCCGCACCAAACGGTCGAACGCTTCTGGCCGCGGGAAAACATCGGAATGCAGACGACAAATGAGGAAGCAGTTGCAGCCTTAGTGGCGCACCTGCACGGTCTTCGCTGGTACTTGGCGATCAACGGACTGCGCCCTGTGCTGGGCTTGACGGCAGGCACGGACAGCAGGGGGGTCTTTGCTGCCACGAAGGACAGCAATCCGGTCATCTTCACCTACGTACGCAGCGAAGCGGCCACCATGACAGGCTCACCGGACGCCCGTATGGCGTCGGAGATCGCTGGAGCCTATGGGTTGGAAGCGCAGGTCTGGCCCATCCACAACCGCCTCACACTCAATCAGACGGACGACGCGCTATCCGAGGCGTTCCGCCGGGCCACCGCCTATTATCGAGGGCCCGGCTCGCCATGGCTCGGGCGCTTGGCGGCGACAGGGGAAAAGGTGCGGGACGGGCTCTTTATCCGCGGCTTCGGCGGGGAGGTGATGCGTGGCTTCTACCAAAGCCAGGACAAGCGCATTACCAAAGTCAACGTCCAGCAACTTTCAAATGCCTATGATGTCAACGCCGGCTCGCGCATCACACGGGGCTTTTTTGAGGACATGATGAGCCGGGTGTCGTTCACAGCGGACTCGCTCAAAGGTTACGACCCGAACGACATTTTCTATTGGGAGCACAGGATGGGAACCTGGGGGAGTGTGTCCATGTCTGAGGCCGATCTGGCTATGCCATCGATGGTGGCGTACAACTCCCGTAATCTCTTCAAGACGTTTATGGCGCTGCCGGAGGCGGTGAGGGCCAGCAGGTCGGCCTTCGAGGTGGCCACCCTCGAGTTGGCCCCAGCCTTGAAGGATATTTGTTCCTAGGCCGGAAATGTCCGTTTCGAGACGCAGCGGCGTCTCGAAACGGACATGACTAACGGTGACTGGGATACCGTCGTAGTCCGCTCAGAGTGAGGCGTAGAGCCGGCCGGTGCTAGTCAGGCTGCCGTCCGTGTTGTACAGGGCAGAAGACCCCATTACCGGGTCACTGATGGACCGCGTCTTCCACGCGAATCGCTCAACGAACGGCAGCTGTCGCATTCCGGCTACGGTTGCCCGCATGAAGTCGTTGGTCTGGGTCCTGCTGTAGCGGCTGGGGCGGGTTGACGTGGCGCTCCAGTCCGCTACCGCATACTCGGTCACCCACACAGGCTTGCCGTACTTTTCATGCAATGCGGTGACCTTGTTCAGGAAGTCCTGAGCGTTGGGCCACGCATAGCAATGCATGGTCACGAAGTCGACGCGGAGTCCACGTTTCTTGGCCTTGGACATAAATTCCTCAAGCCACAGGCTAGAGGGCTTAGCTGTCGCTGGCGATCCCAGCCTGAGCCCGGTTGCCTGAAGTTTGGGCCATAGGCTGATCGCTTGGTCCACAGTCATGTTCGCCTGGGACCGGACGTCCGGCTCGTTAAACCCCAGAAGATGCTTGGACTTCGTGAGCGGCAACTGGCTGGTGGCGTACTTGATGGCTCCCTGATCCAAGGATTTTGCGCTCCGGATCATGGGCACAAAGCCTGGCGTGGTCGTCACGGTGTATTTGGAGCCCCAGGAGTAATACCAGCTAAGATTTAGGCTCCTAATCTGCCGGAGTGCCAAAGCATCAGTACCTGCGTGGCTAACGCCCTTCAGCGCTTTGACGGCCGGGAGCACCGTTGGGGACATTGCCATGCCGGGCTGTAAAAGGGCCGCCTGCGCTGGGACGGCGTTGGCCGCGAGGAGTGCGCCGGGAGCCGCCATTGCGGCGAGGGGGATCGTGAGAAACTTACGGCGCTCCATAACGACCTTTCTGAAAAAGTTAGCTGACGCTTTTAGTGCGGCGGAGGCTGCGCCGGGGGATCTCCGGATTTGCGTCACGCACAAAGGGTAGGGCGAGAAAAAAATAGCACGGTTGGCTCAGCCTAAAGTGCGATTCGAACGCAGGATTGGCGCAGTTTTTGGCCTGGCCATTATCTATCCGATCCAGCCCCGGGGGTTTTCATCGTTTTGGCTTCGCGGGGTTTGTTCAAAAGCTCAAATTTGCCCTGGCGAGGAACCGAGGGTGCCTCCTACGGCAGGCGCCGTGCGCGAGTCCTCGGGCAGAACGCTGGGCCATGCTCTTGGGCGGCGCCGGCTTTGGTAGCATTGCCTGTGGCTCCCCCGCCCCATGGCACCTCACGCTTGTGGTTCCCGCGCCCCCGATGGCACCTCACGCCTGTGGTTCCCGCGCCCCCGATGGCACCTCACGAGATCGCAGGTCTATGAAGTTCAAGATTGTCAATTACCAGGCCCACCGGATCAGCGGTTGGGTGTACGAGCCGGACGCAGATCAGGGGGCGACGGTGTTGGATCTCGTGGTCAACGGGGAGACAGTCTCCGCTCTCACCTGCAACATCTTCCGGGATGAGCTCTCCGCTGAGGATTTCAGTACCCGAAACGTGGGTTTCCTTGGCGCCTTGCCGCCGGAGTACTGGACCGGTGATGAGCACGACGTTGCACTCATCCACCGCCGGACAGGCAATGTCCTCAGGCAGAAGGGCATCAGTACATCTGATTCCCGGATCGCGGGCATGGAGAAGCTCAGCGCCGACTTCATGGTTACCCCGCAGGGACAAGTGGCCGGGTGGGCAAGCGCTGAAAATCGGCCGGCATACGCCCGAGTGACCGTGGACGGCAAAGTCATCGACCAGAGGAGAACCGACCGGCGCGTCCTTCCATGGAAGCGCGACTCGGTGAAGTTCGACGCCCCCTTCGGCTACATGCACGGCATCCAGATTCCTTCCGAATTCTTCGATGGGCAGGCCCATCGGGTCCAGATATACGCGGGTGGTGAGCCGCACTCGCCGGTGCTGGTGTTGGACCAGACGCTGGAGCTTTCGGCAGAGCACAGTGACGCCGCAGCAAGCGAAACGCAGCGGCTGCAGCGTGATGCGCCTAGCACTTCCTCCGCGTGGCTCAAGCCCGCCCGGGTTCGCCCCGAGGTCTGCGTTGCCCGCATGGCAGTGACGGAATGCTACGCCTCGATCGCTTTGACCGGGGAGCCCCAGTACCGGCGGCTGGTCCTGCGACTGGGTGAGGCGGAAGTGACCCTCACGGCACTGACTGAGCCTTCCGAGAACAACCCCGAGGCCGAGGGGTTCCAGCGGTATGCCGGTGAAATCCCACTTGAGGGGCGGTTCACTGACTCCCTCCCGCTCTACACTCCGGGTGCCGACGTTGGCAGTTCCTATGATCTCCGTCTGGGGGATGCTACGGGCCGCAGGCCGACGGGGCTTCCCGAAGCCGTCGTTCAGGACGTCGGCGGGGAATTCCTGCTCTCAGAGACTGTTCTCGACGGCGGGATGTTCACCGGGTGGGCATTCCACACGGCCGATCTCGATCTCCCCGTGGAGCTCGTCCTGCGTGAAGTGACGGAGACGGAAGAGACAGACCTCAACCGATCCTCGGCCGTCTTGAAGAACAAGGACGCCAGACTGCAGCATGGCATCCACCGAGCCGGATACGCGCTGGCGCTGCCGTCCTCAGTTCTTGAGCTCCGTGCTTCACATCTGCGTCTCGTTGCCGTCCACCCGCAGGGGGAGCGGGTGCTCTGGGAGGACCGCGCATTCTTGGCAACCGACACTTTCTTGTTGGCTCAGGCGCTGCAGGCGTCATCCTCGGCCTACGCAACTGCGCTTCTGGGCAATGCAAGGCGAGCTGACCGTCGGGATTTTGTCGAGTCTTTCCTAGGCACGTACCAGCTGGCCCAGGCGGACATCAGCCTGGAAGAGCTCGAAGCGGCGATCTTCCCCCGGAAGCAGAGTTCCGGGGCTGTGCTGGAGCCCGCGCGAGGGGCGATCTGGTATTGGGTTGAAGAGCTTCGCGTCAACCCGGGCCGGCTCCAATGGTTCACGGCTAATGCGATCCGTAATCGCAATGGCGGAGCCCGCGATGTCCTCGCCTATGCTGCCTCCAAGGGCCGCTATGACTTTGGCCAGCTCCATGGGGTTCTGGAGTCCTACCGGGCACAACTCTTCAGGGAGTCCGCTGCCGGCATGTTGCGGGAGAAGCATTGGAAATCCGGTGTGCTCGCCATGGCTCGGTTCCTCTTTGCCGCTCCTCGAGATGAGACGGACCAGCTCGACGCTCTGACCCTGTACTCCATGCTCGAAGAATGGCGGGGACTGAAGGATATTGCCGGCGTCGACCGCGCCTTTTATGGTGACCTCCTTCGGTGGCGTGGCGATTTCGCAGAGTCGTGGAGGGTGCTCACAGCAGAAGATTCCGATGTCGAGCATGACTACTCGCAGAACCTCTTGGCGCTCAACGCGCTCAATCCTCGCCTGAATCGGGTGCCCGGTAACGCCGACGCCTGGCTGGCCGGCTTGAACGAGCTGCTCGAAGAGGGCGGGGCCGCCCCGATCTCGATGCAGGACGGCGGCGTTAGCTTTTACAACGTCACCACGGACCTGCCCCCAGCGCCTGAGGACCCGGACGCCCCGCTGGTGACCGTCATCATGCCAATCTACGAACCCAGCGCCGCGACCAACATCGCGGTGGATTCACTCTTGCGGCAGACCTGGCGCAAGATCGAGATCATCATGATTGACGACTGCTCACCCGAGCAGGACGCCGACGGCCGGCCCACTCCTTACCGGCAGCAGCTGCAGGACCTTGCCGCCCGCGACCCCCGCATTCGTCTGGTGCTCAATGACGTGAACCGTGGCTCCTATTCCGTGCGCAATGATGCACTCGACCTGGCCACCGGCGAGCTGATCACTGTGGCGGATAAGGACGACTGGCACCACCCGCAGCAGATCGAGCTGCAGGTTCGCGACTTCTTGGCGGCCCCCGAACGCGTGGCGAATATGACCAATTGGGTGCGCGTGGACGAGCACCTTACTCTGGTGCTGCGCTCCGCCACGGGACGGGTGGTGTACCCTTCCATGGCCTCATTGATGTTCCGTCGCGACCCAGTGCTGACGGACCTCGGCTACTGGGACACCGTCCGTAAATCCGGGGACTCAGAGTTCAAGAGCCGGATCGAGAACTACTACGGCACCGCCGTGCAACCGATTACCACAGCGCCCTTGGCTTTCGCGCTCATGGACGGCGCGAACCTGACCCGTGACGACATGGGTGTGGGTTACCTTGCTCCGGAACGCCGGGCCTACCTTCGTGGCTATAAGAGCTGGCATCGCGAGATTCGGGAATCTGGCGAATCACCGTACATGCCGAAGTCGCCAGACGCGCGGCGTTTCGTCGCCCCGGCCGCTTACCTGCCAGGGGCGCGCACGGAAGGGCCGGCACAGTACGACGTGGTCTTCGCGTCGGAGTTCGGCTTCCTCGCCGGCAACTCCACTTCGCTCTTCAATGAGATCTCGGTCTGTCTGAACGCTGGCCTCCGGGTCGGTGTGATCCCGATCCAGAACGGCCTGATCCCGTCCGCTTCCAGGCGGCAGTTCAGCCGCAAGATCGATGACCTGGTCCTGACGGGCCAGGTGGACCGGCTGTCCCTGGGCACCGCAGCTGAGACTGATCTTCTTATCGTGCGGTGGCCCACCGCGCTGCAGGTGGCGCCGGACGTGCCCGCCAGGCTGAAACCCAAGAAGGCCGTCATCGTCTCCAATCACCCGCCGTTCGAACCGAGTGGGGAGCGGCGCAGCTATGACATCGGCGTTGTCACCCGCAACGTCGAGGCGCTTTTCGGCGTCCGGCCGCTCTGGGCTCCGCAGAGTGAGCAGATCGGCGCCATGATCGCGCCGCTCATGCCGGCCTCGGACCTGACAAGCTTCTCCTGGAAGGGCATTATCGAGCTTAAAGAGCAGGCGACCCACAACCGCTACCGGGCGGCCCGGCCCACCATTGGACGGCATGCGCGCGATGACGCCGCAAAGTGGCCATCTGACCGGCAGGTCTTTAAGCAGGTCTACCCGGCTGACGGCTCCGCGGATGTCTGCATACTTGGCGGCGCCAAGGTGCCTGTGCGGAAGGGCTTCCTCCCGCGGAACCCTGCCTCTTGGGAGATCTTTGTCTTCAACGAGATCAGTGTTGAAGAATATCTGTCCGAGAAGATCGACTTCTTCGTCTACTTCCACAGCGACGGCTGGCTTGAAGCCTTCGGCATGGCAATCCTTGAAGCCATGAGCTATGGGGTGGTGTGTGTCCTGCCACGCCACTTTGAACCAGTGTTCAAAGATGCAGCAGTCTATGCTGAGCCGGACCAGGTCAAGAATGTCATCAACGAGTTTTGGGATTCGCAGCGCTATGGGCAACAGCAGCAGCGCGCAGTCCGTTTTATCGAGCAGGAATGTACTCCGGAGGCCTATCTGAGGCGCTTGTCCGGTCTGGGCGTGGAAGTAGAACAGAATGAAAGCTAAGAAGACATCAATCAAGCATCTGGACAGCGTCCCGCGCCATGACTGGGAGGGCCCGGCCGGCCTCGACGTCCAGGAGCGCGGCCTCTACACAGAGCGCTTCGAGGGTGAGCAGTTCGATTTCATCTTCGACCCCAAACCTGAGACGGGGCGCCTCATTGTGTTCTTCTCGGGAGATGCCCGACGAAGCACGTTCGAGCCGCCCGTATTCCAGCGCTGGAGTTGGGCCTCCAAGTTCCCTGCGAGCTGCCTGTACTTCTCAGACCCAGCGCTCTACCACCATAGCAATCTCGGGCTCGCCTGGTATGCCGGCAACAGCCGGGGCGATTACCTGGAGCACATAGCCGAGATCGTGTCCTCAATCGCGAACACTCTTGGCGTTGGCGAGGACCAGGTCTTCTCCTATGGGTCCAGCGGTGGAGGTTTCGCTGCGTTGCGCTTCGCGCGTTACTACCAAGGACTCCGGGTGATCGCGGTTAACCCGCAGACGGATTTGTGGAAGTATCCCGTCAAGTGGACAAAACGCATGTCGAAGGTCTGCTATGGCTCAGATGATCTTGGGGGGGTCCCGCAGGACCAGCAGTATAAGTTCTCAGCCCTAGATCCCGAGGTGACGGCGGGAGCTCGCAGTATCTTCCTCGCTCAGAATGTGCAGGACACTGACCACTATGAGAACCACTTCACGCCCTTCAGAAATTACTTGGAGTCCTCGGTCCATGCAGAGAAGCTCACGATCTGCGAATTCTCTGATGAATCTGGTCATGCCGGCGCAGAAAACCAAGAGACCTTTGACGAGATACTGATCCACTTGAAGTAGAGGCACCGTCTAATACTTTCACTAGTGATATCGAGGGAACGACAATGTCTAATCGATTGATTGAGACGGTATCAGTGCGTTTGAACCTGGGGGACCTTACGGGGTCGTCCACCGATGGCTGGATATCTGAGCTCAAAAAGACGTCCGATATGTGGGTTGAGCAGAACATGCCGCGTCTCGCAAACATTCAGGTGACCCTCGAAGAGGAGCCCACGAGTTACGCAGTTGTTGTCTACCAGGACCCCGTAGAACAGTTGAGTGCCGCCCTCCTGAAAGGTGAGGAGCCGCAGGTGGCCTTGGCTGAGTGGCAGCGCTTTGCTGGTTCGCTTCTGGAACTGCATGAAAGGTTCCCGGACCGGATGTCTCTCGGTCTTCGTCCTTTGTCATACGTCGACCTAGAAAACCTCGTCGATCACGTCGCCAGATCGACAGGCCTTCCGCTGGAGACTCCCACGGGTACTGATCCCAGCATGATCCTGATACAGAATGAAGGTGTCGAATCTTATGGAATTAGGCTAGCCGCGATGCAACTCCTGGAGCTTCGCGCACCGAAAGTTCTAGGTGAACGACTTCAAGCCGCCAGTGTTGAAACTGCAGAGAAGCCACACCGGCTGGATCTGGTTTCCGAATTTCTAGCTTCTCGCAACAAGCTGCTACGGGATCGCTCTGAGTATCTAAAGCTGAGATCGGCTAGTCGTGACCAGAAAAAAGAACTGGATCGCCTCAAGAAGGAAAGCGCACTCCTAATTCCTCAGCTCCACCGCACGCAGGAAGAACTAGAGGACGTGCTTCTTGAAAAACAATCACTAACTGCCAAAGTCCGTGAAATGCGTAAGGGGCGGGACTACCGCAAAAACAAGATCCAGGAACTCGAACGCGAGGTACAAGACCAAGCGCAGAAGCTTGAATGGCTTCGCTCCGTCCGTGACCAGCATCGTAGCTCAGCAAACGAACTGCGGGTCGAGCAACAAAAATCACAGACCGATATACGCATTTTAGAGAAGCAGGTTGAAACTCTGTCTGCAGAGCTGAAATCCATCAAGGGTTCTAGGTCATGGCGGTACACCCGCATACTTCGTCAGCCCAACGACCCTCCAAGCCGAGCTTAAAGAGAACCGCTGCGCAATGTCGGTTTAAGAAGAATTTTCCGGAGATTACAGGACAAACGATCTGATGAGTGGTTCAGCAGGTAACGAAGGACTTAGAGCTGCAAATATTGCCCACCGTCAAGGTCACTTGGATCAGGCCGGAGTGCTGTACGCAGAGGCACTAGGCCGGCTTCCCGCCCTCCGCGATGCTGTGGAGTTCAATTTGAAACTTATGGCGTCGAGGGGATGGCGGGGCCCCGGTCTGGCTCTGTTCGAGCTGGCTGTGCTGCAGCCCGGCATCTACTGGCAGCGTCTCGCGCTACTGATGGACGCCGTCAACTTTAGGGGTGAGCACCGCAGAGCGATAGATCAGAGCGAGACGGCCATCGACAAGATTCTCGGGGACTCTCAACGTAACGGGGAATCCCCTTGCAACCTTAAAGTGTCGGTGATTATGCCGGCCTACAACCGGGCCCAAATTATTGCCGACAGCATTGATTCCGTCCTGAACCAAGATTACGAGGGTTTTGAACTAATAGTCGTCGACGACGGTAGCAGTGACGCTACTCGCTCGGTCGTTGAAAGTTTCACTGACGCTCGAGTCCGCTATGTCTATCAGGAAAACGCGGGGGCAGGGGCAGCCCGCAACGTTGGGCTAGCTGTTTCGACCGGCGACATAATCACGTATCTGGATACCGACAACCTTTGGAACCCTCGTTACCTGAGCGTTGTCGTCAGGACTTTTGAGATCAACCGGGGAAGTTCTGCCATGTATGCGGACTTCATTGATTATGAAGTCCGCGCCAATGACACGATCAAATTGCGGTCATATCGCCGCCCCGAGTTCGACCACGAGTCACTTCTTCTAAGGCCCTACATAGACTTGAATACCTTTGCTCATCGTCGTGAAATGTATGAAGCACTTGGCGGCTTTGATGAGTCGCTGCGGCGCCGTCAGGACTATGACTTAGTACTGAAGTACACATGGTTGCGGGACCCGTTGCATGTGCCCGTAATTGCCGCCCTGTACCAGCGGGATGTTCGGCTAAATCAGATCACGAGGATGCATAGAGATGACGATACTAGTCCGACCCGGATTAAGCAGACGATCCAGTCCTATTTTAAATCGGGGCTTCCTCTGAATCCCCAGGCGAAAAGAATATCTGTAATCGTTTGGGGCCGGTGCATGGACCACCTCTCCAAGCCTTACGCCGTCGCTGAAGCTTTGGCCAAAACCCATGAAGTTGAACTCGTTGCTTTCGATTTTTTTGATGAATGTGTCTTTGAACCGCTAATGAATGCCAACCCTCCCTTTGTCACTAAATGCCTGAAGGGGAGTGATTTTCCGAGTTTCTTCCACGCCATGGACGCCGCGGTGGAAGCAGTCTCGGGCGAGCTGATGTACGTCATAGAACCGCGACTACCCAGTTTCGGTCTTGCCATGCTAGTGAACGAGAAAAGGAGCACTCCGTTCATTCTGGGAATCGATGACTTCGAGACCGTGGTTAGCGCGCCGCGAATCGGTGATCTGCTTGCTGAGATGGATTTCCAGAATGGTGACATCACTGACAATGAATTACTCAAACCGTACTCATTGGCATGGTCCGGTCTGCTCGATCCTCTTGCTAAACGTGCGCCAGTTCTTATGACGGATAATAGTGGCCTCGATGACCACTACGGCAATTCCTCAATGTACATGCGGAACCTTAGAGATGAGGAAGTTTACGATCCTGAGCGATTTGATCGCGAGCAGGTGCGTCGGGACCTTGGGTTCGCTAAGGAAGACCGGGTTATCCTCTTCGATGGCCTCATCCGCAAACACAAGGACACACATGAGCTAGTTGAACTTATCGAGCGTCTCGGGGACGAACGATATAAGTTGCTGTTCATAGGCTCGTCAGTTACGCCCGGTCAGGAGGCGATCATCAGCCGGTTGGGCGATAGAATAGTGAACCTGCCTTCACAAGATCGGGAAGGAGCAGCGAAGGTTAACCTTGCCGCAGACGTAGTTGTTCTGTGGCTAGACCCGGCTGTCCCTGCCGTCCATTACCAATTCCCGTACGGGGCCACTGACGCGTTCGCAATGGGCACATCGGTTATTGCTAATAGCATCTCTGAATTAGGTGACCTTGGTCGTCAGAATTATCTTTCCTTGGTTGATTTTGGAGACTGGGATGGACTGCTAGCGGCGGTGAGGAATGTGTTCGACGATCCCAGGGGCGCGGGAGCCATGACAGAGGCCGCGCGGCGACTTTACCTGCGGCAATTCTCATATACCGCGGCTAGGGCCAACGTAGAGATCGCCAAAATCCGACTGGCGTCCGTGGGGGACGCTCCATATTCCATATCAGTTGAGTTCGGCGAGGCATATCGGCGAATGCGGAAGAACCTTGAGCCACTCCTGCCGACGCCGGTGGCCGGTGTGAGATCATCTCCGGTATGAATCGTCCCACATCATCCTTCGCCTTAGCTAACCTTGCCTTGCGGGAGGGGCGCCTAGAAGATGCCGTCTTGGGATACTCTGCCGCGAGGGAAGCTACGCCTGCCCTCGGGATTCACATCGATTTCAACCTGGCCTATTTGGGTAGCCAACTCCAAGGGGATGAAAGATCACGTGTTGTTGTGGCATCGGCGGAATCACCAATTTCGAAGGAACGTATTCCCGCTGGGACGACACTCGTTATAGTGATTGCGAGGTCGCTAGCAGAGGCGCGTCAAACCGCTCGACTATTATCCAGGAGAGCAAGTGTTGCCATTAGTATTATGGTGCTAATTCAGACTAGTAGAACAACTTCACTGGCGAAAGTTATTGCCGGCATTCTCAATACTACCCAGGCTAAATATTCTCTCATTGTAAAAGCGGGCACACTTCCTGGGGCGGACTGGCTTGAAAACGCGCATAAAGGCGTGCTCGACGGTGCTGCCGAGGCGGTATATGCAAACACGGGTCGCCTATCTAGCAACGAAGACAAGAACCAAAGTTGGCTGAACTTATTTGCCTTGACCCCAGCATTACAAAAAGCAGTGCTCGGGCAAAATAGTGCTGTCGAACATAAAGTTGAGATGGATTTTTTGCTGGTGGACGTTCACCCTACACCAGCCAGTCCTGCGCGATTCGACCCGCCCAAAGAACCGGTACACATCGTTTCTACCCAGGCTCTGCTTCGTGGTGACTCGTTTCTGTTCACTAAGAACGTGTGTGTCGTTATGCCCTGTATAAGTCTTGAAACCGGACGCCGGACGGCCCGTCTACTTGCCGAACGGTCCGGCTTGCCTGCTGATTTTGTACTGGCAGTCGATACCGGTCGAAAAGGATTTATCCCTACGCTCAACCAGGTTGCCCGACGGAGTTCTGCTCAGTACATTGTCTATCTTGCGCAGGATGCGTGGCCGGGCGACGATTGGTTACGTAGCGCTTATGACCGTATTCGTCACGAGCAGAAGTCCTTGTTAGCTTTCAACTGCGGCAAGTGGCACGGGAGGGTTGCGGCGTTTGGAATGGTGGAAAAATCTTGGGCATACAGCCTCTATGGTGACGAAATTCTGTTCGGAGGGTATCAGTCCCACCGGGCTGACAACGAGCTTACGGTGATCGCTCGTGCGCAGAACAGGTTCGTTTATGCCCCCGAATGTGTTCTCGTCGAGAATGATCCCGATAAGGTTTTTCGGCGATCCGAGCGCGAGGCGGGCCATTTCAGACGGGAGGATGCGCGGTTGTTTCGACAGCGGTTCCGCGAAGGTTTCTATGGCCTGGCGGACCGGGGTTATCTGGAGGATCTGCACGATGAGTACTTGAACTTGCGCGCGCACTACGCGGCGAGACGCAGGGCAGAGATCAGCTGATGCGTAGTTCCTGTCAAGGGTGTGGGACTTGTGCGGGAGTCGACAAAGTGAAGATCGACGGCCTGAGTCGATGTGATCTGCGCATCCACGGGGGCTTGCGTAGAAGCGGCCGGGGCGAAATCCGGCTGGAGTGCGCCGGCTCCGTGGTAGTGTCGCAATGCTGACAATCTGGTGGGTGACCGACCGCTTGGGTGTCGGGATCGATTAGAATCGTGCTGGAGTTTTCGTGGCTTTTGGTCCGGTGTGTACCTAAGGGGAGGAACCGTATGTGGAAGATTTTTGGCGGAGAACTTGTTGCGGTTGCGTCCGATCACCCTAGATGACAGCCGACAGTTGGCGCCGGCCCATGACATATCGGCGACCAATACACTGACCGCTCGAACAACCGGGCCTGGCAACGATGGCCTCAGGCGTTAGGCAGCAATAGGAGATTTCAACGACCGTGTGCAATTCCTTAGCCAGCCGTTACAGAATCGTACTCAGTGTATCGAAATCTTTCAATCAACGCTTATACCCATTGGATAAACGAAAGTAAACGTACTTTTCGACCCCACCAGCCTTCCCGGGTCACTGGTTCGCGCCCGATGCAGTGTCCAACTTTGAATGAACATAAGGAAAATACTTTTGGATAGTCAGCAGTTGAATACTGGCGCTTTCGCGTCAAGAAGTCGACGAATAGTGGACACTAAAGTTTTTGACGCCGAATACTATTCCGCAGAAGCCGGTCAGTTTTTTGAATCGGACATGGCTGCGGCAGAGCATTTTGTGCAGTTTGGCATGAAGTCCGGTTTGAGTATCCACCCCCTCTTCGATCTGGGCTATTTCCCCCAAGCATTCCGGGCTCGGTATCAGGCCGGTGATGTGGATTATGTTCTGGCGTATCTCAAGAGCGAGAAGTCGCGAACGCATCTTTGGTCCAACTTGTTTGATCCGTCGCAAATCACAGATGCGAAGTCAGATGGTTCCCGGCTGCTGGCGAGATTTCGATCGAGTACTGATCCCTCTCTTCCCCTACCAGAAAACTTCGTCGGCTTCGCCCCGACGTGGAAGGAGGCAAGAGACGTACTCATTAATCATGCACGGACGGCGAGATCCTATGAGATGGCCAAGAAGCCGCTGAGGCATAGAACTTGGTCCCAGGAAACCGAAGCAAACTGGATCGCCAGAATTGGTGCATCGGCCCTGACGTCTGCTGAGGGGATCCCGGTAGCGTCGATCATCATGCCTGTCTGGAACAGGGAGATGGCCGTGCGGACGGCCATCGACTCGGTCCGGAATCAGACACTTACAGACTGGGAACTCGTCGTTGTCGACGACGGCAGCACGGATAACACGAGAGAAGTCGTGCGTGCATATAGTTTGATTGATCCTAGAATTCGTTTGATTGAGGCCGATCATCAAGGCGTGTGTGCTGCGCGCAACAAGGGGATCGCTGACGCTTCCGGTGAGTATGTGGCGTTCCTCGACTCTGATAACACTTGGCGTCCGGACTTCCTTCGATTAATGGTCTCGGGCTTGCGTAGCGGATCTGCTAGAGCCGCCTACTCGGCCGTTCGAATGCTAAATGAGCGACAGGAATATATGGGGCAGCCAGTCGACTCTAAGCAGTTGCTGCTGCGGAATTACGTGGATCTGAATGTACTGGTGGCTGAGACAGGCCTAATTCGTCAGATTGGCGGCTTTGATGAGGCGTTACGGCGGTGGGTAGATTATGATCTAGTCCTACGTATTGTCGTTGAATCTCCAATATCCTACTTCCCATTCATCGGATGCGACTATGTTGATGATGATAATGATGATCGGATCACACGCACCGAATCAATTAACTGGCAGTTTGCCGTTATAGGAAAAAATATCGGCAATTGGCTCAAGCCGGATATATCATCTACACTGTCGCATAAGCCGAACTTATCGGTGGTCGTACGGGCGTCCGGTAACATTTCACGGGCTGTCAAGAATATACGTTGCCTGGTTGAGTCCAACAACGTAAAGCCTTGGGACATTGTGCTTATTGACGAGGTCGATGAGCTGAGGCATTCTATCCGGCTCCGCGCTGCAGTAACGGGGCTAGCGGGAATTAGATATATCAAGCTTCCACGCCGATACACTGATGCCATTGCGTTCAACGTCGGCGCAGCGCACTCCGAGGGATCAAACATTTTGTTCCTCAAAGACGGTGTAGAAGTTCGAGCCGATAGTGTTGAAAAAATGCTGGCTCAGTTCGACCATGCCGCGGTCCTTGCCGTCCAGCCACTCATTACAGATCCAGCGGGCATAGTCCTTTCTGCCGGGGCTGTTGCCTGCTCCAAAGGCCCGGCTGTGCCCCTCTTCCGTGGCCTCACGATAGCTGATGCTCAGCGTCACAGCGGGCGAGATTTGGATGAACTCTCGCCTGCAGCCTTTCTTGTTCGAGCTGCCACATTCGCAAGCATGGGTGGCTTGAGCGCAATCTTTGAAGGCGACAGCGCTGTTACTCACTTTTTCCGACGTGTTATCGCGGCGTCGCCTGGGAGTCTCCGGACAGAAGCTCATGCCATTGCTGTTGATCATGCCGACGACTCATGGAGTGAGCCCCTCCCGTTGAAGCAATCGGATCTCGAATGGGTAGCAGAATCGATTGAGCCACGTCGCTCGTTGGACGCCCACTACCGGGAGATAGGACTGCATGTGGCACGTGTAGCCACGCCGAGACTCTCGCGACTCCAACCGGCCGTTCCGTTGATTCTGCGCCAACCTTTGCCCGCAGCCAATGAATCGGTTGCTCTAAGGTGGGCAATCAAGATTTGTGCAGACTTCACGGCAGGTGGAGACCGTTGGGGGGATGTCCCTTATGCAGCGGATCTGGCTGAGGCACTTAGCGCCAGAGGGCAGGACGTAGTGATTGACCGGGCACAGGCATTCACGCGGCGAAGCAACTACTTGGATGATGTAGTTTTGGTCATACGTGGACTCCACCCCTGCGAGCCGCAGCCTGGTAAGACAAATATACTTTGGGCTATTAGCAGGCCAGATCAAATTACTAAGGCAGAGCTTCAAGGATTCGATATTGTTTATGGGGCATCCCGTATTTGGTGTGAGTATGTTCGTGCGGAATGGGGAATTAATGCCCGATATCTTCCACAGGCCACCAATGCTAGACGGTTCCATCCTGCTCCTCGACCGGATGAAGTCGGTCCCAGGTACGACTTGACCTTTGTTGGAGGTGCACGCGATCCGCGTGGCCGGAAGGTCGTAGCGGATTGTGTTGAAGCGGGTTATTTAGTCAACGTTTGGGGACCACGTTGGGAACGCTTTGTTCCCGCCGACATGATTGTTTCTGAATTCATCGATAACAACAGGCTTGTCGAAATCTATAGTTCTTCTCGAATTGTCCTCAACGATCATTTTGATGATATGGCGAATTGGGGATTTGCGAACAATCGACTCTACGATGCTGTGGCATCGGGTGCGAAGGTGATCAGTGATGAAGTTGACGGGGTCATGGAGATATTCAAGGGTGCGGTTCAGACTTACAGGAACTCCGATGAGCTAATTGCGCTCCTTTCTGATTCTTCACTCTTCCCCAATGATGAAGAAGTTGCTGAAATCAGCGACGAAGTTCGGAAATATCAAAGTTTCGATCGGCGGGCTGAAGTAATTCTGCAGGATGTAATAAATTATCGAAAGAATGAGTCCTAGTAATTCCCTTTCGCCTGCAGGCATTTCGCGAGAATCCTGTTTGCGTGAAGACGATGCAATTCGTTTTCGATCCACGGTTCGAGCCGGTCAGTTGGATTTACGATGCTCTCGGTGTGCATCCGACCCACGCCCAACCCCGGCAGTCCCCGTCTCGATGTCGGATCACAGGGTTCTTCACAGATAATAGTGAATAGATTTCGTGTAGGGGCCTGTGGCCCTGGTGGGATGGCGGCCTTTGGCAGATGAGCATGGTTAGGACCGTCTGATGCCGAGTGCAGAAGCGTGTCCTGATGCTGCTGCGGCGTGTGCGCGAGGAGGGAGGTCGGCTCTCGGTGGTGAATTCGGGCTCGTGTCTTTAGACGCGGAGGGCCCGTAGCCCTGTTGTGATGGATGTTCTTGACGCATTCATCGATGACAGGACTACGAGAATTGACCGAGCTTACTTCCCGCTCCGCTGATGCTGCCACCGCCATTTTCAACCTGCCGTACTACCGTGTTCTTGAAACAGAGATTCTGGGCTTCGGACGGCGCCGGATCCACGTCGAGAGCACCGTCGAATTCGGGTGCCCGGACTACGGTGTGATCGGCACCCGCCGGCATTCACGGCTCTTCGTGGTTGGTGGTGGAACAGGTTCCGTGTCTTGAAAGCTGGAGGGCTCGTAGCCCTGCCGTGATGGATGTTCTCTACGCATTCATCAAGAGTCAGGAGCTACGAGCCTTGATCGAGCCTACTTCCCCGCGCCCGGATGCTGCCACCGCCATCTTCAACCTGCCCGACTGCCGCGTCACCGACACCGAGGTCCTCGCATTCGGGCAGCGACGGATCCACGTGGTGGCCACCGCCGAGCCCGGATGTCCATCCTGCGGCGTGATCAGCGGCCGTGTTCATTCCCGCCGGCCCCAACGTCTCCGTGCCATCCCTGTCGCGGGGCCGGTCGAAGTGCAGTGGGCCAAGCGTAGATTCTTCTGCGATGAGTACTTGTGCCCGCGCCGCACGTTCACCGAGGAGACCGCCCAGGTTCCGCGCCGGGCACGGTCCACCCGCCGGCTACGCGACGCGCTCGTGACCGCCGTGATCGGGTCCGGCAGGGCCGCCGCGGAGGCCGCCGCTTCGTTCGGTGTCTCCTGATGGCTCGTGCAGCGGGCACTGGACTCCGCGGCCCTGACGCTACCGGATGTCGACGCCCTGGCACCGCGAATGCTTGGCATTGATGAACACCGCTACCGGTCCGTGCGGTTCTTCCGCGACCCGGCCACCAGGGCCTGGAAACGGTACGAACCATGGATGACAACCATTGTGGATCTCGACACCGGACAAGTCCTCGGCATCGTGGACGGCCGCGACAGTGAAGGCCTCGGGGACTGGCTCTTCGCCCGCCCCCTGGACTGGCGCCTTTGCGTGCAGGTCGTTGCCATCGACCCGTCAGCGGCGTTCCGCAAGGCCCTGCGGATGTGGCTTCCGCGCACCGCCGTCTGCGTCGACGCGTTCCACTTGGTCAAGCTCGGCAACGACATGCTCACCGAAGTCAGGCAACGGCTCACCCAGCAGGTCCACGGCCGGCGGGGACGCTCCATCGACCCCGTCTGGGCCAACCGCCGGCTGTTCCTCCGGGCCGGGGACACGCTCTCGGACCGGGCACGGGACAGGCTCAGCACTAATCTGCCGACCACTTCCGCAGGCCTGTCCCGGATCATGACCATATCTGGGAAGCGCTTGGTCCGGTGCTCCTTCCGGCGGCGCGGCCGGCGACCAGTCCGTCCGCTGCGCAGCGATACGGCCGGGTCCACGGCCAGATCCAGGCTTCCGCGCCCATACAGGGCCTGATAAACAGTTTCAGGCACAACGTGAATCTCGGGTCGTCCCGGGAAATCAGCGCATAGACGGTTACTGATCCGGCGGGGCTCCAGCGTTGCTTCAAGTGTTTCGCGCACGAACTCCCTCAGCCGTGGGTTTTCGGCGATCTTCCCGGTCCGCTGCCGGTACCGTCTGCGTTCGGCACTGCGCTGAGCCGTCCGCGGACGGTAGTTACTAGACGGTTCGTGAATGTTCCGGCGGATCTCTCGGCTCACAGTCGAGGGACTGCGCCCGAGCTCCCTGGCAATGGCGCGGATGCTGCGCCCGGCATGCAGGAGGTCTGCGATCGTGACCCGTCCTGACTCGGAGAGAAACCGGGCGGAGATCACGACCGGCCTCTGATGCGGGATCGGAGCAACCCTTTTTATGTATCCGAACTTCAGAACAACCGAGTGGCCGTGGCGCCATCGAGTGCCCGAACTACGGCTGATTCCCACGATCTGGCATGTTTCGGAATTGCCCATTCCCTGTTTCATCAGCTGATCATAGTGAGCCCGTGCAGCGTTCTTTCGAGGGGCGCCCCGGGACTTCCTTGGTCTTTTCATCTCTCCCAATTGCAACTCCTAAAAGCTCAGGTGTTGCAACGACCACTAGACGCCAAGCGGTCACAATGGGTCAGTTCCGACTGTCACCGACCGGTTATGGCATGCACGGCCGTGTACGTGTGGGTGCGGGGGTGTGTGTCGACTCCGACCACGAACTCATATTCTTCGGCAAAGAACGCCACAGTTCATCTCCTTATTCTAGGTGAACCGGACAGGTTCCAGGAGCCTGTCTGGGGTCGCGACGGAGACGCATCCATAGCCCGCGAACAACGCCGCGATGGAGTCGTTCTTCTCGCAGCTGCAGAAGAACGTCCTGGACCGTTAGAGGTGGTTCACACGGCAGGAGTTGCGGAAGGAGATCACGCACGGGATCGAGCGGACCTACCACCGCGTCCTACAGCAGCGACAGCGACGGCTGGGAAAACTCACGTTCATCGAATATGAAACTATGAATCGGACTGCGCTCACAGCGGCCTAAGACCCATCAATAAACAACAGCCAGGCAGTCCCTGAGCTCCGAATCGTTGGGAGGGCGCAGGCTACGAGAGACCGCGCGCTGCTTGACTGATAGGGTAAAGGGCGTCTAGTTGCCCAAGTCGGGATAGGTTGCATCGTGGCCGTCTGCCGTCGCCCGATACATTCAGAAGTGGAGTCATAGTTGGCGGAATTTCGTATCGAGTTTTGGCCCCCACCCGCTCCCCAAGCACCGATTGCTTTCCTTACGATGGCTAGGGACGAGACGTTTATGATGCGAGCATGGATTGAGAACGGACTCCGAATTTACCCCGAGGCGGAATTCTTTGTCCTGGATCATGCCTCCGAGCCTGACCTTGCTAGCACATTGACTAAATTCACGGATGGACGAGGCGTAAAGATCAACTTCGTGCGTCTTCCGCCGGTGCCCTTCGACGACGATTTCAAGGCAATGGCGCTGACAAGTTTTGCCAAGGTATTGCTTCAATGCTATGAAATCGTCGTCACAACAGACTGCGACGAACTGCTAGTGGGCTTGGGTCTGCGGGACAGTGAAGTGCTGCCAAAACTCCGCTCACTTGAACGCATAGCTGCTCCAATCGGGTTTGAGGTCGTTCAACACATTTCCAGAGAAGGCGCTTTCGATCCCTCCGCAAAGATCGAGTTACAGCGCGCCTACGGGTTTATGACATCCGGTTACACGAAGCCGGTCATCTGGAAAACGCGTTCTGAATTTAGCGCCGGACTACACTCGGTTCGCGATGATTTCGAGTATGTGCCCACGTTAGGACTGCTTCATCTCAGAAGTGTAGATGAAAGTATCTCGGAAAGCCGGGCGACTCAAAGGCGCGAGGTTAAACTTTCGCCTAGCCAACTCCAGGCGGGACGTGGAGGCCATTGGCAAAGGCCGACTGAAAAGAAGGTCAACTTCTTCGAAAAGCTCAAGTCGTTGGACAATATTCCTGAGTATCAGGATGTACTCTCCGATTTCATGGGTCCCCTTGTAGAGACGCACAGAAAGAGTGATAGCGGCTTCTACGGGCATAATATAAGCCAGACATCAGGCTTCTGCCGCATTGGAGACATCTTGTACGTCTAACCACGCTCGCGGAGGTTGGTGTCCTTCGGCACGATGTCGGCCTTGGCGAGCTTCACGGACGCTTCGACCCCGCCCTTGGTGGCAGGGTCCACCGGCTGGCAGGTCGCACGGTCACCCCGTAGCGCCGGGCGAAGTCCAGGGTCTGCTGGTTCCGCACCGGAACCCCGGCAACATGGGCGGTGGTGACGGTCTTCTCGTTGTCCGTCAGTACATACGTCGGTGCCCCGTCCAGGATGCGGAAGCACCGGTCCAGGGCAGCGAACACGCTCGGCGCGGTTCTGTCTTTGAGCGGGATCACGATCCGGAAGCGGGAGAACGCCAGCCAGGCCACGAACAGGATGGTCTTCACCCCCGCCGATCCGCGGCCCGTCGCCGAAGTAGTACTGCAGCCACAAGCCCGGCTCGGTAATCCACGGCCGGTGCACGAGGGTATGGCCCAGCCGCCACGCCGCCTTGACCTGCGCGATCGCGCGGCGGGTGGAGCGTTCCGAACCCGTGTAGCCCAGGGCGAGGAGCTTCTCGTGGGCCTTGTCCGCCCGGATCCGGCCCTTGGATCGTTCGATCCATTCCTCGATCTTGGGCAGGTACCATCCGTGACCCGGCCGCGGGCCGCGGGTTCCCCGATCGGCCGGCCAGCATCCCGCGCGGCGACGCGATTGGCAACGGTGTGGTGCGAGCAGCCCGTGAGCTCCGCGGTGGCGCGCAACGATCCGGTCAGATCGTAGGCAGCAAGATTTTCATGATTTCTCCGTCAGACTTCATACAGGGCCTCTTCCTGGTTCGCTTTTGGTGCGCTTAGACACCGTCATCAAACCCCGGGGAGAGGCCCCCACCGCTTAAGACGCGGTCGGTTCAGTAAGGAAGCGGGCAGATCTCATGGCCACCGGCGGGCAGTTCTAGTGTCATGCCGCCGTCCGGACGGCACTTCTCATGAGAATAACCGATTTGTAGTTGGCCGGGTTCCGGTAGCCGCGGGGGGTGCCTCTAAGGTTTTCGTCAAGCCGCTGGGGTTTAGCCGTCGTTCGTAGAGAGTGCCGTCGCGCAGCATGGCGTAGAGGGTGTCGCAACGGCGGCGGGCGAGGGCGATGAGGGCCTGGTTGTGGCGTTTGCCTTCGGTTCGTTTGCGGTCGTAGTAGGCCCCTGGATGGCGGGTCCTTCAGTGCGGCGAAGGCGGAGAGGAACAGGGCTCGCTTGAGGATCTTGTTTCCTTTCCGCGATGGGTGGTCGCCGCGGATGGATGTCCCGGATCTCCAGGTCACTGGGGCGGGGCCTGCGTAGGAGGCCAGGTGTCCTGCGGATGCGAAGTCTTTGCCGACTATCTCGGTGAGTATCCGTGCTGCGGTCCTGACGCCGGCCGCCGGGAGTGACGTCAGGACCGGGTGAAGAGGGTGGGCCTCCACGAGGGCCTCGACCCGGGTGAAGACGGTGTCCCGGGACTCGCGGATGTCGGCGAGCATCCGGGCCAGTTGGGGCAGCACGATCGTGGCCGCGTTCGTCCCCACGACAGTGACTGTTTGCTGGCCGAGTGCGTCGATGATTTCGCCGGCAAGGC
>NZ_JBFTLP010000028.1:0-46671 GCF_056396505.1 Arthrobacter sp. 05T410 | reverse complement strand
GGATTGGCCGCCTCCGGTTCCCAGCATTTCCGCTGGTCTCCCTCGCGGCGACTTAGAAAACAATACACCCACCACGCCCCCACCGCAACTCCACCCCCCACACCCACCCCACCACCCAAAAACCCCGCCACCACAACCCAAAACCACCCAACCAGGCCCGCCGGCGTCGTAAGCCAGCAGTGTGTGGTGCGTCACGGCCGAAGGGAACAGTGGGGGGCGTGAAGCCGCCAAGTCCTTAAAACGCGAGAAGGGCCGGCAACCAAATGGTTGCCGGCCCTTCTTCAAGCCACTGGCTTCTGGAGTGCTGAATTACCAGGAAGACTTCGTGATGCCCGGGAGCTCACCGCGGTGAGCCATGTCGCGGAAGCGAACACGGGAGATGCCGAACTTCTGGAAGGTACCGCGCGGACGGCCATCGATGATGTCGCGGTTACGCAGACGTACCGGCGAGGCGTTGCGGGGCAGCTTCTGCAGGCCGAGGCGAGCAGCTTCGCGTACTTCGTCGGTTGAGTTGGGATCAACCAGAGCCTTCTTCAGTTCGAGGCGCTTTGCAGCGTAACGCTCGACGATGACTTTACGCTGTTCGTTCTTAGCGATCATTGACTTCTTAGCCATGTGTTTAGCGCTCCTCTCGGAATTCGACGTGCTGGCGGATTTTGGGGTCGTACTTCTTCAGGACCAGACGGTCCGGGTCGTTACGACGGTTCTTGCGCGTCACGTAGGTGTAGCCCGTGCCTGCGGTCGACTTCAGCTTGATGATCGGACGTACGTCCTTATCCTTTGCCATTAGAGCTTCACTCCTCGTGCCAGGATGGCGGCGACGACTACGTCAATGCCGCGTACGTCGATGGTCTTGATGCCACGAGCAGAAACCTGCAGCGTGACATTACGGCGCAGGGACGGAACCCAGTAGCGCTTCTTCTGGATGTTCGGGTCGAACCGGCGCTTGTTGCGACGGTGCGAGTGCGAAATGCTGTGTCCAAAGCCCGGCTCGGCTCCGGTCACCTGGCAGTGTGCTGCCATGACGACTCTCCTCAAAAAATAAATGAAACGGCTAACGGAGTTCCCGTTGACCGCGCGTTGGGCGGCGTCCGCATCCGGCTCCATCCCCCAACCGTCGTTGTCCGCGGGATTCAGACGGCACAAACCGTCTGCTTCCTCACTGCGGCGAAGATTGTGGGCCACGGGCACCTGGCGCCGGCGATCTGTTGGACCGTCATTGCGAAGTGCCGGGATGCTGGGCGAATACAGGAATGCGCGCAACTTGAGCCCCTAACTACCGGCCTCCAGGACCGTCGATTTTTCAGACGGGTCCTGCCAACCGGAGCAATTGCGCACGCTCCGCGCCACCTAGCGCCTACCAAGTCTACGAGTTCGGCGATTTAAAGACCAATCCGGCGCTGAATGGTGTATGGGGCAGTGCCCCACAGCCAGTGCAGGCGTCGGGCCGGTGCCCTCCCAGGTCATATGCCCGACGAAGGCTTTTCACAGCGAAATGATAGGCAGGGGGGCAATTCTGGATCCATGAACACACAACTTCTGACGAACCGTCCCGGGATTCGCCGCAGCTCCGGCGGCGCTGTGAACCCCTTCAGGGCGCAGTACCGCCGGCGGTTGCTAAGAGCGGATCTGCTGACGGTCCTTTTCTGGACGTCGCTGGCCGGCGCGGTCGCCTTGTGGCTGGCCGACGGCGGAATGGCCGGCTTCTCGACTCCAGCCGGTTCCTTCACCGCGCTGGGGATTGTAGCCGGCCTCGCCGGCATGGACCTGGTGCTTCTCATGCTGCTGCTGGCGGCCCGAATCCCACTCATCGACCAGACAGTCGGCCACGACCGCGCCCTTGAGTTTCACCGCAAGCTGGGCAAACCGGCCCTGTACCTGCTGCTGGCCCACGGAGTCCTCATTGCGATCGGCTACGGCATGGCGGAAGGGCTGGACCCCGTCAGCGAGTCGGTTGCCCTCTGGGTCCTTGTGCCTGACATGTGGCTGGCCTACATTTCCATGCTCCTGTTCATCGCCGTCGTCGTCACCTCCCTGGTAGCCGTCCGACGTCGGTTCCCTTACGAATTCTGGTACGCCGTCCACCTCCTGACGTACGCGGCCGTCCTGACCTCTCTCCCCCACCAATTCAGCGTGGGCGCTCTCTTTGCCGAGGGAACCTGGCAGCGCTGGTACTGGCTGGCCCTCTGCATCGCGACCGGCGCCGCACTCCTCTACTACCGGGTGGTCCAGCCTGTGGTGGCAACATTCAGGCACCAGTTGACCGTCAAGCGTGTGGTGCGGGTGGCCCCCGGAGTGGTCAGCATTGAAATGTCCGGCCTTCGACTGGACGAGCTGGCGGGCAGTGGCGGCCGGTTCTTTATCTGGCGGTTCCTGGCTCCGGGCCTGTGGTGGCATCCGCATCCGTTCAGCCTGTCCGCCGAACCTGTCCACTTCGACGCCGCCGGCCAGGGCACGCTGAGGATCACTGTCCGCAACCTGGGCAAGGGGTCATCCCAGCTGGCGTCGCTGAAGCCCGGCACCAAAGTGGCAGTGGAGGGCCCGTACGGGCTGTTCAGCACGTCCGCGCGGAGCCGCACCCATGTGGTCATGGTGGGAGCCGGAATTGGCATCACGCCGGTTCGAGCCCTGCTGGAGAGCACGCCATTCCAGCCCGGCAACGCCACTGTCATCCTCCGCGGCCACAGCGAATCCGAGCTCTACCTGGGCGAGGAGATCCTCGATCTCTGCCGGCGCCGCGGCGCCACGCTCTTCCACTTGACCGGCTCCCGCCCGGCCGGCATCCAGACCTGGCTTCCGGAGCACGCCGCCCGTGCCGGCCACCGGCTTGCCAGTTATGACCCGAAGATCGCCGACGCCGACGTGTACGTCTGCGGCCCCTCCGCCTGGGCAGACAACGTGCTTGAAGACGCCCGCGCAGCCGGCGTCCGGGAAGACCAAATCCACTACGAAAGGTTCGACTGGTGAGAACCCGCGCAGCAGTTTCAGCCGCCCTGGCCTCCGCCGGCATCCTCATCGCCGGCTGGCAGTCCGGCGTCCATGTAGCCGATACCGGCAGCTCCGTCGCAAGCGCGGCCGCCGGGACCACCGGGTCCACGGGTTCGTCTGGCTCAAGCGGAACGTCCGGGTCCACGGGTTCGTCCGGCTCAAGCGGAACGTCCGGCGCGTCGGGTGCGGGCACCTCAGGGGCCTCGGCCAAGGCCGTAGGGACGTACCCTGGCTCGGTCGTCCAGACCCGGTTCGGCTCCGTGCAGGTGCAAATCACGGTTCAAGCCGGAAAGATCACCGACGTCACGGCGCTGCAGCTGACCGATGCTGAACGAAAGTCCGTGCAGATCAGCAACCGGGCCGCCCCGCTCCTGCGCGCCGAAGTGCTCCAATCCCAGTCCGCGGATGTGCAGACCATCAGTGGTGCCACGGTGACTTCCGAGGCGTACTTGAACTCCCTGCAGGCGGCCCTTGATGCAGCCAACCTCTGAGCTGGGCGGCTCTGCCCTGCGGGCCAGGACGTTTGGCTCGATGGGCACAGTCATCAGCCTGACCGTTCCAGCGGCCGCCGTCCCGGAAACTGCGGGCGGGGAGGGCGGGCTCTACGCCGCAAGCGCCGCCGTCGAGCGCGTCTTTGCCGGGTTGGACGAAACCTTCAGCCTGTACCGCCCCGATTCGGAGGCGAGCCGGCTGGCGCGCGGCGAGCTTTCCCTGCGGGACTCATCCGCCGCGATGCGGGACCGCTACGCGGAGGCGCTCGGCTGGCGGCTCAGGACGGAGGGCGCGTTCTCCCCGGAGCGGCCCGACGGTGTGCTGGACCTTTCGGGGCTTATCAAGGGCTACGCGATCGGGCAGGCCGGTGAGGCGTTGCGGAGCCGCGGGATCACCGACTGGTGCCTGAATGCCGGCGGCGACGTGTTGGTGATGGGCTCGCCCGTGCCGGGCAGCGGAACCGCGTGGGCGGCCGGCGTCGTTGACCCGCTGGATCGCTCGGCGCTGCTTGCCGCCTGCGAGCTGGGCGGACCTGGCCCCCGGTGCGCCCTTGCGACGTCGGGCTCAGCGGAGCGGGGTGACCATATCTGGGCAGCAGGAGCCGGAAGTCGGACCGCGGGCTCCTCCGGCGCCGGGTTCGCCCAGGTCTCCGTGGCCGCGGCAGACATTGTCACCGCCGATGTGCTCGCGACGGCGATCGTGGCCGGCGGGACCGCGATGCTGCACCGGGCCACGGACGGTTGGGAGATCGATGTCCTCGCCGTCCGCCGAAACGGGGAACTGCTCGCGACGCCGGGGTTCCGCGCCTAAGGTGCCGTTCTAGAGGTGGGTCAGCTGGCCGTACTTCGGCTCCAGGCCGTCGCCGGACGACTTGCCGGTGACGCGCCGGACAACCCACGGGCCGGCGAATTCGCGGACCCACCGGGCATTCGCGCGGAGGGCGTCCACCCGGCTCAGCTCGGGAACCGGCGTCATGGGCGGGACGTCAATCGAGTGCTCGTGTGCCAGCACCGTGAGGACGCGCTTGGCCATGTTCGCGTGGCCGGCGGCAGACATGTGCATCCGGTCCGTGGCCCACATGCCCCAGTCGTAGTACTCGCTGAAACGCCAGTAGTCGACCAGCAGGGCCCCGTGGTCCCCGGCGATGCCGCGAACCAGTTCGTTGTAGATGGCCGTACGGCCGCGCATGGTGCCGAAAATCTTGGAACCCCGCGCATCGAAGCCGGTGAACATCACCACGGTGGCGCCCGTGGCCGTGAGCTTGCGGATTCCGGCATCGTATTCGGCCAGCAGGTCATCGATGTCGACCTTGGGCCGGAGGATGTCGTTGGCGCCAGCGTAGATGCTGACCAGGGTGGGATTGAGGGCGACGGCGGCATCGACCTGTTCGGCCAGGATCTGGCGGAGTTTCCGTCCGCGGATGGCAAGATTCGCGTACCCGAAGCCGGGATCGGCGGCGCCAAGCCCCTCTGCCACCCGGTCCGCCCAGCCCCGGACACCGTTGGGCCGGGTAGGGTCGTCGTCGCCGACGCCTTCCGTAAAGGAGTCTCCAAGGGCTACATAGCGGGACGTGAAATCCATGGATCCAGTCTGCCAGCAGTTGCCGTGAGCAACAAAGACGGTGATGCCCGACGTCGGACTGCGGCGCCTTCGGCTGTCGCGCTTAGATGTCGCGCAGGATCCAGTGGTCGTCGTCGAGTCGGGCCACGATCTTTTCGCCGATCCGGGCCAGGTCCGCGACGTCCTCGGGGCTCAGGGCGTCGAGGAACAGTGAGCGGACCGCCTCGACATGCCCCGGGGCGAGTTTCACAATCGTCTGCATTCCGGCATCGGTCAGGTGGGCCGTGGTCACGCGGGCGTCGCCCGGGTGCGGCCTGCGCTCCAGCCAGCCGCGGTTCTGCAGCTTGGTGACCACATGCGAGAGCCGGGACAGGGAGGCGCTGGTGCGCGCGGCGAGCTCACTCATGGGCAGGAAGCGCCCTTCGGCCTCGGAAAGCATCGCCAGCACGTTGTAGTCGAACAGGGAAAGCTTGCCCGCGGCGTGGAGCTGGGTGTCCAGGGCGGCCGGCAGCATGGTGTTGATGCTGAGCTGGGCCAGCCAGGCCCGTCGTTCGTCGGCGTTGAGCCAGCGGGGTTCTGTCATGGCTACATTCTAGGAGACTGGAAGCTTGACGATTCAACTTCAGCGGGGGCAATTCCGGAAAACTTCCCGCCTGTCCGTGGCCAGCTACCGGTAGGCTGGCCGCATGTACGTAGTCTCCCTGACATACAAAGTCCCCGAGGACATTGTGGAGTTCCATCTTCCGGCGCACGTGACGTGGCTGCAGGCAGCCTTCGACGACGGCGTCTTCATGGTCGCGGGGCGCAAAATCCCCCGCACCGGCGGTCTGTTGCTCTCGAACGCGGACCGGGCCAGCCTTGACGCCGCCCTGGCCAAGGACCCGTTCTACGTCAACGGTGTGGCTGAATTCGAGGTCATGGAGTTCCACGCCAACAGGGTGGCTCCGGGCTACGAAAACCTGCTGGACAGCTGAGTCCCGGCGGCTACCCGGCGCCGGACTGGCCGCTGGCGCGCTGGTCGTACAGCAGTTTCTTCAGGCCGCCCTTGCGCGGGACCCGCACGGGTTCGGGCCAGCGCGGCCGGAGCTGATCGCCGAGGGTAACGCCGCGGAGCTTCCGCCCGAACAACGGCAATACCCAGTCGCGGACCCAGCGGCGCTGCCGGCGTTCCCACTCCCGCAGGCCCGGCTTCACGGGCGGTTCCCAATCCCTGGGTTTGATCTTGTGCGGCACGCCGAGGTGGTCCAGGACCTGTGAGGCGAGGTATTTGTGGCCTGCCTTGGACATATGCAGCCGGTCCGAATCCCACATCCGCGGGTCATGGAAGGCGTCGAAGCACCAGTAGTCCACCAGCACCGCGCCGTAGCGGCCGGCGATCTCGCGGACGCGCCGGTTATAGAAGGCGTTGCGTTTCTTCAGCGGCTCCAGCAGCGCCGAGACCTTGACGTCGAAGCCGGTGAAGAGCACCAGCGTTGCCCCCGTGCCGGCGAGCGCAGCCACCAGGGACTCGTAGTCCCGCATGAGGGCCCCGATGTCCGTGCCGAAATCCAGGATGTCGTTGCCGCCCGCGTAGAGCGTGACGAGGGTCGGCTCCATGGCCACGGCGGGACCGAGCTGTTCGCCGGCGATGTGACGCAGCCGTTTGCTGCGGATGGCCAGATTGGCGTACTCCCACCCCGGCTGCGCCTTGGCCAGCCTCTCCGCAACCCGGTCTGCCCAGCCCCGCACGCCGTTGGGGAAGCGGGGATCGTAGTCCCCCACGCCCTCGGTGAAGGAATCCCCCAAGGCAACAAAGACCCGCCGCCCACCCCGATCCGGAAGCAAAGGAACTGAACCCATCCGTCCAAACTAACCCCCGCAAAAAGCGGCCAGGGAAAGGGAGAGTTAACCCAAGATGACCGGCCGAGCGAGCCGCAACCGCAACCGCAACCGCAACCGGCGAGTGTCCTTAATGTCACCCGGGCCGCACTGAAGGTAACCCACCCCCAAGACCGCAATCGCCGCTTTGCAAAGGAGCGCATCGCCGACTAAGGCCGCCCGCGGCCGCAGGAGGTGTCTAAGCGACGGCAAAGCAGCGATTGCGGGCGAAGCCGCACAGCAACCTGCACACCGCGAGCGACGGCAAAGCAGCGGTGGCGGGCGTAAGCCCGGAAGGACCTGCGGGAGCGTCAGGGCAAGAACCGCAGGACCTGCGGGAGCGTCGGTTACAGCTCAGCTTTCCCCTGCCGCCAGTACCCCATGAACGCGACCTGTTTCCGGTCAATCCCCACGTCCCGCACCAAGTACCGCCGCAACTCCTTGACGGTGCCCGCTTCGCCGGCGATCCAGGCGTAGAACGGCAGTGCCCCGGCGGGCTTATCCGGGTTCTTGCCGGCTCCGATCATCGCGGCGTCCATCCGGGCGGGGGTCTCCCAGAGGATGTCCTGGTCCACGTTCACGTCATCGGGTTCGGGCCCTGCCCCGCCGCCGGCCGCAGAATCAGAGGGCGGCCGGAGGCCGACCCAGCCGGGTTCGGGAACAGCGGCGCGGACGGCTTCCTGCAGGAGTTCGCCATGCGGACGTGAGCGGCCGATCGAGGCGCCGCGTGCCAGCCAGGTGATTTCGACGTCGGCGTCGGACCTCAGATCCAGGAAGTCGCCGGGCTCGGGGACCTCAAGAAACGCATGTCCGCTGATGTACGACGGGAGGCTTTCCAGGATGGCGCTGATGGCCGGGACAGCGGTCTCGTCACCGGCAAGCAGTACGCGCTGGGCCAGGCCCGGCCGCCATTCGATGCCGGAGTAGGTCTCCGCCGTGACACAGTGCGCGGCCCGGTTGTTGGGTCCAATGAGGGTGAGGGCGTCGCCGGGCCTGGCGTTCAGCGCCCAGTTCGCGGCGGGTCCGCCGTTTCCGGCGGCGTCGAAGTGCATGACAAAGTCGACGTCGATCTCCGGATACACGGAGTCGAGGCGTTCCTGCCGCACCGTGTAGGTGCGCATGGAGCCACGGATCGCGGGATCCATGGCCAGCCATTCCTGGTACCAGCCGGACTGCTCCATGTGGAACACCGGCAGCGGCAGCTGGGTGCTGTCCTCGGCAAGGGACGGGATCATCAGCTTCACGCGCAGGTCCAGGGTTTCGCCGTGGACGCCGAAGCCACGCAGGGAGTACCCGCCGAAGGTGACCCGGCGGAAGTTGGGGCTGAGCTCCTGCACCGCGGCGACCGTCACGTCGAACGCCAGGGTCATTGGTTGGCTGGGCGGCTGGTTGCTTACCCCAGAGGGAGTACGGCGTATCCGCGACTGGCTGCTGCCTGCTGCAGTGCCGCCCGTTGCACTGCCGGCTGTTGCACTGCTGTTAACTGCCCTCATGGGACCAACTCCAGGGTTGCTGTTTCTGCTTTTGGGAACTCGGCGTGGTGCCGGCCGAGCGGGATGATCAGTGGCGTGCCGGAAATGGGGTCGGGCAGCACCCGCGAGTCCAGGCCGAAGACGTGTCGGACCAAGTCCTCGGTGACGACGTCGGTAGAGGTGCCCTCGGCCACGATCCTGCCGCCTTTCATGGCGATGACATGGTCCGCATACCGGGCCGCCAGGTTCAGGTCGTGCAGGACGATTGCCACGGTGGTGCCGCGGCGCCGGTTCAGGTCCGTGATCAGGTCCAGGACCTCCACCTGGTGGGCCAGATCCAGGTAGGTGGTTGGCTCGTCGAGCAGCAGAACGTCGGTTTCCTGGGCCAGCGCCATCGCGATCCAGACGCGCTGACGCTGCCCGCCCGAGAGTTCCTCGACGTTGCGTTCGGCGAGCTCCAGGGTTTCGGTGACTTCCAGCGCACGGTGCACAGCGAGATCGTCACCCGCGCTCCAGCTGCGGAAGAACCCCTGGTGCGGGTAGCGTCCGCGGCCCACGAGATCCCGGACCAGAATGCCGTCGGGGGCGGTGGGGTGCTGCGGGAGCAGGGCGAGGATGCGGGCGAGTTCCTTGGCCGGGCGGGAATGGATGTCCTTGCCGTCCAGGGTCACGGTGCCGCCGGCCGGCTTCAGCAGCCTGGACAGGCCGCGGAGGAGCGTGGATTTGCCGCAGGCGTTGGCGCCCACGATCATTGTCACCTTCCCCTCGGGAATCTCCGCCGTGAGGCCTTCCACCACCCGGCGCTGGTCGTACTGCAGCGTCAGGTCCTTGGCGTTGAGAACTGCCATGTCAGGCGTCCTTTCGGTTGGCCGTGACCAGGAGCCACAGCAGGAACGGTGCTCCCAGCGCGCCGGTGACCACACCGACGGGAAGGACGGTGCCGTCCAGCAGCAGGGGGGCGATGTTGGCGGCGAAGTAGTCGGCGGCCAGGACAATCAGGGCGCCGACGAACGCGCCGGCCGGAAGACTGGCCTTGCCCGTGAAGCGGCGCGCGATGGGGCCGGCCAGGAAGGCGACGAAGGCCACGGGCCCGGCGGCTGCAGTGGCGACGGCGGCGAGGGCGACGGCAACGGCCACCACGCCCAGCCGGGTGATGCCCACCCGGATGCCGAGCCCGGCGGCGGCGTCGTCTCCGAGTTCCAGGATCCGCAGCGGGCCGGCGAGGAGGGCGGCGGCGGGCACCAGGACCAGAAGCGCCAGGGCCAGCACTCCGGCACGGTCCCAGCTGGCGGAATTCAGGGATCCGTTCAGCCAGATCAGGGCCTCGGCCGCGGTGCGGATATCGGCCCGCGTCATGAGGAAGTTGACCACGGCGTTCAGTGCCGCGGCGATGCCGATGCCGGCCAGGATGAGCCGGCTTCCGGCTGCGTTGGCGTGATTGCCGCCGCCTGATCCGGGGGAACCGCTCCGCGAGATTGTGTAAATCAGGACGGCTACCGCCATGGCCCCGCACAGTGCCGCGCCGGACACCGCCGCTCCGGAGGCTCCGAAAACGACGATGGCGGTGACGGCGGCCGCGCTGGCCCCGTAGCTGATGCCGATCACGTCGGGACTGGCCAGTGGATTGCGCAGCATCGTCTGGAACAGGGCGCCCGAGAGCCCGAAGGCAATGCCGATCATGGTGCCGATGACTGCCCGCGGCAGCTTGGTTTCCATCACGATGAAGCTGGCGCCGGGGATCCTTTCGCCACCGGTGAGGTGCGCCGTGAGGATCCTGACGAAGTCCGGGACGGTGACGGTGTAGCTGCCCAGCAGGATGCTGACGGCGAAGAGCACAATGACGGCGAAGGCCAGCAGGGCCGTCCGGCTCATCAACACACGGCCCATCAGCACACGGACCATCAGCGCACTGCGCAGCGGCCCCACATTGGCGCGGACCGGGCCGGCGGGATCGGCCAGTTCGCGCTCCGCGGGTGCGTTCTCCCCCAGCTCGCGCCTGACGTTGGCGAGGTCTGCCTTGCTCACAGCGCTGCCCCCTTCCCGCGGCGGACCAGCCACACAAAGACAGGCGCACCCACCAGCGCCGTCATGATGCCCGCCGGGACTTCGCCGGGCAACAGAATGACACGGCCCGCCACGTCCGACAGCAGGAGCAGCACCGGTGCCAGGACCAGCGAGAACGGCAGGATCCAGCGGTAGTCCGGGCCGGTCAGGAAGCGGACGGCGTGCGGAACCACCAGGCCGACGAATCCGATCGGCCCGGCCAGCGCCGTGGCCGAGCCGCAGAGCAGCACAATGCCCAGCGCGGTGACGGCGCGGACCAGTCCGACGCGCTGGCCCAGGCCGCGGGCGATGTCATCCCCGAGGGCCAGGCTGTTAAGGATCCGTCCGGTGAACAGCACAATCAGCGCCCCGGCGGCCAGGAACGGCAGCCCGGGCAGCACCGCCGACCAGTCCCGGCCGGCGATCCCGCCGACCTGCCAGAAGCGGAACCGGTCCAGGGTGTCCTGGCTGGAGACCAGGACGACGTTCATCAGCGAATACAGCCCCGCGCTCAGGGCCGCGCCGGCCAGTGCCAGTTTGACCGGCGTCGCGCCTTCCGTGCCAAGTGACGCGATCAGGTAGACGACGACGGCGGCTGCCGCGGAGCCGATGAACGCGAACCAGATGTAGCCGGTCAGGGACGAGACGCCGAAGACGTAGATCCCGGTGACGACGGCGAGGGCCGAGCCGGCGTTGACACCGATGATCCCCGGGTCGGCGAGCGGGTTGCGGGCCACCCCCTGCATGGCCGCGCCGGCCAGTCCGAGGGCGCCGCCGGCGAGCAGGCCCAGCACGGTGCGGGGGATGCGGGCGTGGATGACGGCGTGGTCGCCGTCAGCGGGATCGTACTGCGTCAGGGCCTGCCAGACGGTGCCGAGCGGGACTCCGCGGGCACCCACAGCCAGGGACGCCGCGCAGACCAAGACAAGGACGACGACGGCGGCCAGCAGCCAGGCGGCCTGCTTGGCGGCGGCTTTCCTCCCGGCGGGGGCGACAGGTGCGCCGGGCACACTGCCGGCGGGCGCCGTCGCCGTACTGATTGTCATGGAAGCGTGTTACTTCGCTGCGGCGGCGACTTTGTCCGCGGCGCCGGCCAGCTGCGGCAGGAACGTGTCCAGGGACCACGGCAGGCTCAGCGGCGAGGAAGCGGAGATGGACAGGGTCAGCGTGTTGTTCGAGTCGGCAACCAGCGCGCCGGTCTTGACGGCCGGGATCTGGCCCAGCAGCGGGTCAGCCTTGATGGAGTCGGTGGTGGCGGCATCCGGCACCCAGGTCACGAAGATGTCCGAGGTGAGTTCGTTGGCCTTTTCGGCGGACCACGGGATGAAGAATTCCTTGGAGCCCTTGGAGTTGTCCTCGACAACGGATGCGAGCTTCATGCCGATTTCGTTGAGGAAGCGGGGACGGTTGTCGTTGGCGGTGTAGACGTTGACGCCGTCGCTCTTGTCCGGTTCCAGGTTGCCGTAGATGAAGGACTTGCCGGCGATCTGGGGGTACTTGGAGACCTTGTCCTTGATCGTGGCCTCGGTGTCGGAGACCAGCTTGGCGGCTTCGACTTCCTTGCCAAGGGCCTTGCCGATGATGGCGGTGGAGTCCTGCCACGGCGTGCCGTAGGCCAGCTCCGGGTGCGCCACGACGGGGGCGATCTCGCTGAGCTTCTTGTAGTCCTCCTCCGTTAGGCCGGAGTAGGCGCCGAGGATGACGTCAGGGTTCAGCTTGGCGATCTCGGTGAAGTTGATGCCGTCACCCTCGGAGAACTGGACGGGAGCCTTCGCGGAACCGAACCCGGCGCCGAGCTCTTCCAGTGCGGCGTCCTTCCACGGTGTGGAGCCCTTGTCGTTACCGCCCCATTCGTTCTTAGGCACGCCCACGGGAACCACGCCGAGGGCGATCGCGACGTCGTCGTTGACCCAGGAAACGGTGACTACGCGCTTGGGCTGTTCCTTGATGGTGGTCTCGCCGAAGACGTGCTTGATGGTCACCGGGAAGACGGTGCTGGCCGGCTGGGAGGGAGCGTCCGCCGCCGCCGAGCCGGCAGGTCCGGTAGAGCAGGCGGTCAGGGTCAGCGCGACGGCGGCCAGGAGGGCTGCGGCCCGCCCTGCGCTCTTGCGGAGGCGGCGGCCGGCGGGGCGGCCGCCTGAACGGGTGAAAAGGGCGGAAGCCACGGAACTCCTTAGGTAAGTGATGCAAACCTAAGTAAGGCTAGCCTATCCTTTGTAGAATTAAGAAAGGTTTGAGTAACGTAATTGTCTCAATTGCCCTTTGAAGTGCACCGGAGCATCGATGCGCCCCTCGTTGCACTACTCAAGGCCCAGCCGCCGGGTGCGGAATGCGAACTGGACACGAATCCCGGGCTTTGCAAGGATGGGCTCGCCGGATAATCGGAACCGGTGATGTGTTGGGACGGGGGAAGTGGGCATGGACATCGCGACGATGACTGTTGCCACGGTCAGCGGGGTGGCCGCTGTGGCCTGCTACGCGCCCGCGCTCCTGCCAGCCCCGCCCGCGCAGGCCCTTCCCGCGAAGTCCCGGACCAGCACGGACTAGTCCCGCGAGACGCCTTGCCCCACACCGGAGTTGCAGGCTGGCAGTCTTCTGCCCACAATCCGCCTGGCGCGCCGCGCGCCCGTCTGGCCGGAGCCATCCGATTTTCGAAAGTGTCCGTCATGCAAAAATTCACGGCGCAGCAGATCCGCTCGTCCTTCATCAACGCGAGCCGCTCAGAAGCCGCCAAACTCAATCTGCCCAAGAGCTTCGACACCCTGGATTGGGAAGCATTGGACTTCCTGGCCTGGCGGGACGCGAAGATGCCCCTCCGCGGCTATCTCGTGGTGCAGGGGCCGAAGGGTCCCACCGGCATCATGCTCCGGGCCCCTGAAGGCGGGGCCAAGAAGAACCGTTCCGTGCTCTGCGAGCTGTGCCGGGACGTGTTCTCCAAGGACGACGTCCTGCTGTGGGTGGCCAAGCGCGCCGGGCAGTCCGGCCGCAACGGCAACACGCTGGGCACCTTGATCTGCGCCGATTTCCTGTGCTGCCGCAATGTCAGGGTGGAGCCTGCGGCCAACGAGATCAACCCGGACCCGGCCGCGGTCGTGCTGCGGCAGATCGAAGGGCTGGTGGCCCGCACGGCCCAGTTCGTGGAGCGCGTCCAAGGCAATTAGCCCCGACACAAGCAACGCGGGGTCTCTTACGGCCCATTACGGTGGCGTTTATGGGCCGTAAATGACCCCGCGTTGCTTCAAGGGAGAGGGGTGCGGTCAGCGCAGGACGATGTCCACGGGGTTCGCCTCGGAGCGCCAAGTGCCCTCCGTGCCCGGACGTGCGGCGATCACCGGAGCCGTCAGGACACCGGAACGGTTGGTGCGCTTGTCCCGGAGGATCTCCGTCACCGAGCCAAGGTGCCGGGAAAGGTCGATGACGTTCTCCGGCGCGGCCAGCAGGAGCTGGAAGCCGAACTCATGCAGCGCCTTGATGCCCGCGCCGGCGAATTCCTCCGAGGCGAGCACGAAGGCCTCGTCCATCATGACCGTGCCGTACGTGGTGAAGCCCTGCTCGGCGATGCCCAGCTGGTAGCTCAGCGCCGCCGCCATGATGAATGCGGTGAAGCGCTGCCGCTCGCCACCGGACATGGAGCCGGTGTCCGCGTGCATGTAGACCTCGGTCTTCTTCGCGCCCTTCGCTGCCCCCTTGGCGCCGGCAACCTGGACTTCGCGGTGTTCCTTGCACTGGATGAACAGGTGGCCGCGGACGTCCAGCACTTCGGCCCGCCAGCGGCGGTCCTCCGGGGTCTGCGAGCCGAGCCGCTTAACGAGCGTTTCGAGCGACTTGTAGCGGGTGGTGAGCTCGGCGTCGTCGCCCCCCTCCGCTCCGGACGCTGCAGCGGACGCCGCAGCGGACGCTACAGTGACTGCCTTGCCGGGCCGGGTGTGCCGGACCTTGAGCGCGTTCTGGATGGCGTCCTTGAACTGCTTCGCCGTCGCCGGCAGCGTCTGCTTGATGTCGAGTTCCAGGAAGCTGCCCTCGTGGAAGTTGACCTCGGACAGGATCCCGTTCAGCGGAAGGATGCGGCTCGTGATGGCGCGCCGCTCCTCGTCGAGCAGGTGCAGCAGGGTGGAAAAGGATTCGTGCGTCCGCTGGTTGAAGAACTGCCGGAACTCGGCCTCCTGGGCGGGCAGCCCGTCGCTGACAATCGCGTGGTAGCGGGATTCGAACTCCCCCGCGGCGCCGATCGAGGTGCCGTGGTCCGCGGATATCGCCGTGCCCCACTCCCGGACGAAACCCTCGAAAATGCGGGTGAGGCGCTCCGAGGTGGCCTGCCCGCGGGACTCGGCGACGTGCAGTTCGGCCAGGAGCCTGGTGCGGACCTGGTTGGCGAGGTTGTCGAGTTCGTGCATCTCCAGGACGTCACCGAAGCCGGTGAAGTACGGTTCCAGCGCGGCGACGCCGGCGTCCGACGGCGGTGCCTGCGCCAGCCGGGTGCGTGCGGCATCGAGCAGCGCACCAGCGGCGGTGATGCGCGCATCGAGGGCCTTGTACTCGCTTTGCAGCACGGCCGCGGATTCGGTGCTGGACTGGTGCTTGTGCCGCGCGGCTTCGATGCTGGCGCGGAGCGGTTCGAGGTCGGCCTGTGCGGCGAGGGCGTCCTTGAGGCGCTTCTCGATCCGGGCGAGCTCCTCGCCGGCCACGGCGGCCGACACCTGTTCCCAGGGCCGGTGGTCCTCGGCCACCCGGCGCAAGGCTTCAAGCTGCCGGGTCATGCCTTGGTGCGACTCTTCCCGGCTTTGCGCCAGCTCGGCGGCCTTGGCCAGCTCCTGCTGCAGGTCCTCAACCTGGGCCGCCACCAGTTCGAGCTTGGCGGCATTGTCGAACCCGAGGACGTAGTCCTGGCGGGATGTGAAGCGGTCATCCTTTTCCACTGTGTGGCGGTTGCGCTTGACCACACCGCCCAGGCTCAGGCCCTTGTCCAGGCCGGCGAGCTCGTCCGGGTTTTCCACACACGGGTAGGCGAAGTCGAGGGCAATCCGTTCGCGGAGCCAGGCGCTGGACTGCGCAAGCGCCTGGGCGTGTGGCCCGGCCGGCAGCCCGGCATCGGTGAGGAAACTGAGCTTGGTCAGCAGGTCGCGATCGGCCACGTCCTCGACGGCCAGCGCGCCGCCGGCCAGGGGCCGGGAGACGTCCACGGCACGCAGCGCCCCGCGCACGGAATGGTCGTTGAGGTAACGGGTGACTGCCGCGAAGTGCTCGCCCGGGACCAGCAGCGTGGTGGCCAGGCTCCGCAGCGCGCGCTCGGCAGCCGGGCGCCACTGTTCCTGGCCCTCGGCAAGGTCGATCAGCTCGCCGCCGAAAGGCATCTGCTCCTCGGGCACGCCCGTGGCAGCGGCAATGGCGCTCCGGTTTTCAATGCTCGACGGCGGCAGCAACGATTTGCGCGTCTTCAGCGAGACGAGCTCCTGCTGGGCCGCGGCGAGTTCGCGCTTCCGGGTGGCGTGGCCATCAAAGGCTTCGAAGCGCAGTTCCTTGAGCGCCTCGGAATCGTCCTGGAGCTCAGCCGAGCGTGCCGCGGCGTGCTCGTGGGCCTGATCCCAGCCGGCGGCCGACCACTGCAGTTCCAGCCCGGCGTCGGTCAGCGCCTTGCGGGTCGATGCCTCGACTTCCTGCCGGAGCTTGAGCCCCACCCGGGCGTTCTCCAGGGACTGCTCGATCGCGGAAATCGCGTTGCCGCCCTGGTTGTTGTACTCGCCCTCCAGCTGGCGCAGTTCCTTGGCGAAGCCGTCACGGACAGCGCGTTCGGCGGCCAGGTCCGTGGCCTTCGCCTGGGCCAGCTCCTTCAGCCGCGCCAGGGTCTTCTCGTGGACTGTGACCGCGAGCTGCTGCCTGTAAGCCTCGAATTCCTCACCTGTTAGGTCCCGCAGCCGGTTCGCGTCCAGGAGCGCCTGCGCGTATTCCTTATTCAGCCCGGGGACGGGGGCCAGCTGGTCGCGCTGCTGCCGGACGTCCTCGAGGCGCTGCCGGATGGACATGAGGTTGCTGAATTCCTCGACGACGTCATCCGCCGCGGCCAGCGTGGCAGGGGCATCGAGGACCTGGTCGCGGAAGAAGGTGTTGACGCTGCCCCCGAGACCCTTGCCGGCCTGGATAACGCGCAGCAGCGGAAGGGCCTGATCCGAATTGATGCCGAGAAGCCGGCGGAATCGTTCGGCGAAGGCCTTGTGGACGTCGAAGATCTGGGCGTCCGGGAAGATCGCGTCCAGCGCAGACTTGGTGAACCGCTTCTCCGCGATGCCCTCGATCGCCGCGAGGTCCAGCGGCTTGTTATCGATCACGTAGTACCGGCCGACGCTGGATTCCGTGCCGTTCTTGGGCAGGTCGAAAAGCGCCGAAACCGTCACCCGCGTGCCGGCGGCGTTGTCGAACGTCAGCGCGACGGCGGACCAGGTCGCGCCGGGGCGCTGGAACGCACTCGCCGAGCCCTCTCCCACGGCCTTGTCGCCTACCTTGCCGCGCATGTACGTGAACGTGGTGCGCTTGTCCTCGACAGCGCCGCCTGCCCGCTGTGCAGCCGCTTCGTTGGAGCGGGGACGGGCGTCGAAGACCCGAAGCATGGCATCGAACAGCGTGGACTTTCCGACGCCCGAATTGCCGGTCAGCAGTGTGCCGTTGCGGTCCACGTGCATCGTGTGGGCGCCATGGAATGTGCCCCAGTTGACCACCTGGACCAGGGCCAGGCGCATCTGGCCGGGGTTCGTGAGCTCACCCATGGGCAGCATGGTTGCGATGCTCACTTGGTCTCCTCGGCTTCTTCAGTGTGGCTGGGTGACGACGACGGCGATGCCGCCCCCGCCCCTGCGACGCGCAGCTGATCTTCGATCAGCTCAGCGCGCGGCTCCGACAGGCCCGATGCCACTCCCGGGGCGGCATCGCCGTCGTCGTTGTACGGGTCACCGTGGGCGTCCGCAGCGACTGCGGTGCCGCTGTTCACGTCACGTTCGGCGACGGCATCGCCGTCGTCGTCCGGGTCTTCCTCCGCGTTTGCCGAGGTGTCTGTGTCGAGCTCCAGGAGCGGCTCCGTTCCCGACTGGTCTGTGCTGGCTGCCACCAGGGCTTCGATTTGGGCCGGGATGTCGCCGATGTTTTCGAACGGCAGGGCCAGCGGGAGGGCGTTGGAGATGGTGTAGACCTCGTCCAGGCCCGTGGCGAGCAGGAGCTGGCGGGCCAGGAGCTTGGTGATGGCGCGATTGACGACGTCGGCATCGCGCAGGGCGTCCTGCTGGCCGGTGGGCTGGTAGTGGGCGACGAGTTCGGCGATTTCCTCGCGCGTGATCGTCGGGTCCGTCTGGGCGGTGACGTGCCGGTCCAGGAGCAGGCGCAGGCGGAGCAGGACGATGGTCTCGACCCGGCTCAGGGCACGCTGCTGGCGCAGGATACTGGAACGCGTACTGCCGCCGATCGCCTCGGGGTCAACCGGGCGCAGGACGGCGACCTTACGCCCGTGGTCCAGTTGCAGCGTGAGGAAGAGTTCGGAGAGGCGGCTGCGCAGGATCAGCTGGTTGTCCAGGAGCGTGGTCCACAGCTTTTCGTCGCGGCCGCCGTCGATGTAGGGGCCCTTGAGCAGCTTCACGAGCGCCTGCCGCACCTTCATGGGCAGTACGCCGGTGTCGCCCGGGAAGAGTGCGGCGCCGTCGACAAACGTGTCCCGGGGGGTGACGATGAAGGGGTCGCTGCGGACGTGGGCGCCATCGCTGTCCGCAGGCGCAGACTCGGGCGCGGACTGCGGGTCCGCCGCCGCGGTCTCTGCCAGGGTCTCGGTCGCGGTCTCTGCCGTGGTTTCTGTCGTGGTCTCGGTCAGGGTCTCGGTCACAGTCTCTTCAGTCATGGTCAATCCTTCGCGAGCGTGACGACGGGCAGGTAAGCGGTGCGGGTGGTGCCGTCGATTTGTTCGAATTCGATGGGGCCCCAGGTCCCCCGGTCGAAGCCGGCACCTTCGTGGAGGGTCTGCGACAACAGGGCCCGGATGGAGTTGATGTGGCGTTCCTCTGCCGGCAGCTGCGCCCAGGCCTCGGTAAGGGTTGAGGCCCCCGCGAGCGCGGCGCGGATGGCCTCCGGCTTGGCCTTGGCGGTCCGGGGCGAGCGCGCCCGGTCCGAGTCGGAGAACGCGATGGGGTCGGCCAGCTTGGGTGGAGCCGCGAATTCGTCAGGGTCGAAGAGCTTGACCATGGCCAGGGACTCGAAACCGGCGCTGAACAGCACCGGGCCGCGGACCAGGCCGGGCCGTTCGCGCTCGTACGGCAGGGTGCGGATCGCCTGCTCAGCCTCGCGCAGGACCTTCCGGAGCCGGACCGACTGCCGGAAGTCGTCACTTTGGACGTAGGTGTTGAGGCTCTCGCTGAGCTTGCCGTAGATCCGCTGGATCTGGCTGTGCTGGGTGCGGAGTTCGGCCACAAGGTTCTTGAGCGTCTCGCGTTCATCGTGGCTGAGCTCGTCCGCGAACTGCCGGCTCAGGACTTCGCCGATCGCCGACCGGAACCTCAGCTGCTGTTGCGGGTCCTCCAGGAACGCGGTGAAGGAGCGGAACGTCCGGCCTTCGGGGCTCTGCCGCAGCCGCTTGTCGGCCTCGAGCACCTGGGCCATGGTGGCGCCCTTGCTGAGCGATTCCTCGATGATCTGGTTGCGCAGCTCCCCCACGAGCTCTTCGATCCGGTCACGCATCTTCTTGTAGTCCGCGGGCAGGCTGGCCGCGAGATCGAGGATGTTGCCTGCCGCCTCCACGGCCTCGTCGTCGTCGAGCAGCCCGTCGAAATCGCCGGAGCTGATGTCTTCCATCAGCTGGCGGCGCTCGTCGATCTCCTCTTCGAGGGATTCAATGCGTGCGCTCTGGTCCGGGTTGGTCTCGTTTGCGAGCTTCTCGACGTCGCCCAGCAGTGTGCCGAGCCGGGAGCCGTTCAGCGTGGACCGCTCGCTGGAGAGGCTGTCCAGGAAAGCCAGGACGCGGGCAGCAGGCTCCGTGACTTCGTAAACGATCTGGCCCGACTGGTTCCGGCGGGTCAGGAAGTTCTTGCGGGTCCATTCGTCCGCGTATTTCTTTCCGGAAAGTGTGCCGTTGGCCGAGCCGCTGTGATGCTCTCCCGTGCCGGGGGCCTGCCGGCGGAGCTGCTCGAGGAAGGCGTCGACGTCGGCGTGGAACTGTTCCAGCGGCAGCTGCGCGCGCGTGCGGGTGAAGGAAGCCTGGAGCACGGCGATCACCCAAGGCGCCGAACGCGTCAGCGCCCAGGCAGGTCCCTTGGTAAGGAGCTCAAGGTCCCGGAGCCGGGTGCTGATGGCGTCGGCTGATGACACGGCGGAACGGGACACGCGCTCTCCTTCGGCTGCCAGGGGATGGTTTGGGGTGGCGTTGCGGGGCAGCGGATTCTAAAAACTGCCAGCTACAAGGTTAACGCAGGGCCCCGTCCGCATTCATCGTTGTCTGCGCCCCTATGTCGGCGCACACTGGAATGACCAGCCGAAGGGAGACGATCATGCGCAAGAGAACGATCTGGATCACGGGGGCGGCCTCTGCAGCGGTGGTGCTGGGGGGAGCGTCAATTGCGGTCGGGGCCACCCAGGCCAGGGATGTCTGGTCCGGAAGTGCGGGCGCCCTCACCGCCAAGATCGGGAACTTCGAGATCGGTGACGATTCCGATGGGCCGGCGCTCAGTGACGCCGACCGTGCCATGGCAACACAGGCCGCGTTGGCGAAGGTGGGCCAGGGCAGCGTCACCGAAGTGGAGCGCGATGACGACTCCGGCGCGGCCTACGAGGTCGAGGTACGCCTCAACGACGGGTCCCAGGTCGAAGTCGCCCTCGGCGCGGACTTCCGGGTCATGAGCCAGAGCGCCCCTGAACACGACGAAGACTGACACCGGGCAGCCTCCCGGCACTGACAAACGGTGCGACCCCCGCGATCGGTGAGGGTGCCGCAACCCAGCCGTGACCTACGCCCCGGTAGCATTTCGATCCCGTATCAAGAGGCCGCCACCGTCCAAGGACCCTAGTTCAGCCCGCCCACGGCACCCTACGCTCGGGCTACTGGTTCAACCGGAGCAATGGTGCAGGGGGAAGAATGCAGTTCGACCTAAGCGCAGTGGAAACCGGCACGATGGTGGTCATTGGAACCCTCGTGTTTGCCGTGATGATCGGCGCCTTCATGATGGTGTCCGCGTTCGCGGCCATGGTTTTGGTCGGTGTCGGCCGGCTCGCCTGGTACCTCGTGGCCGGCGCGCTGGTGGGCCTGGTCCACGGCATCAACCACGGTTGGGACCGGCTGGTCCACCACGCCTCAACGGTGGAGATGCCCGCCGATTTCCAGGTCGACTTCGGCACGGACTTCCGGTCCGACTTTCCGGGCCAGGCCTCCCCTAGCACAGGCACTTACCCGCGAGTAGTATTGCGGGACAGCTGAAGGGTCCTCCACCCGCGGCGGATCCAGGGCTCAAGCCGGTCACCCGGTTAGAGGAGATGCCCCGTGAGCTCCGCCATCGAAGACCCCGCCACCACACCCGGTACTCCAGCGTCAGATTCTCCAACATCAGGCATTCCGATTCCGGCGGCCGACGGGGACGCTGAGCACGTCGGCCCCGACGCGACGGCCGCCGACGCCCGCGCCATTGCCGAGGCCGCCCGCGAAACCAGTTGGACCCAGCCCAGCTTCGCGAAGGGCCTCTACCTTGGCAGCTTCGATTTGTCGCTGATACACCCGTGGCCCGAGGCCCCCGCCGACGACGTCGAACGCGGCGACGCGTTCATGGCCCGGCTGGCCGACTACTGCCGCACGATGTCCGGGCGCACCATCGAACGCGACGACCGGATCCCGGACGACTATCTCAAAGGGCTCGCGGAGCTCGGTGTGTTCGGAATGAAAATTCCCCGCGAATACGGCGGACTGGGCCTCACGCTCGTGTATTACGGCCGCGCACTGGCCATGCTGGGCTCGGTGCATCCAAGCCTTGGCGCCCTGATCTCCGCGCACCAGTCGATCGGCGTACCGGAGCCCGTCAAGGTCTTTGGCACTCCGGCCCAGAAGCGCGAATACCTGCCCCGCTGCGCCGCCGGCGCCGTCACCGCTTTCCTGCTCACCGAGCCCGACGTCGGCAGCGACCCCGCCCGGATGGGCAGCACGGCCGTCCTCTCCGACGACGGCGAGTCGTACCTCCTGGACGGCGTCAAGCTCTGGACCACCAACGGTGTTATCGCCGAGCTCGTCGTGGTCATGGCCCTCGTGCCGCCGCACACCGATGCGGACGGGACCGCCCACAAAGGCGGCATCAGCGCCTTCGTGGTCGAAATGGACACCCATGGCATTACCGTGGAAAACCGCAACACCTTCATGGGGCTCCGCGGGATCGAAAACGGCGTCACCCGCTTCCACCAGGTCAGGGTCCCCGCTGCCAACCGGCTGGGCCGGGAAGGCCAGGGCCTGAAGATCGCCCTCACCACACTGAACACGGGCCGGCTCTCCATCCCCGCGCTGTGCGTCGCCACAGGCCGGTGGAGCCTGAAGATCGCCCGCGAATGGTCCGACGCCCGCACCCAGTGGGGCCGGCCGATCGGCCAGCATGAGGCAGTGGGCAAGAAAATCGCCTTCATCGCCGCCAGCGCCTTCGCCCTGGACGCCGTGTTTGAACTCTCTGCGGAAATGGCCGACGCCGGGCAGAAAGACATCCGGATCGAGGCGGCCCTCGCCAAGCTGTGGTCCACGGAGATCAGCTGCCTCATCGCGGACGAACTCGTGCAGATCCGCGGCGGCCGGGGCTTTGAAACGGCGGACTCCCTCGAAGCCCGCGGCGAGCGCGCCGTCGCCGCGGAACAGCAGCTCCGCGATATGAGAATCAACAGGATCTTCGAGGGGTCCTCGGAAATCATGAGGTTGCTGATCGCCCGCGAGGCCGTGGACGCGCACCTGGCCGCCGCGGGAGACCTCGCCTCGGAGGATGCCCGCCTCTCCGACAAGGCGAAGGCCGCCGTCGGCGCCTCCGGCTTCTACGCGAAGTGGCTGCCCAAACTCGTGGCCGGCGCCGGCATGGACCCGCGCTCCTACAGCGACTTCGGCCGGCTCGCGAAACAGCTGCGCTACGTGGAGCGCTCCTCCCGGCGCCTCGCCCGGCAGACCTTCTACGGGATGGGCCGGTGGCAGGCCAAACTTGAGCACAAGCAGGCGTTCCTGGGCCGGATCGTGGACATCGGTGCGGAGCTGTTTGCCATGGCAGCCTGCTGTTCGCGCGCCGAGATGCTGCTGCGGACGCAGCCGGAACGCGGCGCCTCCGCGTACGAACTCGCCGAGGCGTACTGCGAACAGGCCCGTGTTCGCGTCGACGAATATTTCGACCGGCTGTGGCGGAACACCGACGACGCCGACCATGCCCTGGCCCGCAAGACACTGGCCGGGGACTACACCTGGCTGGAAGCCGGAATCCTCGACCAGTCTGAAGGGACCGGTCCATGGATCGCGGACGCCAGCCGGCGCGCCTCCGTCCGGGAGGACCTGCACCGCAAGTACCGCTGACGGGCCGCCGCCACGGATAGTAAGCATCCTTGCTAACCGGATTCCGCCGTGGTTAGGTTGACGCCAGACCGGCGTCTCCAGTGTGCCCGGTCATTCAGCGAAAGTGAGCAGCCCTCATGAGCAGCACCGCAGGCCCCGACGACAAGACGACACGCCACGCCGCGCAGGACGACGCCACAACCCGCCCGGTGACAGCAGTCCGCCACGACGACCCCGTCCGCGACGCACCGGTCCGCGATGCTGTTCACGACACTGTCGTGGAAGAGATCCCCACGCGCGAGACGGTAGTGGCCCGCGAGAAGGAACAGTTCGGCGGCATCAAGGTCGGCTCGGCATTCTTCGGCTGGCTGACGGCCACGGGTACGGCCGTGCTGCTCACCGCGCTGGTCGCTGCCGGCGGTACCGCCGTCGGTCTGGCCACCAACACCGATGTGAACGACGCCGTCGACCAGGCCTCCAGCAATCAGACGGTCGGGCTGACCGGCATCATCGTGCTGCTCGTGATCCTCCTGGTCGCCTACTACTGCGGCGGATACGTCGCCGGGCGCATGGCCCGCTTCAACGGCGCCAGGCAGGGCTTCATGGTCTGGATCTGGGCACTGATCGCCGCGATCGTCGTCGCCGTGCTGGGCCTGGTCGCCGGGCAGCGCTTCAACATCCTGGCCAACCTGAACAGCTTCCCGCGGATCCCGATCAACGAGGGCGAATTGAACACCCTGAGCATCGTCGCGGCGATCGTCGTGGCCGCGGTGGCTTTGGTGGGCGCAGTGCTGGGCGGCCTCGCGGGAATGCGTTTCCACCGCAGGGTGGATCGGGCCGGCTTCAGCCCGGCAGCAACGGTTGAGAACCACCCCGTCAGGGACAACTCAGCCGGAGAGAACTCAGCGCGGGACAACTCAGCCGGGCGCCCCTAGCCGCGACGGCGTCAGCCCCGGAGGGCTCAGCCGGCAACGACGCCATCTACGTAGTACCAGCGCCGGTCCACCCGCACAAAGCGGCTGGTTTCGCGGTGCAGGCCGCGTTCGCCCTCGTGCCGGTAGTGCGCCGCGAATTCCACCGTGCCTTCGCTGTCCAGCGGGCCGCCGCGGCTGGTGGAGAGGATGTCCAGGCGTCGCCACTGCATGCCGGAATCAAACTCCAGCTCGGCGGGCCGAGTGTCCGGGTGCCAGGTCCGGAGCAGGTACCCCGCGTCCTGGACCACGAAGGCGCTGTACCGGGAGCGCATAAGCTGCTCCGCCGTAGGCGCCTCGGCGTCCCCGCGATGGAACCGGCCGCAGCAGTGCACATACGCCTCGCCCGACAGGCACGGGCAGTTCCCCTCATACGGCGCGGAATATGCCGCTTCCGGAATACTCACGGAGCGGTCCGTGCCAGATGCTCCGGCGGGCTCGGAATCGGCTGCTGCGGCGTGCGTCACAAGATGTCCTTCCGGCGGGCCGGACGACGCCGGCGGGGCTGTCTCCGACTATAGACGCCCGGCCGGCGGGGCCCGTGCCCCGCCCGCGGATAACGGCTTTGACACATATTCGCCACGACTGCCGGGGGCGGCACGGGGCCAGCGAAAAGTACGTATTGTTAAGGGGGCTCCTGCCCGCCGTGTGCTTGCGGCAGGGACCACGCTGAAGCAGGCCGGCAAGGAGAGGTGACATGGAAGATCCAACGACCATTGCGCTGAACCTGACTTTTTTCGGGACCCTCGGCGTGGCGTTCTTCATGTTCCTCGGCCTCTTCCTGGTCTTCGCCGCCACCCTCGTGCTCGCAGGGATCGGCCGGCTGGCGGCAGTCGTTGTCTTGGCCGTCGCCGGGCTCGTCCGCGGAACCCCGGTATCACGGGAAAATGGGGCTGGGGAAGAGCCGGCGCCGCACCGGCCGGCCAAGGCCGCGAAGCCCGCACGCCCCGCCCGGAATACAGCCAAAAAGGAACCCGCGCTGTCCCCGGAGTGGGCGGCCGCCGTGGCCCGGGCAGATGCCCGCGCCGCCGCGAGGGCCAGGGCCGAGGCCGGACCCGCCGTCCGGGTCACCGTCCGGGACCTGCCCGACCCCCTGGCACCGGCACAGGACATCACAGAAGTCTCTGCCCTCGTGCAGTCTGCCACGGACACCAATGGAACACTTGGCGCCGTCCCGCGGGCGTTCAAAAAGCCGCCCATGCCCGCAGCGAAGTCCCTGCTGGACACCGGATCGCTCGTGGCGCTGCGCGGCACTCCGCCGGCCGGGAAGGCCAAACAGCCGGTCCAGGAACGCAAGGCCGGCTGAGCCCTTACCCCGGGCAGGCAAGTCCGCTACGTTGGAACCCATGGAATTCAGATACCTCGGGAACAGCGGCTTCAAGATTTCAGAAATCACGTTTGGCAACTGGCTGACCCATGGCTCCCAAGTGGAGAACGATGTCGCCACCCAGTGCGTCCGGGCCGCGCTCGACGCCGGTATCAGCACCTTCGACACGGCCGACGTGTACGCCAACACAGCGGCGGAGACGGTCCTCGGAGCAGCCTTGAAGGACGAGCGCCGCGAGTCGCTGGAAATTTTCACGAAGGTCTTCGGCCCCACCGGGCCCAAGGGCCACAACGATCTCGGCCTGTCCCGCAAGCACATCATGGAATCCATCAACGGCTCCCTCACCCGGCTGCAGACCGACTACGTGGACCTCTACCAGGCACACCGCTACGACTACGAGACGCCGCTGGAAGAGACCATGCAGGCCTTCGCGGACATCGTGCGGCAGGGCAAGGCCCTGTACATCGGGGTCAGCGAGTGGACGGCCAACCAGATCCGCGACGGCCATGCCCTCGCCAAGGAACTGGGCTTCCAGCTGATCTCCAACCAGCCTCAGTACTCCATGCTGTGGCGAGTGATCGAGGCCGAGGTGATTCCGGCGTCGGAAGAACTGGGCCTGTCCCAGATTGTCTGGTCCCCGATTGCCCAGGGCGTGCTGAGCGGCAAGTACCACCCCGGCAAGCCTGCCCCTGAGGGCAGCCGCGCCACGGACTCCAAGGGCGGTTCACGGATGATCGAGCGTTGGATGTCCAACGAGGTCCTCACCGGCGTCCAGCAGCTCAAGCCGATCGCGGAGGAGGCCGGGCTGACCATGGCGCAGCTCAGCATCGCCTGGGTGCTGCAGAACAAGAACGTGGCCTCCGCGATCATGGGAGCGTCCCGGCCGGAGCAGATCGAGAAAAACGTCGCGGCAGCCGGCGTGAAGCTGGACGCGGTGATCATGGACAAGATCGACGCCGTCATCGGCTCACTGGCCGAACGCGACCCCGCGCAGACCAAATCGCCCGCCTCCCGCGAGGCCTAGGCCATGACCAACGCTCCCGAGCTTGCCGTCACCGGGTCCACCGGCCAGCTGGGCGCCCTGGTGGCCAGGCTGCTGGCCCAGGCCGGCAGCCAGCAACGGCTCCTGGTGCGGGACGCCGCCCGGGCACCTGAGCTCGAAGGCGCCGTCCCCTTCGTCACCACCTACGCCGAGCCGGAGCAGGCGAAGACGGCGCTTTCCGGGGCGAAAACGTTGTTCATGGTCTCCGCAGCCGAGGCCGAGGACCGGCTGCAGCAGCACTACGCCTTCGTCGATGCCGCGGCCGCAGCGGGCGTCCAGCACATCGTGTACACCTCGTTCTTCGGCGCGGCGCCGGACTCCACGTTCACACTGGGCCGGGACCACTTCGCGACGGAGGAGCGCATCAAGGCCTCCGGCATGGACTACACGTTCCTGCGGGACAACTTCTACCTGGACTTCCTGCCGCTGCTGGCCGGCGAGGACGGCGTGATCCGCGGCCCCGCCGGAGACGGCGTCATGGCTGCCGTGGCGCGGTCAGACATTGCCCGCTCGGCCGTCACCGTACTGCGGGACCCGTCCCTGCATGTGGGACGGACCTATGACCTGACCGGCCCGGAAGACATCTCGCTGGCCCGCGCCGCCGAACTCCTGACCGCCGGAACCGGCCGGGCCATCACCTTCCACAACGAGACCCTGGCGGAGGCCTACGGGTCCCGTGCCTCGTACGGCGCCCCGCCATGGCAGGTGGACGCCTGGGTGAGCACCTACACGGCCATCGCCGCCGGCGAACTCGCCGGTCCGACGTCGGCAGTGCATGAGCTGACGGGCCGGGAACCGCTGAGCCTGGCGCAGTTCCTGGCCGAGGCGCACACGCTGTAGCCCCTTGACCGGAAGAGACTGGACCGGAACGGACGGGACCGGCGCGTCCCGGTGTTGACGGTTTCCGGGCTGCGGCGTAGACCTGAGACCAGGTGATACCTACTAAAACCGGCGGGTCCTTCACAGGACCGGGACCGGGCCGGTCCGGAAAGAATCGCGGCATGCCATGCCAAAGCAAATGTCCAGACACTCTTCTGTCCTGAAGAGTCCGCGCCGGCAGGCCGGACAACCCCGGGCGCATCCCGGCGAACCGAGCCACGGCCCGCTGACGGCGGAGGAACTCCAGCTCGCCGTGCGGAACCATTCCATGCCGCTCGAGGCCCTGCGGAGCGACACCACACCGCCCGGACTGCACTACGTGCTCACGCACTTCGACATCCCGTTCATCGACGCCGAGCACTGGCATCTGTGGATCGGCGGCGCCGTGCAGCGGTCCTTCGAACTGAGCCTGCGGGCCTTGCTCCGGGCACCGAGCATCACCCTCCCGGTCACCCTGGAGTGCGCCGGCAACGGCCGGTCCCTCCTGCGGCCCCGCCCACTGAGCCAGCCGTGGGTACTCGAGGGCGTGGGGACCGCCGTGTGGACCGGTGTCCCGCTCGCCTACCTGCTGACGCGGGCCGGAGTGGAGGACGACGCCGTGGAGGTGCTCTTCACCGGGGCCGACGCCGGCAGCCAGGGCGGCGTCGCCCAGCAGTACGCGCGCAGCCTGCCGATCGAGGAGGCCTTGCGCCCCGACGTCGTGCTCGCCTACCGGATGAACGGCGCAGACCTGCCGCCTCAGCACGGCTATCCGCTCCGGCTTGTGGTGCCCGGCTGGTACGGCATGGCGAGCGTGAAGTGGCTGACCTCGATCAAGGTTCTGACCAAGCCTTATGACGGTTTCCAGCAGGCAGTGGCGTACCGCTACCAGCATGACGCCGAGGATCACGGAACCCCGGTCACCTGGATCAAGGTCCGCTCGCTCATGATGCCCCCGGGGGTCCCGGATTTCTTCACCCGGAGCCGGATCCTGCCCCCGGGACCGGTGATGCTCACCGGCCGGGCCTGGTCCGGGCAAGGCGCCGTGCAGCGCGTCGACGTCGGAATCGACGGAAAGTGGGCAGCGGCCCATCTGGAGCACCCGGCAGCGCCGTTCGCGTGGTGTGCGTGGTCGATGCCGTGGGTGGCCGATCCGGGCGAACACGAGCTCTCCTGCCGTGCCACGGATGCCAGCGGCGCGATCCAGCCGCTGGAACCGGAATGGAACTACCAGGGCATGGGCAACAACGTGGTGCAGCGGATCAAGGTCAGCGTGGCATAGCGCCCCCATCCGGGGCGCGGGGACTTAGCGGCCGCGCCGCAGGTGCTCCGCATTCAGTTCATCGAGCTGGGAATCCGTGAGCTCGTCAAAGCCGCGGGCCTCGCGTTTGTCGCTGCGGGAGAAGCGGATGAACATCAGGATGATCAGGGGCAAGTCGACAATTTCGCAGATGAACCACAGGACGTCCCCCGCCAGCTGCTGGTCACGCAGGGCGTTGGGGAACCAGCCCATCGCAGACGGCGTCGTTGCGACGTGATCCAGCACCTGGCCGTTGAGGCGCAGCAGGATCCCGGGCACGGCATCGACCAGCAGCTCGATGAAAACAAACACGAACTCCATGATGAAGAACGCGCTGGAGCGGCGGAAGTCCGCGTCCTCGATGATCGGCAGGGCCATCATCATGCCAAGCAGCGGGACCCCGACCGTCAGGAGCGCCTCGGCCCAAGCGGCTGTGCGGAGGGTGTAGAACGCCGGAGTCAGGAAGGTGGCGAAGAGGGCAAGGCCCAGGAGCGGGGCGGCCATGGAGTTGCCGGCAAACCGCACCGCGGTGTGCGCGAGCGCCCTGTTCAGCCGGCCGACGCCGCGCGGCGGCAGGGCCGCACGGGCGAGGGAGATGGGTTTTCCCAGGCCGATCAGCAGCGGCACCACGAAGAGCAACAGGGAAATCTTGAGCGTGAAGGCCCACCGGAGCTGCGCGCTGTAGACGCCAGGGAACCCGCACGTCAGCACTGTCAGGGACCCAAGGCCCAGAACATAGAACGCCAGCGTCCGCCACCCGGGATGGCGGTGCCCGCGCGCCGCCGCGGCCCTCAGGCCCAGCGCATAAAGCAACGCCGAGCCGCCGATCAGGGCGGCGGCGGCCCAGTCGATCTGCCAGGCGGTGAGGACTACATCAAGGGGCGGCACGGGCTCATGATAGATACCATTTCTTGGAAGACGCCGGGCCCGTGCCTGACCGGGCGGCCCGGGGCAGGCCTCAGCATCCCTCGTAGCCGGTGAGCACCTTAACCCTGTCCGCCGAGGCGGACGACGGATTGAAGGCGTCAGTAGTCCACGATCGCGCCGGCGGAGATGTTGACGGTCGCGTCCGTGATGGCCGCCGCCTTGTCCGAGACGATGAAGGAGGCCACGTTACCGACGTCCGTCAGCGTGGCCGTCCGGTTCAAATGCGCTGCCCTGGCAATCTCCACTACGATCTCTTCGCGGCCCTCGGCCTGCCACGGGATGGTTTCGATAATGCCGCCGGTGACCATGGTGACCACCCTGATGCCGTGTTTTCCCAGTTCCAGGGCCCATTGCCGGCGCAGTCCTTCCATCGCGTCGAGCGCCACCTTGAAGCCGCCCAGGCCGGGGATCGTCTGCGGGCCCGAGCCGCCGAACATGAGCACGACGCCGGAGCGTTGCTTGACCATGTAGGCGGCGGCCGCGCGGGTGGTCAGGAAGTGCGTCCGCGCGGCCAGGGTGATGGGCTGGGTGAAGTCATCCACATCGATCTCCATGAGTGGCTGCTGGATGTCGCCGAATGAGATCACGTTGAAGGAGATGTCGATCCTCTTGCTCTTCTTCGCCACCCGGCTTACGAAGGCATCCACCTGCTCTTCGTCCAGGGCGTCGACGACGGCGGTTTCGGCTGTGCCGCCCGCCTCGCGAATGTCATTGGCTACTTTTTCCAGCCGCGATTCCGTCCTTCCGGCAATGTGCACTGTGGCGCCGTCGGCCGCGAAAGCCCTTGCCACCGCCCCGCCGACCGCCCCGCCGCCGCCATAGATCAGGGCGGTCTTGCCGTGAAGCACGCCGTTTTCCGGAATCCCGATGTTCACCATGGTCGCCTGCCTAGTGCCGCGGAGTACGTGAATTCCCTCAACTATGTTCTTGCGGAGGGCGGGTGGCAAGAGGACCGGGCGCAGCGCGGCATTAGCTTCTGGGCAGCCCTCCGGGTCCAGTGGCTGGTCCTGCGGGTCCGGGCGCGGGCCCGGGTCCTGGTCCGGCGGAGGGTCCGGGTCCGACCGCGGGTCCGGGGGCGGGTCCTCCGGTTCCGAGCGCGGGTCCGGCGTATGCAGGCACCGGCAGCTCGCCCGGATCGACCGGACCCATATCAAGGTGGAACGGCGGATATTCGTCCCGCATGAGGGCAACGTAGGCGATAACGCGGTAGATCCAGCGGTTCAGGCCAAGCAGGAGGTCGAAGAGCCCCCGCCGGTATTGGCCCGTGAACAACAGGATCACGCCGGCGATGAGGACCAGCAGCCCCAGGAGGGAGATGCCCACACCTTGCTGTACCCACTCGCCGTCCCGGTACTCCCACGTCCTCGCGGTCCCCGTCAGCAGGCTGATAAGCAGCAGATGTGGAATGGCCAGCAGCCACGATTTCACCAGCACCAGGCCGCGGGACAGCCGTTCGGGATAGTCGACGTCGAAGTCCGCCGGGTAATCGGTGCGGGCCAGGGTGAAGGGGGGATAGACATCCGTGCCGATAGCGCTGAAGGCGTAGAAGGCCACACGCCAGTTCCAGCGGATCACACCGACACTGAAATTGAACAGCGAGCGCGGGTAGCGCGCCGTGAACAGGATCGCGAACCACGCCACGATCGTGACCACTCCGAAGGCGAACCAGAGGATAAACAGGACGATGAAGTGCGGGATGGCCAGGAACCACTTCACGAGCCACATCCACCGTGACAGGTTCGGGTCGAGGTAGCCGTGGAGGCGGGCGGGGTACACATATGGGGTCGTAGCACCCGGTGCCACCGGATACGGAGTCCCCGGCGTGGCAGCGTAGGCTGCCACGGCACCCGGCGGGGCCGCACTGTTCTGCTGGCCGGGGGTGGCCCTGGGCGGGTAGGGACCCGCGGGATACGGCTGGCCGGGCTGGGCCGGCAAGTGCCCGGGAGGGACACCGCTGCCCGTCCCGCCTTGGCCCAGGCCGCCGCGGCCGAGTCCAACGGCGCCCAGCACTATCAGCGGCACGCCGATCAGCAGCATCACAAGTCCGCCGATCAGCAGCCCGATGAACACCGGCAGGAGCAGGTCTGTGCGTGCCCCTGCCTGCAGATTCACGCTCACCGGAGACGTCCCGTCGGCATTCATGACCACCACTGCCCAGGATCCGGAGCGGAGGTCCCAGGTCAGTTCCTGTTCCCCCGGGCCTGTGGCAGTCGCGGCCCAGAAGGTCTGCTGCGCCGGATTGGACGGGACCTGGGAGCCGGCCACTTCGCGGTACCGCGCGCGGAAGGGGTTGAACCTGACGTCGACGATTTCGGTGCGCCGGACACCGGCCAGGTACGTCGCGACGTCGGCCCGCGGGGCAATTCCGATGAAGATTTCCTTGCCGGGGTCGGTGGAGGAACCGCGGAGCAGCACGCTGCCCGCAATGTCCACCGGAACGCCGTCGTCCACGCCGCCGCCGGTCATGAGGTCCAGCCGGGGGGTCGTCAGCGCGTAGGAATTGCCTGAGAAAGGCGCTGACGGCGTGATGAAGTACCTGCCGTCACGTTGTTGGTAGTTGACCCAGCCCGCAAAGCCGGCGCCCGCCAACAGTCCCAAACCGACCAGCGCGCACAGCGAGCCGATCACCAGCATGACAATCCGGCCTGCCTTCATGGCCGCCGTCCTTTCAGATGGTCCGTTTGCCACGCCCGGCCGGACGTGGCTTCCGGAAGCTGGCGGCCCGGGCCGCTACCGCCCGAGCGGGATCACGAACGGCTTGGCTTCGTCGATCGCGCCGGCACTGCCGGCGTGGAGGACAACGAGCGCGTTCATGCCGTGATCACGACTTTGAGGGCCTTCGTCTCCGCGGCGCGGGCGAAAGTGTCGTACGCCTCCATGAACTCGTCAAAGGTGAAGTGGTGGGTGGCGAAACTGTCCGCGGGGATCTTTTGCTGTGCCACGAGCTTGAGCAGCATGGGGGTGGTGTTGGTATTCACCAGGCCCATGCTGATGTTGATGTTCCGGATCCAGAGGTCTTCGACGTGCAGTTCCACGGCTTTGCCGTGCACGCCCACGTTGGCCACGGTGCCGCCGGGACGCACGATGTCGGTGCACATCGTGAAGGTCGCCGGGACGCCCACGGCCTCGATCGCCACGTCCACACCCTGCCCGTCGGTCAGGAGCATGAGCTGCTCCTTCCAGTCGGCATCGGATGAGAGGACCACGTCGGTGGCTCCGAATTCGCGGGATTTCTCGAGCCGGTTCGCGTCGAGGTCGACGGCGATGATCGTGGCGGCGCCGTAGAGGCCGGCGGTGGAGATCGCGGCAAGTCCCACGGGGCCCGCGCCGATGACGGCGACCGTGTCGCCGGGCTTGACCCGGCCGTACTGCACGCCGATCTCAAAGCCGGTGGGGAGGATGTCGGAGAGCATGACGGCCTGCTGGTCGCTGACTCCCTCAGGCAGGAGGTGCAGGGAGTTCTCTGCATAGGGGACGCGGACGAACTCGGCCTGCGTGCCGTCGATCAGATGTCCGAAAACCCAGCCGATGCCGGAGGTTCCTTCCTCCCCCAGACAATGGGAGTACAGGCCTGTCTTGCAGTTGGCGCAGTGCCCGCAGGACTTGATGCACGAAATGATGACGCGGTCCCCGACCTTGAGGCTGGTCACGGAGGCGCCGATCTCCGTGATGGTGCCGACCCCTTCGTGGCCCAGGATGCGGCCCTTGGCCACCGCGGGGACGTCGCCTTTGAGGATGTGCAGATCGGTCCCACAGATGGTGGTGGTGTCCACTTTGACGATCACATCGCTGGGATTCTGGATTGTGGGATCGGGGACCTCGGTCCACGATTTCTCCCCGGGACCGCCATAGACGAGGGCTTTCATACGTGCTCCTTGGTTTTGAGGATGACCAGCGGGTCCACGAGGCGCAGACGGCACGGAGTCTCCGTGCCATCGATTCCCGAATACAGCAACGAGGCGCGGGCACGCTCACGGAGTTCCTCGATCGCGGCGGCCGACACCCGGGCATGGGCGAGGTCTAGCACGAGTTCGAATCCGGGAAGCTTGCTTGTGACGCGGCGGCAAACGACGTACAGTGCCCGCACGTTGGCCACGGTCACCACACCATGCACGTCGATCCGAGCTGTTTCGGCGTCGGCGTTCAGGCGGATGAGCACCTTGAGTTTAGGGTCCCCCGAATGGTGATGGATACTCATGTGGCCGTGGTCTCCTGCCTTTTCCTGCTGAAGCCGGAAAGTGCAAACGCCATTTCCTTCCCCAATTCGCGGTGAGACCCGTGCCGTATTTACGTGAAGTGGTTCTTCGCTCGACACGTCCCCCAACTGGCCGTGCAGCAACCTCCCCACACATTCAGCTTGGGGGGCGCTAGTGGCAGAGGTAAGGGGCGAAAGTCCCGTGTGCGCCTGTTGGGTCCTGCGGCGTCGCCCGCCTAGCCTGTTCCTATGCCTGTTCCGCTCGATCCCTGCCGACCCCCGGACCTCGTGCTGGTCTCCGTGCGGCACCCCGGGGAGGAAATATGCTTCGACGTTCATGTTCGCGCCGGGGCCGTGTCAGCGATCATCCCGTCGCGCCCGGGCTCGGGTGCGCTCCCCGCTGCAACCCGGGTGGTGGATCTGGAGGGCCGCTACGTCATTCCTGGGCTGTGGGATGAGCACGTTCATATGACGCAGTGGGCGCTGGCCTCCAACCGGCTTGACCTCTCCAGTGCCGGCTCGGCGCGCGAGGCGGCCGCCGTCGTCGGGGCCCATATCGCCGGGGACACTAGCACCGGGACCGGAAGCGGCGCCGGAGCTCCGGGTCCCGTCCAGACGCTGGTGGGCGTCGGTTTCCGCGATGCCATCTGGCATGACCTGCCCAGTCTGGACCTCCTGGACGGCGTGACGCGCGGCCGGCCTACGGCCCTGATCAGCCACGACCTCCACTGTGTCTGGCTCAACTCCGCAGCGGCCCAACAGTACGGAATGCCGGTGGATGCGGGCGGCCTGCTCCGGGAAGAACCGGCGTTCGCCCTGACCCGGGAGCTTGGCCAGCTGCCGGACGCGGTGGTGGACCCGTGGGTGCGGCAGGCAGGTCAGGCTGCGGCCGCGCGGGGCGTGGTCGGGATTGTGGACTTCGAGATGACGTGGAACCGCGACGCCTGGCTGCGGAGGATCTCCGGCGGCTTCGCTGCCCTGCGGGTTGAAGCGGGCGTCTATCCGCAGGACCTGGACCGGGCCGTGGCAGAGGGGCTGCGGACAGGTTTGGCGGTGGCCGGCAGTGGCGGGCTGCTCAGCGTGGGCCCCCTGAAAGTGCTGATCGACGGCTCGCTCAATACCCGCACAGCGTATTGCGTGGACCCGTATCCGAACGGCGGCCACGGGCTGCTGACCGTGAGCGAGGCGGAGCTGCTCGCCCTGTTGGTCCGGGCCCGGCAGGCGGGTTTTGTGCCGGCGGTCCACGCAATCGGCGACGCGGCCAACCAAGTCGCCTTGGATGCGTTTGAGGCGGCGGGCCTCGCCGGACGGGTGGAGCATGCCCAGTTTGTCCGGAGCGAGGATTTCGCCCGCTTCGGCCGGTTGGGCGTGACCGCGAGCGTTCAGCCTGCGCATGCCCTCGATGACCGGGACGCCGCCGAGGCGAACTGGCCGGGGCGCACGGACCGGTCCTTCCCGCTTCGTTCATTGCTGACCGCCGGGGCGACTCTCGCCTTGGGCTCGGACGCTCCGGTGGCCCCGCTGGATCCGTGGATTGCCATGTCCGCTGCCACGGCGCGGGCCCGGCTGGATGGCCGCGGGCCGTGGCATGCCGAGCAGGCCCTCACGCGGCAGGAGGCCCTCACGGCCTCGACCCGCGGTCGCGGCCGTCTCCGGGTCGGGGACCCCGCCGATATTGCAGTGCTCGACGCCGACCCCCTGACCGTGTCGGATGCGGAGTTTGCGGCCATACCGGTGGCCGCCACGTTAGTGGCGGGACGGTTCACGTACGGCGGCTAAGCACCTTTGACGCGCGCCTGGACTAAGTTGGCGTACGGCAGGCGGCCGTATTCTTCGATGAACGCGGCATGGTACCGGGCTTCGGCCGCGTTGAGTTGCTCAACGGGCAACTCTTTCCACGCGATGATCAGGGCCCCGGGCACGGCGAGCTGCCAGATGAGCCGCCCGTCCCAGTGGCCCGGCGGCTTGCCTTCGCCGAAGTCGACGAATTCCTGGATTTGCCGGCGCAGTCCGCGGTTGCCCTTGCTTCCGGGGCCGGCTTTGCCCACGAAGAGGACATCGGCGCCGTCCACCCATTCGGCGTCGAGAGCGTCCGTCTTGAGGGTGGGGTTCTTCTTCTTGAAGATGCCGGCGGTGCTCCTGGCCAGGAACTGGGGCCTGAAGCCCTCGGGCCGCAGTACCGCGAAGATCCCGGGCTTCTGCGGGATCCGGTTGATGTCAAGGTCCTGGAGCGGCCGGAAACCGGTGAAGCCGTCCTGTTTCAGCGACTGTGTGTTGATGGGCATGGGTTCCTTGGATCGGGGCTCGTGGCGTTCCTTTGAAGCTTACGGAAGAAGCTCACTCACTGAAGTCCGGGCTCAGCCGCGGGTGAAGGTGCCCAGCCCGGTCTGATCGTAGAAATCAAGCCTGACGCTCGAAGCCGTGCCGCCTCCGGCTGCGGCGTCCGCGCCGGGGGCTGCGTCCGCGCCGGGGGCGAAGATTGCCCCGGCAAGACCGTTGGCGTTCTCGCCGATTGATTCAAAGCTGAAGGTGTCGCCGTCAAAATGAGTGAGCGGGAACTTGGTGGTCCTGCCGGCCGGGCCCAGCTCAAGGGTCAGCACGCCGTTCTCCACCGCGACGGTGAGCGGGCCGTAGTAGGAGTTCGCGTAACTGCCGATGTAGAAATTGTTGCCCTGCGCCGGTTTGGCCTGGGCCGGTGCCTTGGAATAGTCAACTTTTGGCTTCTCCGACTCATCGATCTTCTGGAAGACGCCCGAGGTGAATCCGATCCAGTCCACTGTCGGGGCGCCGTTCTGGGCCGTGTCCAGGAATGCGGCGCAGATCGCTTCGGGGATGCCCTGCGGCCGGCCATTGGTCAGGGCCACAATGCCCAGCTGCTCGCCGGGGAGCAGTGAGACGGCGGTCGCGGCACCAAGGTTGAAGGCCCCCGAGTGCCCGAGCATGAGCCGGGCGTGGTCGTCGTAGGAGACGTTCCAGCCCAAGCCGTAGAAGCGGGTGCGGGCGCCCGGCGTCGCCGGTGGGCCCGAGACGGCGTGCGGGACATGCGTGACACCAAGCGCGTCCGGATCGATGACCTTGCTTCCCTCAAAGCTGCCGTTGGCGAGCTGCAGGCGGATCCAGCGCGCCAGGTCGCGCACGGAGGAACAGGCCCCGCCGGCGGGTGCTTCGGCGTCGGCATCCCGGGTGTATTTGGCCACCCAGGTCTTGTTACCGGCTGGGACGTGGATCAGTGCCTTGTTCGTCGCCTTTTGGTAGTCCGCGTGGCGATAGCTCGTGGATGACATGCCCAGGGGCTTGAACAAGACCTCTTCGGCGAGGTCTGCCCAGGGCTTGTTCATGGCATCGGCGACGGCCTGTGCACCAGCCGTGTAGCCAAAGTTGCTGTAGTTGTAGCTCGACCGGAAGGAGTCCAGCGGCTGCTGGTTGAGGTGGCTGAGAATATAGGACTGGTCGAATCCGAGGTCTTCCAACAGATCGCCCGCCCCCGTACTGAGGCCGCCTTGATGTGACAACAGGTCGGCCGCCGTGGCGTTCCGCGTGACGTAGGGGTCTTTCAGGGCGAAGCCGGGGGTGTGGTTGATCACCGGTTCCGTCCAGGAGATGGCCTTGCGGCCCACGGCCACGGCCGCCACCGTGGAGGCCAAGGGTTTGGACACCGAGGCCAATTGAAAAACGGTATCCGCGTCCACTGTCTCGGGCCGGCCCGATTCCCGCACGCCGAAGCCCTTGGCGTACACCATTTGGTCTTGGTAGACCACGGCCACGGCGACTCCGGGAACACCGGTACTCTCCATCACGCCCTGGACCATCCCGTCCAGCTTTGCCAAGGCGGCGTTGACCTTCTGTTGGTCCAGGAGCGGTTTGACCTGCGGTTCCGGCGCCGGAAGCAGAGACGCCGACGGCGCACCGGAGCCGCCGGAGGCACTGCTTCCGGTACCGGCGGGGGCACTTTGGGCCGTGCAGGCGGCCAGCAGCGGCATGCCCGCTATACCCGCGGCGCCGACGCCGACGGCTTTAAGTAACGAGCGGCGGTCCGAAGGCAGCGAGCTGATACTCGTCGCGATAGATTCCCTCTGGTTCATGGACAATCCTCCGCCCGGTTCCGCCTGGGGCGCAGAGCTAACGCCCTCTCCCATGATGGACCCGTGCCCGTTTTTGAGACAGGGGCGGTGCGCTCGGGTGTGGGTCCTCGGACGCCGGGATCTCGGGGCCGCACCTCCACAACCGCCAACGAATCCCACCAATCCCGCTAACCTCGCGGCCTCCTTCTGGTTGCCCTATTAATGTCCGATCCCCGGAGGAGACTGGATTCATGGACGGCAATCAGGGGCCCGAAGTGGTTCCGGCGGGAGACGGCGACTACGGCCTCGGCCGCGCCGGGAGCAGTGACGGCGGCGTCCAGGATTTGCTCGCATTCTGCTCCCGCGTACTCCGGGACCTGCGTCAGGCCGAAGATTGCGCCGGGATGATCGAGCAATACCGACGGCTTGACGAGTTTCACTCTGCGCTCGACGCGTTGCGGACGCGTCTTCAGCTCGACGTTTTCCTGGGCAGCGTTTCGGGAGTGACGTTGGGATCTGGAAGGTCGCCGATGGCTTCCGAAGCGGTGGAACGGCTCCGGAGGGCCATAAATGTCATAGCCCGCAGGGACACTTAACTCATGGACGGCAATCAGGGGCCCGAGACGATTCCGGCAGACCCGGCACCGGCAACTGCGGGGACCGTCGCTGAACTGGCCCGGATCCTGGCCTTCCTCCCGGCCCCGGACAGCGCTGCCGCACTGATCGACGAGATCCGGGACCTGGAGGACCTGAAGTCCGCCATGGCAGCCCGGCAGGCCCGGCACGCCGTGGCCTTCGACTTGCTCCAGCGCCGCGAACAAGCCCGGCTCGGCGTGCCGGCCGAGAGGCTTGGCGCCGGGATCGGCGCGCAGATCGCCCTGGCCCGGCACGAATCCCCCGCCAGGGGCGGCCGGCTCCTGGGCCTGGCCAAAGCCCTGATCACCGAGATGCCGCACACCCTCACCGCCCTGGAAACCGGGCAGCTGAACGAATGGCGCGCCACCCTGCTCGTACGCGAAACCGCCTGCCTGACCGCCGCGGACCGGGCCGCCGTCGACGCCGAACTCGCCGCCGACGCCGGGACGTTCGCCGGGGCCGGTGACCGGTCCCTGGTCGCCGCGGCCCGGGCCGCCGCGTACCGGCGTGACCCCCGCTCCGTCACCGAACGCGCCGCGCACGCCGCCACCGAGCGGCACGTCAGCCTCCGCCCGGCCCCGGACACCATGTGCCACCTGACCGCCCTGCTGCCCGTGACCGCCGGCGTCGCCGTCTACAAGGCGCTGAACGGGCACGCCGACACCCTCCATGCCGCCGGGGACCCGAGGGGCCGCGGGCAGCTCATGGCCGATGCCCTGGTCGAACGCACCACCGGCACCCCCGGCGGGATCACCGGCGTCGAAATCCAGCTCGTCATCACCGACCGCACCCTCCTCCAGGGAGACGCCGAACCCGCCCGGCTCCCCGGCTACGGCACCGTCCCCGCCGGCTGGGCCCGCACCCTTATCAGCGGCACAAATGGCCCAAAGAGCGGCGAGGGCGGCAGTACCCGGGGACCCGGCGCCGCGGCCCCGAACACGGACAGAAACGGTGACGGCCGGTCCGGTGGTCGCCCTGGACCGGCCGGCACCGCCGGGAGCGGCGATGACCCCGCGTTCACCCTCTGGCTCCGGCGGCTCTACACCCACCCCGGCACCGGCGAGCTCGTGGGGATGGACTCCCGGGCCCGGCTCTTCCCGCCCGGGCACCGCCGCTTCATCCAAACCAGAGACGACACCTGCCGAACTCCCTACTGCGACGCCCCGATCCGCCACCTGGACCACATCATTCCCTGGCACACCGGCGGAGAAACAACCAGCACCAACGCCGCCGGCCTCTGCGAAGCCTGCAACCACACCAAAGAAACCCCCGGTTGGAAAGGCCGCCCCGCACCCGGTCCCCGCCACACGCTCGAACTCACCACCCCCACCGGCCACACCTACCACTCCACGGCGCCACCCCTGCCGGGCACGCCGCTTCGGCCATCGGCCACAGACCAGCCGAGGTCCCAGCCAGGCTCCCGCCATCGGCGCCAGCTCCGGCACCAAGCCAAAACGCTCAGACGTGGAAAGTCCAAAGTTGGGGCTGCGGCATTTGGGGCTGCGGCATAGGGACCAGTTCGTTGGCTGCCGTGCGGGCCCGAACTAACATTGGCTCGGCCTCGGGGCACAGTTGCCGGGCGACGGGCCGCTATTCGAAGCACTCGATTCGCGGCTCTTGCCCTCGGCTCGCCACGCTTCATCGCATCCAGCATGTCAGCGGCAAAGAAAAGCGCCCGACCACCTGGGCGGCGGCGGACGTCAGGCCTGCAGGTACCTTCGCGATCTCGCTAAGAGACGGCTCGGACACTTCCGTGTCCCGAACAACCCGGAGTCATCAGATGGTTACCTGCAGGCGCTTTAAGCCTACGCCCGCCTCACGGCCGTCACCAGAGGGCGCGTTGACTCATAAAAAACCTCCGCGTAGCCCCGGCCGAATAGGTCCCGGCCGAAACACCCCCTGCCGCGAAAGCGTAGAGTGGAGGAAGCCGCCTGATTCTGGACGCCAAGTGCTGAGGGAGAAATCGTGACGATTGACTGGGACGAAAAGAAGACCCTGCTGCAGGAGCCGAACATCGCCGCGGTGACGCAGCTGTGCGACGAACTCATGGAAAAGAAGCCTGGATCCGTGGTCCCGTACATCGACCCCATCCACGACGAGGACGAATGCCGGATCGTCAGCCTGCATATCAGCCCGGGCAAGGGCACCGAATCGGGCTTTGTCTCGCACTTCAACGACGATGAAGCCGCCCGCCGCGCCACCTCCATCTACGAGGCCGCAGAGCTGGACCCCCGCTATGTGATGCCGTGGAACGCCTACCCGTGGATCCGCGATCCGGAGGCATCCTCGGCCCTGAACGTCCAGGAGAAGACGGACGGCCTCCGGCCCTTCCGCCAGTTCCTCAAGATCAACAAGCGCGTCTCGGCCGTTATTGCGCACGGCGCGGACGCCCACTCCTTCCTGACGCTTTTCGAGAAGACCTACCATTCCTCGCTGAAGAATCATGGTGTCAAGATCTACAAGGCCACCGCACTTGGCGGCCGCGCCTTCGCGGTATCTCCGGCCAAGCAGGAAGAGCTCCTCGCCAAGAACGTCGAGGTCTACAAAGACGCCATGCAGCGGGCGGGCATCCAGCACCTCTGAGGCTCCACGCAACGCCGTCCGGCAACGGCATCCGGCGCAAGCCGAGCCGGCGTCGGCGGCATCACCCGGCCAGCAGCCTGCGGCGGTGTTTGAGTTCCTTGACCCAGTCGCGGGTGACCATTGCTGAAAACGGCGAGGCGCCGTCGTCGGTCATGGAGCGGAACGCCGTGCCCGCCTGAAGATCCGCCAGCAGCGGTTCAGAGGCCTTCAGCGCCAGTTCCAGCACCTGGACGGCGGCACGTTCAGTCAGCCCCATCCCCGCGGCCCAGCCCAGGAAGTGCTTCCGGGAAATCCCTGTGCGCTTGCCGTCCAGGGTCAGGGCGAGTGTCTTGTCCCCGTAGACGACCGTGGACGGGATGTCGTATACCGGCGCGATGGACCACTCTCCGGCCGGCTGCTGCACCATGGAAACGTTCTTCGCGTGCAGGTCGCCATTGCCCGTCAGCCACGCAAATGCCGCCTGGAGGGCCAAATTCCGCACCGCGGGCAGCGGAGCGGCGCAATACGCCGCAAGCGCATGGCACACCTGCCCGTATCCCACGTTGTACTTGTCCGCAGGGTAGAGGCCCAGGACCTGCGCACCGTCCTCGACGGCGAGCCGCTGCACGGCCCGCGGCGACCTGGCCGCCGCCTTGGGCCCCGACACGCCGGCGACAGGCCCACCGGATACAGTGCCACTGGCTACAGGCACCCGGTCGAAGCGTTCCACGAGCAACCCGGGCCGACCGGCGACGTCGCGGATCAGCTGGACCCGGCTCAGAGGGATCCGCAGCCGCGCCGCGTACCGGAACATCGCGTACTCGTTTTCGACGACGTGCGGGAACTCGGGCGCGTTGAGTTTGAGGATGTAGCGCCGGCCGGCGCTGGCCACCGGCATGGAGATCATTCCAGCGGACAGCTTGTCCTGCACCCCCGCCAGGGCCACCGGGTCGATCAGCCCGGAGTCGCCCAGCAGGGCCTCGAAATCCACGGGCGTTGCGGGGTCAAGCTCGACGGCGTGCTCGTCCGGGTCCAGCTTCTCGCCGTGGCCGACGATCTGCACGTCACCCACCGGGTTGGCACCGGCCGCGATGAGCAAGGACAGCTCATCATCCACGCTGGTCTTGATGGAACGGCGCAACGCATTCAGCCGCCGGCCCTCCGGCAGAAGCCCGGTGAAATACGGCGGGGCTGCCCCCGCCGCGGACAGTACAGGTTCCGGCGTTAGCGGCAGGGAGCTCGCGACGGCGGGGCCCCCGGACGCCAGATAGGCCGGCAGGTAGCTGAACCTGGTGCCGCCGTCGTGCCGCTCCAGCCGGGCCGCCAGCACGCCGGCCTTGTAGATATCCGCGATCCGGTGCCTCATGGCCGGGCTTCCGGCCCGTCCCGCAGTTCACCGTCGGCCCGCAGGCCGGCCACCGGGCCTGCGAGGGCACGGGCTGCGGCGCTGGTCCGGGTCTGGACCCGGAGTTCCAGCCCCAGCGTGTCCAGGAGCGCCAGCAGGGAGTCCAGCTGCACCGTGCGTTTTCCCTGTTCGACGAACCGGACGAAGCGCTCTGAGACTCCGGCCAGTTCGGCCAGCTCACGCTGGCTCAGGCGGAGCGACCCGCGCCGGGCCCGGGCCTCGGCAGCGAGTTCGCCCGGAAATGCGTTCCCCATGGCCACCTCCCGTTGATCAAGATACGTCCGAGGGTCCGGCGTTCGTGCGTACGAACCTGCGGGATCGAACCTGTGTGCGTACCAACCTGTGAGATCGAACCCTGCGGGATCGAACCATGGCGGTACGAACGTGCCGCTTTGCAGGCATTTCCAGTATAGGACGGGCCAAGATGCCTGCACAGGGCTATAACGGCACGTACGTACCGGCGCACTGGGCCGGCAGGGGCAACTGCCGGCGACCGAAGGCACCCGCCATCACTGCACGGCTGGCGCAGCCCTGCCTCCACAGATTGGGCGGTTCAGCCGCGCGCGGGCGTGACGGTTCGCAATGGCCCGTAGGATTTAAGGGACTTAAGCGACAACCAGACCCCACGGAATCCGGAAAGGACTGCACACGATGACGCGCGCTTCCTTCCGGCTGTTCCGCACCGGCCTGATCGGATCCATCATCGTGGCGCTGGCAGCCGGTGGCCACCTGGCCGGCGGCGGACGGCTGCCCGAGCCGGCGATCGTGACGGCGTTGTGTGCCGTGGCGATGGTCCCCGTGGCCGTACTGACCCGCGTCCGCCTGTCCTTTCCGGCCCTGGCCGGCCTGCTTGGCGCAGGGCAGCTGTGGCTGCACTGGTCCTTCGGCACCTTGTCCTCAGGGGCGCCCGCGGCCCTCCAGGCCCGGATGGCTGCGGGTCATCCGGGCCATCCGGGCCATTCGGCGGCTGCCATTGCCCCGGCGATGTCCGACCCTTCCATGGCGGTTTCGGCGGCCGACATGGGCGGTGTCATGTTCGCCGCACACGCGGTGGCGACGCTCGGGACGGCACTGTTGCTCGCCCACAGCGAGCGTGCCCTGTCCGGACTTGCTTCCTGGCTGCGCCCGCTCGTGCAGCTGCCCCAGCCCTCCGCCGCCGCGCCCGTGCACGTCCCCCGCCCCCGCGCGGTCAACCTGGTCCTCCCCAAAGCCCGGGCTGGCCTCCGCCTGCCGACCAGGCGCGGACCTCCGGAGCTGTCGCCCGCCGCCTGACATCAATCCCTTTCACATACGGACGGGGACAGCAGGCGGCCACCCCACTGCTACCGCCGGAAGGACAACGCACCGGACGGCTCCCCACCTGATATCCGTTAGTGAAAGGCACCCTTGCCATGAAATCCTCCCTTCGCCGTACCCTCAAAACCGCCGCTGCCGCCACGATGACCGCGGGCCTGCTCGCCGCCGGCGCAGCAGCCGCCTCCGCCCACGTCCACGTCGACACCGATGATCCGGCCGCGGGCGGCTACAGCCACCTGACGTTCAATGTCCCCAGCGAGTCCGAGTCGGCCAAGACCAGCAAAATCGAAGTCACGCTGCCCACGGACACCCCGTTTACTTCGGTGTCGGTGAAGCCTGTCGAGGGCTGGAAGGCCGTCATCACCACAAGCGACCTGCCGAAGCCGATCACGATCGCCGGCGCCACGGTCACTAAGGCCCCAAGTTCCGTGGTCTGGACCGCGGACGAGGCCCACCAGATCGGACCGGACGAGTACCAGGCCTTCTCACTGTCCGTCGGCGTCCTGCCGGACGCGGGAACCACAGTGACGCTGCCGACGGCCCAGACGTACACCGATGGAACCGTCGTCAAGTGGGACGAGAAGACGGTCGAGGGCCAGGCCGAACCCGGGCACCCGGCACCCTCCTTCGTGACCACGGCCAAGGACGCCGACGCCCACGGCGCAGCCGTCCCCGCCGCAGCCACGACGACCGCACCCTCGGCGCCCCCGGCAGCGGCAGCGGGCATGTCCAGTGACGGCGGATCCGCCGCCGGCTGGATCGGGCTGGCCGCAGGGCTGATCGGACTGGCCGCGGGCGTCACCGCGCTGGTCCGCACCCGCCCGTCCAAGGTCCAGTAGTCCCGGCCAGCAGCCCGGACACAAACCCAGGCAAGTAGGCCGCCGCCGGAACTCCGGCCCGAGCGGCGACGGCGGCCCCGGACCCCCGGGGCCGCCGTCATACTTGACACCCCGGTGTGATCCCTGCCATATTTTAAAGCGTGAACCTGTCAGACAGCCGGACAGCAGGACAGCCATTGGCTCGCCTCAGTGCCGCCGAAGCCGTTTTCAACGTCCTCCGCACCGAGATCGAATCCGGCAGGCTCGGCATCGGCGCCAAGCTGAGCTCCGAGGCCACTCTTGCCCAGCAGTACGGCGTGAGCCGCTCCGTGATCCGGGAGGCCCTGCGCTCCTGCACCGCCCTGGGCTTGACGGTCACCAAGACCGGGCGGGGCACGTTCGTCGTCGCCAACCGCGTGGCAAAGGACCTGGTCCTGGGCCAATACTCGGCCCGCGACCTCACGGAGGCGCGTCCCCATATCGAGGTTCCCGCCGCCGGACTGGCTGCAGAACGCCGTTCGGCCGAGGAGCTGGCAACGCTGCGCGACATCGTCGCCGCGATGAGCGGCGAGGACGACCCCGAAGTCTGGGTGGGCCTGGACTCCAGCTTCCACGCGTTGATCGCGCGGGCCAGCCGCAACAAGGTCTTCGAGAACGTCGTCGCGGACATCCGGGACGCCCTCGCCCACCAGTCCGAGACCCTGAACATGGTGGCGGACCGCCAGCACGCGTCCGACGAGGAGCACCGGCGCATCCTGGCCGCGATCGAAGCCGGCGACGCGGCGACGGCGCGCATCGCCATGAGCCAGCATCTGCACGCCGTTGGCATTGCCCTCGACTCGATCCTCAACGCCTGACGTCAGGCGCCTGGTGCCTGGTTCCGTCAGCAATGCCGGAAGCAATCTGGTCAGCACCGGCAAAACCAGCACCAACACAGTGACCAGCCACCACAACCGCATCAACCGCCACCGCCAAAGGACGCAATGACTTCCCCTGCCCTCGACAACACCCCGACCCCGCTCGCCCCGGAGTGGCTGCCGCAGCACGTCCCGCTTGCGGTCCAGACCCGGGACGGGCTGGTCGAGAGTGTCCACTACGGCTCGGTCATCGCCACCGCAGCGGACGGCCAGATCCTACTCACTGCCGGGGAGCCCCTCGCCCCGTTCTACCCGCGGTCCGCCCTGAAGCCCCTGCAGGCCGTCGCCATGGTCCGCGCCGGGCTGGACCTCCCGGACGAACTGCTCGCCCTCGCCGCCGCCAGCCATTCCGGCGCAGCCAGCCACCGTGACGGCGCCCGGCGCATCCTGGAGCTGCACGGCCTGACGCCAGCGGACCTCGAGAACAGCACCGATCTCCCCTACGGCGCCCGCGAACGCGAAGACTGGCTCGGCGGCGGCGGCCGGGCCACCCAACTGACGCAGAACTGTTCCGGAAAGCATGCCGCCATGGCGGCCACCTGCGTCATCAACGGCTGGCCGGTCCAGGGCTATCTGGACCCGGCGCACCCGCTGCAGCAGCTGGTGGCCCAGACCGTGGCGGACCTCACCGGTGAAGACCCCCAGCGCACCACCACTGACGGCTGCGGCACCCCGCTCTTCGCGCTCACGCTGCGCGGCATGGCCCGCGCCTTTGGCCGCCTGGCCGCGGCTGCCGCGACCGGATCCGGCGAAGCGGAAGCCGCCGAAGCGGAAGCCGCCGTCGGCCGCGCCATGCGCCGCCACCCCGAGATGGTTGCGGGCGAGGACCGGGACGTCACCGCGCTGATGCGTCTGGTCCCCGGCCTGCTCGCCAAGGACGGCTTCGAGGGCGTCCAGCTGGTGGGCCTCCCGGACGGCCGCGCCCTCGCCGTGAAGGTTTCCGACGGCGGAGACCGCGCCCGGATGCCCGTCACCGTCCGGGTCCTGGCCGCGCTCGACGTCGACACCTCCCCCTTGGCGCGCCTCGCCGCTACCCCTGTGCTGGGCGGCGGCCGGCCCGTCGGGCTGCTGCAGGCCACCGATTTCCTCGCTGACCCCAAGATCTCCCACGCCCCCAAAGACCTGTAAGGGACCGCCATGACCTCGCTCGACGAACGCGCAGAATTCCGCTCCGAACACGACCTCCTGGGCGACCGGGATGTTCCCGCCGGCGCCTACTGGGGCGTCCACACCCTCCGGGCCGTGGAGAACTTCCCCATCACCGGCCAGCCATTGTCCTCGAACATGCACCTGGTCCGCGGCCTGGCCGCCGTGAAACTCGCCGCCGCCCGCACCAACCACGAGCTCGGACTGCTCGACGCCGGGCGTGCCGCCGCCATCGGGCAAGCCTGCACCGAGGTCATGAACGGCAAACTCAGCGAACAATTCGT
>NZ_JBFTLP010000027.1:0-46995 GCF_056396505.1 Arthrobacter sp. 05T410 | reverse complement strand
AAATAGGCGGCCACGGCGAGCTCGCGCCCGTTCAGGGTCGCGTCCCCGATCCCGGTCACGCCGTCCTCGGTGGTGATCCGCAGGGTCACGAAGTTCCGGGAGGGGCTGGTGACGAACACTTCAGCGGCAATGATTTTCACAACAGGTCCTTTTCTGGTCTTTCGGGGGTGTCTTATTTGCTGGGCGCCAGCGGCGCGGCGTCCGCGGAACCGGTGGCGGAAACAGCGGCCGGCACGCCGGCGCCGTCGGAAGAACCGTCGCCGCCGGTGCGGCGGGCCTGGATCTCGGTGAGGATCCGGGCGTGCATGGCATCGGTAAGCGTGTACTTGGCCATGACGAGCACGGCCAGGATGGTCATGACGGCCGGCAGGGCGCCTGCGGCGATCTGGATGCCGAAGACGGCGTCGGGCGTCTGGACGGCGCCGGACTTGTAGCCGCCCAGGGCCAGGGCGTAGGCGGCGAGCGCACCGCCGACGGCCTGTCCGGTCTTGCGGGTGAAGGAGAACAACGCGTAGGTGATGCCCTCGGTCCGGACGCCGGTCTTCCATTCGCCGTACTCCACGGTGTCGGCCTCGAGCGCCCACACGACGATGTTGACCGCCAGCACGCCCACGAGGCTGATGATCAGGCCGGTGAATCCGATCCAGACCTGGCTTGCCGGGGTGAAGAAAACGATGGCGCCGCCAATGACCGTGAGCAGCGAGGAGAAGATGTAGACGCGCTTTTTGCCAAGGTTCCGGACCAGCTTCGGCATGAACCCGGCCAGCACGAAGGTGAGGACGAGCTGGGTGATGGACAGTACGGGGTACAGGTCCAGCCGGCCCAGGACATCGCGGAGGTAGTACAGCTGGACCGAGGTGAGGGCCAAGTAGCCGGTCAGGAAGAAGAAGGAACTCACGCACAGCATCAGCAGCGGCCTGTTGCCCTTGAGGGTGTCCATGCTCTGCTTGAACGTGACGTTGGGGACGGCGCGGTGGACCCGCTCCTTGGCGGTCAGGACGGTGAAGAGGTACAGGGCCGCGCCGATGACGACGAAGACAAGGGTGATGGTGGTGAACGTTGCCTGCAGGTTGGCGCCCGGCTTGATCAAAGGGGCCACGAAGATGCCAAGGGCGGAGCCGACCAGCATTCCGCCGATCATCCGGGCGGAGCCGAGCTTGGCGCGTTCCGCGGGGTCCTGGGTCATGGCGCCGGCGAGGGAGCCGTAGGGGATGTTGACCAGGCTGTAGGCCAGGCCCAGGGCTGCGTACGTGACGTAGGCGTAGAGCAGGGTGCCGGATTCGCCGAGCTCAGGGATGGAGAAGGTGGCCACGCTCAGCAGCAGCAACGGGATGGAACCGAACATGATGAACGGACGGAACTTGCCGAACCGCTTGCTGTAGGTCCGGTCCACCACGCGGCCGGCGAAGACGTCGGCGAAGGCGTCGAAGATCCGCACCACCAGCAGCAGGGTGCCGGCGGCCGCGGCGGAGATTCCGGCCACATCCGTGTAGTACACGAGCAGGAACATGGTGGCGGTGGTGAAGGCGAGATTGTTTGCGGCGTCGCCGGCGCCATAGCCGACGATGCTGAGCTTGTTCAGCTTTTTCATGATTGGGCTCCTTTACCCGTTGCCGGACCTGGGTCCGGCGAAAAATGTGCGGTGAGGCCTACGCCTTGGAGGTGCTGTTCTTGGTGCCGGCCAGTGCCGTCCACCGTTGGCGCAGGGCATAGGCGGCAGGTTTGGGCCGCCTGTCCCGGGTGAAGACGCCCTTCTTGTTGCCGTCCACGCGCATGATGCCGTTGGAGGTCTGGAAGTCCGCGAAGTTCCAGACCTGTTCACCGACCATGGCGTCGACCCGGTCGAAGACCCGGTGGTACATGGCCAGGAACGCTGCCTGGTATTCCTCGCTCCAGGGCTGTTCATAGATGGAGTGGAAGCCGGGCATGGTGTCCGGTCCGTACTCGGTCATGATCATGGGCTTGCCGTACTTGGCTTCCCACTCGCGCAGCTCCTTCTCGAGGTGCTGCTCGGCGGTTTCGAGGTCGCCGTTATCGACGTACCAGCCGTAGTAGCGGTTGAGCATGATCACGTCGAACAGGTCCCCGAGCAGTTCCTTGTCCGGGGTGTCGAACAGGACGTTGACGTAGCCGACGGGCCGGGTGGGGTCCAGGCTGCGGGTCAGCTCCGCGAGGGGTGCGAAGTACTCGCGGGCGCCCTCCTCGGAACCGTTGGGTTCGTTGGCGATCGACCAGATCACGACGGAGGGGTGGTTCTTGTCGCGGGCGACGAGTTCGGTAATCGCCTGCCGGTGGTTGGCGGCGGTGTGGGCGTCCACTCCGCCCTCGACGTAGGTCTTCCTGGCGATGCCGCCGAAGACGGCGCCGAAGCCCAGGTGCAGCCCGACGGCGGCGGTTTCGTCGATCACGACGATGCCGTGCCGGTCCGCGAACTCCATGACCTCCTCGGCGTAGGGGTAGTGCGAGGTCCGGAACGAGTTGGCGCCCACCCAGTCCAGGAGCTGGAAGTCGTTGACCATCTGGGCGTTGCTGTGGCCCTTGCCGATGGCCACGTGGTCCTCGTGCATGCCGAAGCCGGTGAAGTAGAACGGTGCACCGTTGATGAGGAATTCCTTGCCCCTGACTTCCACGGTGCGGACGCCGACCGGCAGGGTGTAGCTGTCCAGCAGCCGGCCGCCGTCGCGGATCTGCGCGGTGAGGCTGTACAGGTAGGCCGCGCCGGGCTTCCAGAGCACGACGTCGGCGACCGCCAGGGTGCCGCGGGCGCCGTCGGCGCGGGCGACCTCGACGCCGTCGGCGTCGCGGAGGGAAACGGTGACCGTTTCGCTGCCGGTTCCGCCGGCGGTGGCAATCGTGTAGTCGACGCTGCCGGCGGTTCCTTCGAAGCCGGTGACGACGGTGATGTCATCGACCGTGACCGCGGGGGTGCTGAAGAGCCAGAGGCTGCGGTGCAGGCCGGCGTAGTTGTAGAAATCGTGGAGGTAGCTCTGCTGCCGGCGGCCGTCCCCGGTGACGGTGATGGTCCCGGGCGGGATGGTGGCCTGCGTGAGCTCGTTGTTGACCGAGACCGTCAGGCGGAAGGCCTGTCCGGGTGTCACATGGTCCGTGATGTCTGCGCTGAACGGCATGTAGCCGCCGGTGTGCTGTGCCACCAGGGTGTCGTCCACCCACACCATGCCTTCGTGGGTGGCGGAGTCGAGGCGGACCTGGATGCGCTCCCCTGCCCAGCCGCGCGGGACGCGCACGTCGCGCTGGTACCAGACGTAGCCCACGTGGTCCCGGATGGCCTTGTCGGGGAAGACGTCGTTGTAGCTGGCCGGGACGCCCATTTCCAGTCCGGTTTCCAGGGGCGCCTTGAACCATTCGTCCCGGTGGCCGGAGCGGTCATGGTCGACCTTGAAGCGGTACAGGCCGTCGAGGTTGACGATCTCGCGGGTTTCGCTGGCCTGGGGCTTGAGCATTGGGAGGTCCTATCGCGTCTTTGCGGGCAGTGCCGGGGAGGGTTTTTAGGGTCCGGCCGCGGGGCCGGTTTGTGCTCTTGCTGTAATCCTAATCACTTGGCAATCAAATGGCAAGCGGTTGCCATCATTTTGTTGAAAGTTCATTGAAACTCCGCTGTTCATTGAAACACTGCTGCCCGGCTCCCGATGATCCGGGAGCCGGGCAGCAGTGCTTGCCCGCAGGGCGTTACGGGGAGACAGCCTGCTCCCCGAACGTTCCGCGCAAGCTTTCAATGAGGTCCACGACGGAACGGTCACCGGCCAGGGCCGGATCCACCAGGGCCAACAGTGCACGGGTCCGCTCGGCGCCCGCGAGCCGATTGGCTGCGGCTGCCTCCTCGGCGAGCGGATCCTGGAGCGCGGCCGAGGCGGCGCTGTAGTCCATCCAGGCGGCAATCATGAGCGCGGCCGCCGCGCCGGGCCTGCCCGCGGCACGCTCGGCCCGCAGCACCGGAACGGCGCGCATCCGCAGCTTCGTGCTGCCGTCCATGGCGATCTGTGCGAGGTGGTGGGCAATCCGGGCGTTGCCGAATCGCTCCAGCAGGGCGGCGCGGTAGGCCGGGATCTGCAGCTCGGCGGCATGTCCCGCCGGCCCGGACAGATTTGCCTCCGCCTCGTCCCAAAAGCTTTCAATGGCCCGCAGGCACAGCGGGTCTGCCAGGGCCTCGGCCACGGTGGTGTGGCCGCGCAGCAGGCCGGCGTAGGCCAGCAGGGAGTGCGCGCCGTTCAGGAGCCAGAGTTTGCGGTTCTCGTACGGCTCAATCTCGGCGACGAACACGGCTCCGGCGTCTTCCCAGCGCGGCCGCCCGGCGGGGAACTCCCCGCTGAGCACCCAGTTGGAGAAGGGCTCGGCCACCACGGGCGAATTGTCGCGGTAGCCGCACGCGGCCTGGACGGCGGCGATGTCCGCGGCCGTGGTGCGGGGAGTGATGCGGTCAACCGAGGTGCTGACGAAGCTGACGTTGGCGTCGATCCATCCGGCCAGGCCCGCGTCCCACGCCCCGGCCATGCCTGCCACGGCATTGTGCGCGACGGTGCCGTTGTTGGAAAGGTTGTCGCAGCAGACGACGGCGAGCGGTCCCGCCCCGGCAGCCCGGCGGGCGGCGAGGGCCAGCACCAGCCGGCCCAGCGGCGTCGCCGGGTTGGCGCTGCCGGACGCCAGCAGCGCAAGGTCGGCGGCGACGTCGGGCGCGGAGCGGTCAAGCTGCCCGTCGGCGCGGAGCCGGTAGGCCGCCTCGGTGATGGTCAGGGTGATCACCGCGGTGGCCGGCGCGGCAACCAGCTCCGCCAGGCGCTGGACATCCGCCCCGTCCACGGCTTCGACGATGCTGCTGACAACGGTGAAGGTGTCGCCGCCGTCGGCCCGGTTCACGATCGTGTAGAGCCCGTCCTGTTCGGCCAGCGCCAGGGCGGCGTCGGGGCGGCGTCCGGTAAAGGCCGCAATGCCCCAGTCCGCTGCGTCGGACGCCTGGTGGGTGTACCAGCCCTGGTGCGAGCGGTGGAAGGCGCCCAGCCCCAGATGGACGATCCGCACAGGCGCCGTCGCACCGGGGTGCAGGCGCCGGCTCAGTTGGGGAAGTTCCACGGCGGCCTCGACCTCGGATTCCTGTGCGGATGTCAGTTCGGCGCTCACAGTTTGAACACCCGTCGGGGTGAGCCGTCCACGACGTCGACGATCAGTTCATGGGCGCGGTCCTCGCTGACGCGGTGCTCCGCGACCAGCCTGGCCAGGAAGGAGGCCTCGATCCGGCGGGAGGCATCGTGGCGCGCGGGGATGGAGCAGAAGGCGCGGGTGTCGTCGATGAAGCCGGACGAGCGGGAGAATCCTGCGGTTTCGGTCACGGCCGAGCGGAAGCGCAGCATGGCGTCGGGCGCGTCCAGGAACCACCATGGCGCACCGAGGTAGACCGACGGGTAGAAACCCGCCAGCGGCGCGAGTTCGCGGGAGAACACGGTCTCATCGAGGGTGAAGAGCACCAGGTGGAAGTCCTTGGCGGTGCCGAAGTCCTGCAGCAGCGGACGGATCGCCTCGGTGTAGTTGACGGCGAACGGGATGTCGTGGCCGGTGTCGGCGCCGAAGGCGTTGAAGGTGGGTTCGTGGTGGTTGCGGTAGGACCCCGGGTGGATGGTCATGACCAGGCCGTCCTCCACCGACATCCGTGCCATCTGGTACATCATGTGGGCCTCGAAGTCGTCGCGGTCGGCCGCCGTGGCCTGGCCCGAGCGGGCGCGGTCGAACAGCCTGGCCGCGTCGCCGGCGTCGAGCTTGAGCGTTGCCGGGGTCCGGACGCCGTGGTCGGCCGAGACTGCGCCGTGGTCCACGAAGTAGCGGCGCCGGTTTTCCAGGGCGGTGATGTAGCCGGCATAGCCGGCGGCGCCGTCGCCCGCTGCCGCAATAAGCCGGTCAACATTCGCACTCCACGTGGGGTGCGCGATGTTGAGGTAGGCATCGGGGCGGAAGGTGGGCAGGACGCGGCCGTGGAAGGTGGGGTCCTCGGCGATCGCCGCGTGGCTGGCGAGGCTGTCCAGGGGGTCGTCGGTGGTGGCCAGCACCTCGATGTTGAAGTCCTTGAAGAGCTGGCGGGGACGGAAGCCGGGCTCCAGCAGCTTGGCGGAGATCGCGTCGTAGCTGGCGTCGGCGGTTTCGGCGCTGATCTCCTGCCGGAGGCCGAAGACGCTGCTGAACTGGGTGCGGAGCCAGTAGCCGGAGGCCGTGCCTTCGAAGAGCGGCCAGGCCTTGCAGAACTCGCGCCAGACCGTGCGGGAGTCCGGTTCCGCCGCGGCCGAGCCCCGGAGCCGGTCCAGCGGGACGCCGCTGGCGTGGATCAGCCGGGTGACGTAGTGGTCCGGGCTGACCAGCAGCGCTGCCGGGTCCGGGAAGGGGCTGTTGTGCTCGATGACGGCGGCGTCAACGTGCCCGTGCGGGGAAATGATGGGGAGGTCCTGGACGCGCTGGAGGAGGTCGCGCGCAATGCTGCGCGTTCCGGGATCCGCGGGCAGAAGCCGGTCTGGGTTGGCGGCAATCGACTGTGACATAGATCAATGGTCCGGCTTGCCTCCGGCATTTGTCAACCGGTTGCCAATAATTGCCATCAAGTTGCGGATGGCCTCACAGGTGTGGCTAGCCCGCGGGCAGCAGCCGCCCGCTCGAGCCGCGCAGCACCAGCTCCGTCTCGACGCGCAGCGTGGCGGCCGGTTCCCCCGCACCGTGCAGCAGATCAAGGAGCAGGGTCGCGGCACCGGCGCCGCACTCCCCCAGCGGCGAGCGCACGGTGGTGAGCGGTGGCGTGGTGAAATCCGCGCCGAAGATGTCGTCGAAACCCACGATGCTGATCTGGTCCGGGACCACCATGCCGGCGGCCTGGAGTTCCTGCATGAGCCCGATGGCCAGGAGGTCGTTGTAGGTCAGCACCGCCGTGGCGCCGCTTGCCCGGACGTCGCGCGCCACCTGGCGGCCGCCGTCGACCGTGGGTTTGGTGGATTCCAGCCGCACGGCTTCGAGCCGGGACCACTCGCAGGCCGCCTGCACGCCTTCCCAGCGGCGCGCGGACATCCAGGACTGCGGCGGCCCGGCAACAAAGGCAACCTTGTGGTGCCCGTTGGCGGCCAGGCTGCGGACTGCCTCGCTGATGCCCTTGTTGACGTCGGGAACCACGCACGGCACGCCGTCGACCTCGCGGTTGATGACCACCACCGGCTTGTCCCGGGCGATGGCGCGGATGTCGTCGTCGTCCATGCGGGGGCTGGCCAGGATGAGGCCGTCCACGGTGGCCATCATCCGGCGTGCTGCCGTCAGTTCGGTGACGCCGGACTCGGCCGACTCGGCCAGCACCAGGGTGTAGTCCCGCAGCGTGGCGGTCGTTTCCGCCCCGCGGATGATGTCGAAAAAGGTGGGGTTGGTGATGTCCGCGACGATCAGGCCGAAGGTGTTGGTGCGGCCGGTGGGCAGCGCGCGGGCGAACGGATTGACCTGGTAGTTCAGCTCGGCGGCCGCGTCCTCGATGAGTTTCTGCGTCTTGGCGCTGACCCGGCCGGGCTTGCTCAGCGCCCGTGAGACGGTGGAAGGATTGACGCCGGCAACCTTGGCAATGTCGTAGATGGTGGCGTGGGACTTTCCGGACCGCGAGTGCTTCTTGGCCGGGTCTGTTGTTGCGGCAGCGTCCGGCGTCTTGGGTTCAGTCACCGCCCCATCCTAACGAGGAAACAACCCAACCAGCCCCCAGCGGAGGCCGTTTTGAGTGCTCAAAACGGCCCCTGCTGCGGCGGGGCGGGGCGGGCTAGGAGCGCTCGGCGAACTTGCCCTCGTCCGCGATGCGCTTGTTCAGCTCGGCGAGGAACTCGTCCTCGTCGAAGTCCAGCGCCACTTCCGTGCCGGTCCAGCTCGAGAGATGGATGGCGTTGGCCAGCCGGACACCCTTGATGCCGTCCGATCCCGGGGCCAGCAGCGGCGTGCCGTCCAGGATGCTGGCGGCGAAGTTCGCCAGGACGCCGGAGTGCTGCGCGCCCCAGGCGGACTCGAACTCGATGACCTCGGTGGTGTAGTACTCGCCGGGATTCAGCTCGCCCATGAAAAGTTTGCGGACATCGTCCATGCCCATGCCGTCGCTGAGTTCACGCTCGGGCTTCTTCAGGCGGGTCACAGTGGCGGTTTTGCTGTTCTCCACCACGATCTTGCCCTGGTCGCCCAGGATCTCGAAGCGGTCGGTTCCCACGAGGTCGTGCGTCGCGGTGACGAAGACGCCCGTGGCGCCGTTGCCGTAGTCCACCACGGCAGTGACTTCGTCCTCCACGGCGATGTCGCGGCGGAAGCCGTAGGCCACCTTGGCGTAGACGGACTTCGGCACGCCGCAGATCCACTGCCACAGGTCCAGCTGGTGCGGGGCCTGGTTGACCAGAACGCCGCCGCCCTCGCCGCCCCACGTGGCGCGCCATTCGCTGGAATTGTAATAGCCCTGCGGTCGCCACCAGTTGGTGATGATCCAGTTGGTGCGGCGGATGCCGCCGATCTCGCCGCCGTCGACGATCTCTTTCAGCTTCTGGTACAGCGGGTTATTGCGCTGGTTGAACATGATGGCGAAGGACAGCTCGGGCTTGCCCGCGGCAAATTCGTTGAGCTCCCTGACCTGCTTGGTGTAGACGCCGGCTGGCTTCTCCACGAGGGCGTGGATGTTGCGCTTGAGGGTCTCGATCCCCATTTCCGGGTGCAGGAAGTGCGGCACGCACGTCACGACCGCATCGACGTCGCCGCTTTCCAGCATCGTGATGTAGTCGTCGTAGAAGGGCGCGTCGGGGTATCTGGCGGCCGCCAGTTCCTTTTTCGCGGGGTCGGTGTCGCAGATGGCGCCGATCACCATGTTCGGGACCAGGCCGTCGGTGATGAACTGGGCGTAGGCGCCGCCCTGCTGGCCCAGGCCGATGATGCCCAGGCGTACTTGCTTGCTCATGTGGTGGTTCTCCGTAGTCAGTGGGGGTGGGCTAGAAAAGGTCGGAGTGGCCGAGCGCCACCAGGTTGTCGTGGGAGGTCTGCAGCGCGTCCCAGACGGTGCGCCCGTAGAGTTCGTCCTGCTCCACGAGCAGGTACCGGGCGCCGGCGGCCTGGGCGGCCGGAACAATGGATGCGAAGTCCAGGTTGCCTTCGCCCACTTCAGCGAACTGGACCACATTCTTGAACTCGGTCATGAAGCCCATGATGTCCCCGGAATCCAGGAGCCCGAACGAGGACTCCGGCAGTTCTCCGATCCGGTAGTCCTTCAGGTGGACCATGGCCGTGCGGCCGGCGTACTTCTGCAGCGTCCGGACCGGGTCCAGGCCGCCGCGCTGCACCCAGTGCACATCGATTTCCATGCCCATGGCCGGGGAGTTCTCGGCAATGATGTCCAGCATGAATTTGCCGTCGAACTTCGCGAACTCGATGTGGTGGTTGTGGTAATACAGGCCCAGGCCCTGTTCCTGCAGGCGCTGCGCGTACTCGTTGGCCTGCTTGGCGAAATCAACGACTGCCGCGATTGACTTCATGGCCGGGAACGGCAGCATGCCGATCCGCAGGAGGCTGGAGTCCAGGCGTTTGGCGTCCGCCACGATCTTGTCGAAGTGCTCCGCCAGGGAGTCCCCGGGACGGCCTTTGGGGGTCTCCATCGCGACAGACAGTGCCGCGATGTCCATGCCCAGTTCGCTCCGGGCGCGGCCCAGCTCGGCGACGTTCTCGGGGGTCATCGGGATCTGGGAGATCTCGACGGCGTTGTATCCGATCGCGCTCACCTTGCGGAGCGTCTCGAACGCCCCCACTTCGGCGAAGCTGTCTTTCAGCATCATCGCTTGTACGCCAATTTTGGCCACTGTATTCCTCCGTGGTGTTACGGACCCGCAAGGGCCCTCGTTGCCGGTTAGGTGCTGCCGCCAGGGCGCCGGCCGTTCTGTCTGACGGCGCGGGTGGCCTCAGGCGAGGGCGCCCGCTTGTTCGTGCTGCATGCGCTGCGTCTCGAGCAGGCGGTGCCGGTCCGCGCGGCGCTGTTCCTGCCGGTCCGGGTCCGGGACCGGGGAGGCGAGCAGCAGCCGCTGGGTGTAGGGGTGGTCGGGGTCGGTGGTGACGACGCCGGCCGGGCCTTGTTCGACGATCTCCCCGTGGTACATCACGGCGACGCGGTGGCTGATGTGCCGGACGACGTCGAGGTCGTGGGAGACGAAGAGGTAGGACACACCGGTGTCCTTCTGGATCTGCAGGAACAGGTCCAGCACCCGGGCCTGGGTGGAGAGGTCCAGGGCACTGACCGGCTCATCGCAGACGATCAGCTTCGGCGAGAGGGCCAGGGCGCGGGCGATCGCCACGCGCTGGCGCTGTCCGCCGCTGAATTCGCGCGGCAGCCGGTTGATGGCGTCGGCGGGCAGACCCACCTGGTCCAGCAGTTCCCTCACACGCTTTTTGGCCGCCGCGGCGTCCATGCCCTGCACACCCAGTGGTTCGGCGAGGATGTCGCCGATCTCCAGGGCGGGGTTCAGCGAGGTGTAGGGATCCTGGAACACCACCTGCAGGTCACGGCTCAGGACCCGCCGGTCCTTGCGGGTGGCGCGGCTGATGTCCTTGCCGTCGAAGCTGATCTTCCCGCCGGTCACCGGGGCCAGCCCCAGGATGGCGCGGCCCAGGGTGGTCTTGCCGGAACCGGACTCCCCCACCAGGCCGAGGGTTTCGCCGCGGCCGATGGTGATGTTGATGTCCGTCAGGGCGCGAAAGGGCTTGGCCCGGAACTTCTTGCTGGGGTACTCGACGATCAGTTGGTCTACCGCGAGCAGCGGAGCGCTGTCGGTGGGGCTCATGCGACTGGCTCCTTCTGGCCGGTGGAAACGAGCATGGACATGGGTTCCTTGCCCTCAAGCATCGATGCCAGGAGCGTTTGCGTGTAAGGCTCCTGCGGATTGCGCAGGATGTCGCGGACGGATCCTTCCTCCACGAGCCGGCCGTTCTGCATGACAGCCACACGGTCGCAGAGGTCCGCCACCACCCCGAAGTTGTGGGTCACCAGGATGACGCCGATGTTCAGGCGCTGCTGGAGCTCGCGCAGCAGGTCCAGCACGTCCGCCTGCACCGTGACATCCAGGGCCGTGGTGGGCTCATCGGCAATAACCAGGTCCGGTTCGCAGCTGATGGCGCCGGCGATCAGGACGCGCTGGGCCATGCCGCCGGAGACTTCGTGCGGGTAGGCGTTGAAGGTCCGTTCCGGGTTGGCGATTCCGACGTCGGTGAGCAGCTTCAATGCCCGCCTCCTGGCCTCGGCCTTGGAGATGCCGAGGACGCGGACCATGGGCGTCACGAGCTGGTAGCCGATGGTGAAGGCCGGGTCCAGGTTGCTCATGGGCTCCTGCGGGATGTAGGAAATCCGCCTGCCGCGCAGTTTGGACAGGCGCTCCTGGCTGACGCGTTCCTCGCCCGGGGCAACGGTGTAGTTGCCATCGAACTGGATGGAGCCGGCCACGATGCGGGCATTGTCCGGCAGCAGCCCCAGGATGGAGAAGGCGGTCTGGGACTTGCCCGAACCGGATTCGCCCACGATGCCCAGGATCTCGCCGCGGTCCACGTGGAAGGAGACGTCGTCGACGACCTTCTTGATGGAGCCGTCTGCCTGCGGATAGCCGACGCCGAGATTGGTCACCTTGACCAGGTGGTGTTCGGTTCCGGGGTCGACGGCGGCCACTGACTTCCGCGACGGGCGCGCGGCGGCGGGCGCCGCCGTCGTGCGTTTGCTGATGCCGTTTCCCCTTGGCTTCTTGCGATGCGTGATCTTTTCGCCGTCTTCAAGGGCATCGCGGATGGCGTTGCCCAGCAGGACCAGGCCGCCGATGGTCAGCGCCATGGCCAGTGCCGGCCAGAAGAGCAGCGTGGGAGTGAGGTAGACGTTCTTGAAGCCCTCCGAGAGCATCACGCCCCAGGTGGCCTTGGTGGGGTCGCCCAGGCCGAGGAATTCCAGACCGGACTGAATGGCGATGGCCACGCCGGCGATCGCCGCGGTCTGGATGATGATGGGGGCGCGGACCACGGAGAAGATGTGGCGGGCGATGATGCTGAGGTCGGACAGCCCGGAGACCCGTGCGGCGTCGACATAGAGCTCGTTGCGCACCGACTGGACGGCCGTGCGGGTCAGCCGGAAGTAGGACGGGCTGATCAGGATGCCGAAGGCGATCATGGACATCCAGACCGAAGGGCCGAAGGCCGCCCGGATGGTCAGCAGCACGATCAGCCCGGGGAGGCTCATGAGGATGCCGACCACCCAGTTGGAGACTGCCTCGAATTTGCCGGCGTAGTACCCGGCGACCAGGCCGGACGGCAGGCCGATGGCAATGGCCACGCCCGCGCAGAGCAGGGCGGAAAGCAGCGTCAGCTGCGCGCCGTACAGGAGCCGGCTCCAGACATCGCGCCCGGCGCTGTCCGTTCCGAGGATGTTTACGGAGTCCGGGGCGGCGAGGGTCTTGGCGATGTTGGCGTAGTTCTGCTCGAAGGGCGCCAGGACCGGGGCGAGTACCGCCAGGAGCGAGATCGCCAGCAGGATGGTCATGGCAACGATGCCCAGCGGGTTCCTGAACAGGCGCCGGATGACGGTGGACCGGACCACGGTGCCGCTCTGGCCGGGGTGAATCGGAATGGCGGCGGATGCCGCGGTTGCGGCGGCTTCTTCGGAAGAATTGTTCATGACACACGTACTTTCGGGTTGAGCCAGCCATTGAGGATGTCCACCAGCAGGTTCACCACAATGACGACGACCACCGTGTACATCACGACGCCCATCACCACCGGAAGATCCGACTGGCCTGTGGCGGCGACCGCCATCGGACCCATGCCGGGAAGGGCGAAGATCTGCTCGATGATCACCACGCCGCCCAGCATGCCGATCAGCTGCAGGCTCAGCACCGTCAGGCCGGCCGGCGCGGCGCTGCGCAGGACGTGCTTGAACAGGATTTCCCGCTCGCCGATCCCGCGACTGCGCAGGGTGCGGACATAGTCCCGCTCGAGTTGTTTGATGACGGCGCTGCGGATCTGCTGCGCGCCCCCGGTGACGCCGTTGATCAGCAGGGCTATCACCGGAAGCGACATGGAATAGACCCACGCGTCGGCCCCGGAATCCGGGGAAATGGTGCTGGTGGCCGGGAACAGGCCCAACTGGATGGCCAGGATGGTGACCAGGACGACGCCGATCACGAACCCCGGAACGGAGTCGCCGATGATGGCGCCAACCTGGACCACCCTGTCCACCCAGCCGCGCTTGACCGCGGCGATGACACCGATGAGTGCGGCACAAATTGCGATCAGGATCATTGCGGCGAAAACCATGGTCATGGTCACCGGAATCCGGCTGGCCAGGGAGTTGGCCACCGGTTCCGAGGAGAACCAGGAGGCACCCAGGTTTCCGCTGAGGGCATCGGCCACCCAGGCAAAGTAGCGGGTCAGCAGGGGCTGGTCCAGCCCCAGCTCGTGTTCTTTCATCGCCACCTGCTCAGCGGTGGCCTGATCGCCCAGGATGTTCCTGGCGATGCTCCCGCTGGACATATAGAGCAGGAAGAAGGTGAGCGCCGAGACAACAAGCAGCACCACCAGCCCGCTGCCCAGTCGTTTCGCAATGAACCTGATCATGGTGTCCTACTTGGCGGGTGAGTAGTTGTAAATGGACGGAACGGCCTGCTGGATCTGGGGTGTGACGTCGACCTTGGCGTTGTGGTAGTACATCTGGTTGACGCGGAACAGCGGCGCGAACCAGGCCTGCTCCACCACGTACTTGTTCACTTCCTGGGCCAGCTTGCCCGCGTCAGCCCCGCCGTTGCGCACGGCGTCAATCTTGGCGTCGAGCTCCGGCGACGCGTTCTTGAACGGGTTGTAGAGCGCCTTGGTGGAGATGATCTGGTTGATGGCAACTGTCGGCTGGCCTTGGAAGAGGGAGAAGTACATGGTGGTGTACTTCTGTCCAGCCACATCGGAGGTGAAGGTGTTGGTGAGCGCGGCGCCAATCTTCAGGGTGATACCGACGTCTGCCAGCTGCTGCTGGACCACGGAAATCTGAGTCTGGAAGTCGGGGATGCTGGGGACTTCCAGGGTCACGCCGTTTTCATAGCCGGCTTCCTTGAGGAGCTGCTTGGCCTTGGCCGGATCGTAGCTGTAGTAGTTCTCCAGTTCTTCGGTCCAGGCGCCGCTGGCCTTGCCGAACGGCTGGGACGTCGGGGTGCCCTGGCCCAACAGGACCTGGTCGAGGATGGTCTTGCGGTCAAAGGCGTAGTTGATGGCCTGGCGGACCTTGACGTTCTGCAGTGCGGGGTTCTTGGCACCGTCACGGTCCAGGAGGAGCAGCCCCTGCCAGTCCACCTCGTTGGCGGCCAGCTTCATCTTGGCGCCTTCGGCCTGCTTGCCGTTCTTGGGGTCCAGGAGTGTGGCGTCCACCTGGCCGGAGACCAGGGCGTTGGTGCGGGCGGTCGGGTCGGTCAGGATCTTGAAGGTCAGCTTGGAGTACTTCTGCAGATCCTTGTTCCAGTAGTCCTTCCGGGCGGTGAACACGGTCTGGGAGTCCTTGACCGACGCGGCCTTGTCCATCACGTAGGGCCCGGAGCCCACCGGCTCGGTCTTGATGCCCTCGGTGCCGAGCGCCTTGGGGCTGCCCATCAGGCCGGCCGCCTGGCTGAGGAAGTACTCGAGGGCCGGGTCCGGGGTGCTGAGGTTGATGTCGATGGTATCGGCGTCCACAACGGCCACGTCCTTGACGGCATTGAGCTGGGCCATCTGCGGACCATTGGCCGTCTTGAAGTGGTCCATGTTGGCCTTGGCAGCCTCGGCGTCGAACTTTGCTCCGTCGCTGAAGGTGACGTCCGAGCGCAGGTCCACCGTCAGTTTGGTGTTTGCTGCGTTGTACTTCCAGGCCGTCGCCAGCATGGGGCTGAGCTTTCCGTCCGGCTCGCGCAGGATCAGGGTGTCGTAGACGGCCTGGTACGGCTGGAGGATATGGCCCACATGGGCCTGGGCCGGATCCCAGGACCGGACGTCCTGGATGGTGCCGAGCGTCAGGGACGTGGCTGTGGTGCCTGCGCCGCCTGCTGCGGCGCCGCCGCCACAGGCGGTGAGCGCGAGGGATGCGCTGAGGATGAGGGCAGCAGCTGCTGCCTTGGGACCGAACTTCATTGTTGGCTCCTTTGGATCGCTTCTCGAGGTCCGCTGCACGGACGTTGATGGCGGCAATGTGGCTTGGGCCACACCGCCGCTTGTGGGTTCAGCGTACGTTGGGTTGCCACATCTGGCAACCGGTTGTCATTATTTTTTGAATTATTGCGAATTCGGGCGTGGCCAAGCACTACGACGGCACCGGACGGAGACGCAGCGCGGCGCGCCTGAGGGGCGCACGTACTGGGCAAGCACGACGTTCGCAGCGGAGTGCACAAGCAGCGCAACGGAAGTCCGCATGGGTCGCGGCGGCGGCTTCGGTCAGGACACTTTTTCCTCAGAGCCGGGGTAGGACTGGCGGTAGAGTTCCTTCACGATCCGCAGCGACTTCGCCCCTTCGGCGGCGTCAATCCAGAACGGGCCCGGTTGCGCCAGTCCGGCATAGAAATCTGCGATCAGCAGGGCATGCGAAACGCCCCAGTAGGACCGGCCGCCGGATCCCTTGGCGCGTTCACGCACCACCTCGCTGCGCCCGTCGTCGTAAGTGACTGTCAGGTCCCCGCGCAGGCTCAATGCAGCCCTCTCGGTGCTGATGTCCAGCGTGACCGGTGCGTTGACGGTGTTAGCCAGGGTGGCGTAGAAGACGGAGCGCGCCCCGCTGCTGTGCAGCGCTGCGAACTCCGCCGTGTCCTCCACCTCGATGGTTTCTGCCAGCACATGGGTCGAGGCGCTGCCGGCGAGCGCGACGACGTCGCCCACCAGCCACTGCAGCAGGTCAACGGTGTGGATGGCCTGGTTCATCATCAGCCCGCCGCCGCCCTCGGCCCAGCTTCCGCGCCAGGGCCGGCTGAGGTAGTAATCGGCATTGCGGTGCCACATGACCGTGGCCGAGGCCCCCCGCACCTGGCCCAGCTCGCCGGAGTCCAGCAGCCGGCGCATTTCCTGCACCGGGGCGTTGTAGCGGTTCTGGAAGCACAGGGCAATTTTGGCCGTGCTGTCGGCAGCCGCGGCCAGCAGCCTTTCGCCCTCGGCCAGGGTGTGCGCCAGGGGCTTTTCCAGCACCACGTGGACCCCGCGGCGCAGGCATTCGATCGCTATCGCCGCGTGTTCGTGATGCGGGGTGGTGATGTGCACGACGTCGGGAGCTGCCACCTCCAGCATGTCGCGGTAGTCCTCGAAGCCGGGGACGCCGTGGGCCTCCTGCGCCGCCGCCCGGCGTGCCGGATCCGGGTCACAGACGGCCACCAATTCGGCGTCGTCCATCCCTGCAAGTGCTTCAAAGTGAACGACCGACACGTCGCCGCAGCCGATGATTGCCGCCTTTGGCATCCGGAGTTCCCTCTTTCCCTAGTGGTGGTGCATGCCTGCTAAAGAAGGCCGATTACACGAGTTCGATCTGGTTTTTCGCGGCCAGCGCGGCAAAGGCGCGGGCCGCGGTGCCGAAGGCCGCCGGGCCCGAGAAGCCGCCGAGTTCGTGGGCGCTGGCCAGGTGGGGTTCCAGCGAGGCGAAGCCGGCGTAACCGTCCGCCTTGAGGGCGGCGATGGTGGCGTCGAGTTCGCCGTCGCCCTCACCGGAGGGGACTACTTCCCCGGTGGTGGCGAGCGCGTCCTTGACCTGGAAGTACTCGAGGTAGGGGCGCAGCATGGCGTAGCCCTCGGTGTAGGGCTTGACGCCCACCTGGACGAAGTTGGCGTTGTCCCACGCGATGCGGAGCGCGGGCGAGTTCACGGATTCCATGATGTCCAGCACGCGCTGCGGGGTATCGCCATAGATGCCCTTTTCGTTTTCGTGCAGGAGCACGACGCCGGATTCCGCGGCGAGCGCCGCCAGCGCGCCCATACGGGCCAGGACGTCCTCGCGGATGTCTTCCGCGCTGCGCCCCTCGGCCCGGAAGAAGGAGAAAATGCGGACGTATTGTGTATCCAGCCCCCTGGCCACTGAGATGATTTGCCGGAGCCGTGCCAGCTCCTGCTCCACCGGCAGGCTCACGTCCACCTTCCCGATGGGGCTGGCCACGGCCGAGACCTTGAGGCCCTTTTCATCCAGGATTTCCTTGAGCCGGGCAACCTGCGCGGGCTCCAGCTCGGAGACGTTCGTGCCCCAGGCGCTGCGGACCTCGATGTGGCTTGCGCCCAGCGCCAGGAGCACGGCGGCCTGAACTGCCGGGTCCGGATCTATTTCGTCGCCGAAACCTGACAGCGACCAGACTGCGGGTGGTGTTTTGCTCACGCGGATCTCCTGGGTTTCGCGGCCGCCGCGGGCAGCTTCCGGCTCCGGCGCGGTGACGCAGTTCACAAACGGTGTGGGCCCCAGTCTAGCCAGCACCGCACACAAATGACAACCGGTTGCCAAATTCTGACAATCTGTGGCATGCTTTGCTGACCGGCCCTGTGGCGGCAATCACAGCCCGGCCACCCGCCCCGGCCACCTCGGCCCGGCCACCACGTTCAGAGAGGAGCGCCGTGGCGACGACGCAACCAGCAGCGGTGGACCGCCCGGCCACCATCCATGACATCGCCGCGCTCTGCGGCGTGGCGGCCTCCACGGTTTCCCGTGCCCTCTCCACGCCGGACCGGGTCAACATCAGGACACGGCAGCGGATCGAGGCGGCCGCGGCCCGGCTGCACTACACACCCAACAGCCAGGCGAAGGCGCTGAGTTCCGGGCGCACGGGCGCGGTGGGAGTCCTGGTTCCGGATATCACCAACCCGTTCTACTTCGACCTCATCAGGGGAACCCAGCTCCAGCTCAAGGCGGCCGGGTACACCCAGTTGCTGGTGGACACGGAAGAATCCGACGAGGTGGAGGCCAGCACCGTGGAGCAGCTGCGCAAGAGCGCCGACGGCATCATCGTTGCCGCATCCCGGCTCAGCGACGAAGCTCTGCTGAACGCGGCGGCGAAGATGCCCATGGTCGCGATCAACCGTGACGTGCCCGGCGTTCCCGCGGTCCTGATCGACACCCCGTCCGGCACCAGCCAGGCGCTGGACCACCTGATCTCGCTGGGGCACACCCGGGTGGCCTATGTGGCCGGCCCGACGACGTCGCAGTCCAGCGAACGGCGGTGGACCGCGTTGTCCGTGGCTGCCGAGGAACGCGGCGTGGAGGTGCGCCGGCTCGGTCCGTTCGCCCCCAAGACACAGTCCGGCGCGGCAGCCGCGGACGCCGCCGTCCACAGCGGGGTCACCGCCTGCCTCGCGTTCAACGACCTCATCGCCATCGGCATGCTCCAGCGCCTTCGCGAACGTGGCATCCGCGTCCCGCAGGACATGAGCATTGTGGGCTGCGACGACATCTTTGGCGCCGACTTCTGCAATCCGCCGCTGTCCACCATGGCCTCCCCGATCGAGCAGGCCGGCCGCGTGGCGGTGTCCATGCTGCTGGCCCAGCTGAACCCGCTCGCCGGCGGCGGCACCCGAAGCCGGTCCGTGATGCCCACCCATCTCACGGTCCGCGGCTCCACCGGTCCGGTGCGGCAGGCTCAATAGGCCCGGCGTCCGGGCCGGTGCCCAGTCAGTACCGGACAGGCGCCGGCCGGCGGTGCGGTTTTCGCGGCGGTTCCGGACAGGGGCGCCGAATTCGGACCGGCGCACCGGGGATCTAAGTCGCAACGGTCCGAAACCGTAGCCGCCGTCCGGAACCGAAGCCATTTCGACGCCGGATCCGCCCGTCAGCCGCCGGCCCGGGCGCAATAGTTGAGCGTTGTTGACACCGCTGACTAGGCTGTGAGGCATGCGTGAACTCCAGGCGAAGATCATCGAGGAAATGGGCGTGCAGCCCCGGATCGACCCTGCCGGGGAGGTGCGCAAACGCGTGACGTTCCTGAAGGAATACTTGGCGGCCACCCACACCAAGGGCTTCGTCCTGGGCATCTCGGGCGGCCTGGACTCCTCCCTGGCCGGGCGGCTGGCCCAGCTGGCGGTCGAGGAACTCGAGGCCGAGGGCACCGAGGCGAACTTCGTGGCCGTGCGGCTGCCCTACGGCGTCCAGCATGACGAGGACGACGCGCAGGCGGCCCTGGACTTCGTGCGAGCCAAGACCGAATGGACGTTCAACATCTCGGCCGCAGTAGATGGCTTCGAGGACGAGTTCGAGAAGACCGTGGGCGCGGAGATCTCCGATTTCCACAAGGGCAACACCAAGGCCCGGACCCGGATGATTGCCCAGTACGCCCTGGCCGGCGAGCACAACTACCTGGTGATCGGCACGGATCACGGCGCCGAGTCCGTCACGGGGTTCTTCACCAAGTTCGGCGACGGCGGCGCGGACATCCTGCCGCTGTTCGGCCTTAACAAGCGACAGAACCGCGCCCTGCTGGCGGAACTCGGCGCACCGGCCCGGATCTGGGAAAAGGTTCCGACGGCGGATCTGCTGGACGGCAAGCCGGGCCGCACCGACGAGGACGAACTCGGCCTGGGCTACGACCTGATCGATGACTACCTCGAGGGCCGTGACGTACCCGATGCCGCTGCCGAACGGATCGAGGCGATGTACCTGCGGACCCGCCACAAGCGCACAGTCCCGGTGACGATTTTCGACACCTGGTGGAAATAGCCTGAGCCGAGAGCCCCCGGCCGGGCTGCAGGCTCGCCCCGCGGGGGGTCCAATCACGGGATCAGCACGAGTTTGCCCCGGACATGGCCCGCGCGGCTGATGCCCAGTGCCCGGGCCGCATCGGTGAGGGGAATCCGTTCCTGGATGCTGAAGCGGAGCTTTCCCCCGGCCGACAGCCGGGCCGCCTCCGCTACCCGTCCGTCCAGCAGCCTGACCGGTGCAATTCCGGCGGCGTTGGCCTCCTTTCCAGGCACTGTGGTCACCGCGGCGCCGTGGCCGCCGAGCAAATGGACCGTCGCCGTCGTCGTCTCCTCCCCGCCAAAGGTGTCCACGACGGCGGTGATGGTGCCCAGTGCGCGGACGCGTTCGACGAGCCCTTCGCCATAGGCCACAGGCACGGCGCCGAGGCCGCGCAAGTAGTCGTGGTTCTGCTCTGAAGCGGTGCCGATGGTCCGGGCGCCGAGGTGCCGTGCTATCTGGACCGCCGCCGAGCCGACCCCGCCCGCTGCGCCGTGGATGAGGACCGTGTCCCCCATGCCAATGCCAAGCTGAACCAGCGCCGAATACGCTGTGCCGCCAGCTATCGCGACGCATGCCGCCTGCTCAAAATCGATGCCCGCGGGCTTTGGCGTCAGCTGGTCGACCGGAAAATTGGCCACGGCACGGTAGGCCCCGGAAATGCCATTCCAGATGACGTCGTCACCCACCTCATAGCCGGTCACGCCGGGGCCAACGGCGGTCACGATTCCTGCCGCCTCACAGCCGGGAACTGCAGGGAAGTCCAGGGCAAGGTACGGCTCCAGGTAGCCGGCAACGACTTTCCAGTCCACCGGGTTGACGCCGACGGCGCGGATTCCCACCTGGACCTCGTTCTCCCCCGGAACCGGCGGTTTCTCCTCGCCAACGGTGACGACGTCCGGGCTGCCATAGTGATCGAAAGAGATCTTGATGTCTTTCACGGGGCTTTGCTCCTTCGGCTCGACGCGCTGCGGCCTGTGCTGCCAGCTTCTGGCACAAGCGGCGGCTGCGCAAGAGTCGCCCGGCAAGTTGAACTGTCCGAAGCAGCCCGAGCCGAACCGGGGCCCGTGACGAGGGTCAGGCGCCTGGCGAGCGGGTCAGCAGCGTGGAGATCCGGTGCGCTTCTTCCAGGAGCAGCCGCCCCAGCTGCGGACGCCGGTCCTCCCGGAAGCGCGGTTCGATGCCGGTCAGGGACAGCGCCCAGGCGGGGCGCCCCCGCTGGTCGAAGACCGCCGCACCCATCCCCCAGCTGCCTTCCAGGACCAGCCCCGGATTGACCGAATAGCCGGCCTGCCGCGTCGCTTCCAGGTTCTCCCTGACCAGTGCTGCGGTGTGCGCGGCCGCAAAGCTGCCGGCATGGGCTGCCCAGTTAGCGAGCAGTTCTTCCTGCTCTTGTGCCGGCAGGAAGGCCATGATGGCGGTGCCGGCGGAGGCGACGCCCAGCGGGAACCGCACCCCCTCGTGCAGCACGAAGGAACGGACCGGGAAGCTGCCTTCTTCCCGGAGCAGGCACACGGTCTCGTTGCCGCGGCGGATGGAGAAGAAAGCGCTTTCGCCGGTCTCTTCGGCCAGGCGGCGCAGGCTCGGCCTCGCGATGTCCTCCAGGGGGAAGCGCGCCGAGGCCACGGACCCCAGCAGCAGGATCTCCGGTCCCAGGACCCAGTTGCCGCTGCCCGGGTCCTGGTCCAGCAGCCCCTCGGCCGCGAGCGAGCTCAGCAGCCGGTGCACGGTGGGCCGTGTCAGGCCGGATTCGCGCACGAGCTCCACCAGGGGGCAGCCCTCCGGCTTCCGGCCGACCAGGCGCAGCAGGCCGGCTGCCCGGCTGACCACCTGGGCGCCCTGGACGGGGGTTGTATTCATTGCTTGCCTCACGTCGGCCCGGAACTGAATGATGCTTTCTCCCACGCTGCTTTTACCCAATTTCACCATCAGGTATCCACATAATGGATAGTCCTAAGGGTAGCGTCCACACTGTAAATTCCGCCAGTTAGCGGCGAGACTCCACGTTGACAGTGGTCTGTGACACACCATAGGCTCCTTCTTCAGACATGGAGTCCACAAAGTGGATTGCCGGGGTGGACAGCAAGACGAGCTCAATGAGGAGATGCAATGTCAAAGGTGAAATCCGGGGCAGCGGCCGCTTTGCAGGACGTACTGCGCGACGGCATGACGCTCGCCGTCGGCGGTTTCGGGCTCAGCGGGATCCCCGCTGACCTGATCGAGGCGGTGCGGGACTCCGGGGTGAAGGACCTGACTGTCGTCTCCAACAACATGGGCGTGGACGGCAAGGGCCTCGGGGTCCTGATCGAAGGCGGCCAGGTCCGTAAGGTCATCGCGTCCTACGTTGGGGAAAACAAGCTCTTCGCCGAGCAGTACCTCGCCGGCCAGCTGGAGGTGGAGTTCACCCCGCAGGGCACCCTTGCTGAGCGGCTGCGCGCCGGCGGCGCCGGCATCCCGGCGTTCTACACGAAGACCGGCGTGGGCACCCTCGTCGCCGAAGGCAAGCCGCTGGCGGAGTTCGACGGCGAGACCTATGTCCAGGAGCGCGCCATCAAGGCCGACGTCGCCCTGGTTCACGCCCGCACGGCCGACACCGACGGCAACCTGATCTACCGGTATACCGCGCAGAACTTCAATCCGGTGGTGGCTACCGCGGGAGCCGTGACGGTCGCCGAGGCCGAAGTGATCGTCGAGCCCGGCCAGCTGGACCCGAACCACATCATCACCCCCGGCGTGTTCGTCCAGCGCCTGGTCCAGGCCAGCGGCCGCGTCAAGGACATCGAACAGCGCACCGTCCGCCCGCGGCCCGCAGCGGAAGCGGCGGCGGCGCAGGCCGCCTCCGCCGTCACCGTCTAATCCGGCCCGAGCGCCGCCCACCCCGGGCGCGCCGGCGTTGGCGCCCCACCCTTTGCACCCTGACTTTCCAAGGAGAACCACCATGGCCTGGACCCGAGATGAAATGGCCGCAATCGCGGCCGAAGAACTGAACGACGGCGACTACGTCAACCTTGGCATCGGCATCCCCACGCTGGTGGCCAACAACCTGCCCGACGGCGTCCGCGTTGTCCTGCAGAGCGAGAACGGCCTGCTCGGCATGGGCCCATTCCCCTTCGAGGGCGAGGAAGACGCGGACCTGATCAACGCCGGCAAGCAGACCGTCACGGTCCTGCCCGGCGGCAGCATCTTCGACTCCGCGACGTCCTTCGGCATGATCCGCGGCGGCCACGTGAAGGTCGCGATCCTCGGTGCCATGCAGGTCTCCGGTGCCGGCGACCTCGCCAACTGGACCATCCCCGGCAAGATGGTCAAGGGCATGGGAGGCGCCATGGACCTCGTGGCCGGCACCCCGCGCGTCGTGGTCCTGACCGAGCACAACGCCAAGGACGGCAGCGCCAAGATCGTCAAGGAATGCACGCTGCCGCTCACCGGGCTCAGCTGCGTGGACCGCATCATCAGCGACCTCGCCGTCTTCGACCTTGTGAAGAATGAACACAAAGCAGGCGGCGGGCGGAAGCTCACGCTCACGCGCCTCGCGCCCGGCGTCACCGTGGAGGAAATCCGCGAAAAAACCGAAGCCGACTTCGATGTCGCGCTCGAATTTGAAGGAGCGACGGCATGAGCCTCAAAGACCAGTTCGGCAAGGACGTCCTGCTCACCGGCTGGGGCCACAGCCGGTTCGGCAAGCTGAGCGAAGAAACCCTGGAGTCCCTGATCGTGCAGGTCGCCACCGAGGCGATCGGCAACGCCGGGATCGAGCCCGGCCAGATCGATGAGATCTACCTCGGCCAGTTCAACTCCGGCATGATGCCGCTGGCCTTCCCGTCCTCCCTCGCACTGCAGGTCTCGGATCAACTGGCCAACGTACCCTCCACTCGGGTGGAGAACGCCTGCGCCTCCGGCTCGGCCGCATTCCAGCAGGGCACCAAGTCCCTGCTTGCCGGCACCGCGAAGACCGTCCTGGTGATCGGCGCCGAAAAGATGACCCACGCCGGGGCCGACGTCGTGGGCGCGGCCCTGCTCGGCGCGGACTACGACATGGCCGGCAAGGCCTCCACCACCGGGTTCACTGGGCTCTTCGCGGAGGTCGCGAAGCACTACGGCAAGCGCTATGGCGACGGCAACGGAAAGCTCGGCGACGTCCTGGGCACCATCGCGGCGAAGAACCACCGCAACGGCGTCGACAACCCCTACGCCCAGCTCCGCAAGGACCTCGGCGAGGAGTTCTGCCGCACCGTCTCGGACAAGAACCCGATGGTGGCCGACCCGCTGCGCCGCACCGACTGCTCCCCCGTCTCCGACGGCGCCGCCGCCGTCGTCCTCTCCGTCGCCCCTACCGGCGGGGCAACCGCCCCGGTGCGGCTCGCCGGCTTCGGCCAGGCGAACGATTTCTTCCCCGCCGAGCGCCGGGACCCCACCGAATTCGCCGCCACACGCGCCTCCTGGCAGCGGGCCCTGGGGATGGCCGGCGTCGGGCTGGAGGAGCTCGACTTCGCGGAAGTCCACGACTGCTTCACCATTGCCGAACTGCTCATGTACGAGGCCATGGGGCTGACCGAACGCGGCCAGGGCGCCCGGGCGCTGGAAGAAGGCTGGGTCTTCAAGGACGGCAAGCTGCCGGTCAACGTCTCGGGCGGGCTCAAGGCCAAGGGCCACCCCGTCGGCGCCACCGGCGTCTCCCAGCACGTCATCGCCGCGATGCAGCTCACCGGGACCGCCGGCGACATGCAGCTGGCCAACCCGCGCCGGGCCGCGGTGCAGAACATGGGCGGCGTGGGCATCGCCAACTACGTCAGCGTGCTCGAAGCCCTCTAAAGCAACGCGGGGTCAGATACAGCCCATGCCGGGCGGCTTGATGGGCCGTACCTGACCCCGCGTTGCTTGTCCTCGCCTGCGTGGCCGGCATGCCACGGGACTAAACTCGTTCCCAGCCCATCCACCACAATGCGAGGAGCACCCATGCGCGCCACCATCATCCACGGTCCCGGCGACATCCGAGTCGAAGACCGCGACTACCCCACCCTCCAGCTGCCCACCGACGTCATCGTGAAGGTCACCGCCTCCTGCGTCTGCGGCTCGGACCTCTGGCCGTACCGCGGGGTCAAGCCCACCCACAAGCCGTCCGCGATCGGGCACGAGTTCATCGGAACGGTCGAAAGCATCGGCGACGACATCAAAGACCTCGCCGTGGGCGACTACGTGATCGCCCCGTTCGTGGTCAGCTGCGGCGCGTGCCCGCAGTGCCTCGACGGCGTCACGGTGGCCTGCGACCACCTCGCCGGCTGGGGCGGCAAGGATGACACCGGCCACGGGATCGACGGCGGCCAGGGCCAGGCCGTGCGCGTACCGCTCGCCGAGTCCACGCTGGTCAAGGTCCCGGGCGTCACCGACCCGGACGACGCCCTCCGCGCCAGCCTGCTCACGCTCTCAGACGTCATGGCCACCGGCCACCACGCAGCCCTCGCGGCCAAGGCCGGTCCCGGCCGGACGGTCGTGGTGGTCGGCGACGGTGCCGTCGGGCTCTGCGGCGTCCTGGCCGCCAAGCGCCTCGGCGCGGAGCGGATCATCGCCATGTCACGGCACGCCGACCGCCAGGCGATCGCCCGCGAATTCGGGGCCACGGACATCGTCGCCGAACGCGGGGACGAGGGCGTCGCCAAGGTCCGCGAACTGCTCGGCGGCGTGCTGGCCGACTCCGTGCTGGAGTGCGTGGGGACCAAGGAATCCATGGAACAGGCCCTGCACAGCGTCCGCCCGGGCGGCGCCCTCGGCTTTGTCGGCGTCCCCACCGGCGGCGCCGAAGCCCCGCTGCGCTTCCTGTTCGATACCAACATCTCGATCGGCGGCGGCATGGCCCCGGCCAGGACGTACATCCCGGAACTGCTGGCGGACGTGCTGAACGGCACCATCAATCCGGGCCGCGTGTTCGACTCGGTCATGCCGCTTGAGGAGGCACCCGAGGCCTACCGCGCGATGGACGAACGGCGCGCCATCAAGGTCCTCCTGACCCCCTAGCCGGGATCTCGACGGCGGCCGCGCTTGCACCCGCGCGGCCGCCCGCGCCGGCCTAGCTGTACTGCTAGCTCCCGCCCTTGCACGGGCAAGGACGAGGGTCTAGCGTGAAGCGCATCAGCATCCGCCGCCGTCAAGGGAGCCGTCATGGCCAGGTTCGTGCAGATCATCGAATTTCAGACCTCCCGCATTGAGGAGATCGAGCAACTCGGCCGGCCCTCCAGGACGGAGGGAACCACTGCCCCGACCTTCCGCCGCATCATGGCCACCGCAGACCGCGACCGCCCCGGAACGTACCTCACGATCGTGGAATTCGACTCCTACGAGTCGGCCATGGAGAACTCCAACCGGCCCGAGACCTCCGAATTCGCCGCGCAGATGGCCGCCCTGTGCGACGGCCCTCCGGTCTTCCGCAACCTGGATCTTATGTGGGAAGACACCGGCGAGGCCGACGCCGGCCAGTAGGCCGGCAGGCTCGCTTGGCGGAGGTGCCGCCGCGCCGCCGGACTCAGGACCCGGAGGCCGCCCGCGGCTTGAATACGTGGCGTGAACACGTGGATTGAAGACGCGGACAGGACGTGGGAGCAGGGAAATGGGTTCTGCAGATGGCAGGGCGCCGGAAAGTCTCGTCATGGATCTCAGCGCGCTGGGTTCCGCTCCCCTGCCGCTCGTGGGCGGAAAGGCCCTGAACCTCGGCAAGCTCACGGCCGCCGGATTCCGCGTACCCCGTGGATTCTGCCTCACCACGGTTGCCTACCGAAAGGCGGCCCCGGCCGAACTGGACGCGCTGGCGGCCCGGCTGGACGCCGCGCGGCCCGGCCCTTCGAACGACGACGAAACAGACAACGGCGAACCAGGCGACGGCGAACCAGGCGACGGCGGCTCCCGCCCCGGCCAGCCAGGCCGCCCCGGGTTGGCCCGGCCCGGACCGGACCTGGGCGAACTGGCCCGGCAGGCGCGGGAAATGATCGTGACCGCGCCGATTCCCGCCGACGTCGATGCCGCCCTTCGCGGCGCGTATGCCGCGCTCGGCAGCCGGGCCACAGTGGGGGTCAGGTCCTCCGCCACCGCCGAGGACCTGCCCTTCGCCAGCTTCGCCGGCCAGCAGGATTCCTTCCTGAACATCTCCGGAGCCGACGCCGTGGTCGAGTCGGTCCGGCGCTGCTGGGCCTCACTCTGGACCGAACGGGCCGTGGCCTACCGCGCCGCCAACGGGATCAGCCACCGTGAGGTGGGGCTCGCCGTCGTCGTCCAGGACCTCATCACCGCCACCAGCGCCGGCGTGCTCTTCACCGCCAATCCCGTGACGGGCACCCGGACTGAAACGGTCATCGATGCGAGCGCGGGGCCCGGCCAGGCGGTGGTCTCCGGCAGCGTGAACCCGGACCATTTCGTCGTGGATACGGCCACGGGACGCATCCTCCTCCGTTCACCGAAGGGGACGGCAGTCCGGCGGCGGCCGAGCCTGGACGACGCCCGGATCAGCGAACTCACGGCCCTCGGCGATACCGTCCAGCGGCTGTTCGGTACACCCCAGGATGTGGAATGGGTGATCGACGCAGCGGGCAGGATCTGGGTGACCCAGTCGCGGCCCATCACCACGTTGTATCCGCTGCCGGAGCCTGCGGCCGCCGAACCGCTCGGCGCGGAGGCAGGGGCCGACGCCGACCCCCGCGTCTACCTGTGCGGCACCTTGCTCCAGGGCCTGACCAGGCCCCTGACCCCCATGGGGCTCTCCGTGCTGGGCTCAATGCGGAACCGCAACGGGCCGTGGCGGTACGTCAACCCGGGATTGCGGATGTATGTCGACGTGACGCCCATGGTGCGCAACAGGTACGGCCGCCGCTACCTGCTGCGGATGCTGCCGCTGGCGGACGGCAGGTCCGGCGCGGTTTTTCCGGCACTCCTGGATGACCCGCGGTTCGGCGTGCGCAAACGGCCGTCCCGGCGGGCACGGCACGGTGCAGCGGGCAGGCTGGCCCCCCGACAGGCGGGGACTGGCAGCGGCGCAGCGGGCAATAGCGCAGGGCGCGATCCCGGAACCATGGCCGGCCTGGGCCTGACGGTCCGGCTGCTTCCGTCCCTGGCGCGGGCCGCGGTGCGGCCGTCCGCCGAACTGCGCCGCGCCTTCGATTACGGAAATCGCCTTCAATCCGAGCTTGTCCTGCCGGAGCCGGCCACCACTTTTGGCCGGCTCGATCACGCCCAGCGCATCCTGGAGAACACCGTGGACGGGCTGATCTTGGCGACGCTGCCCGGACCGTCCGTTGGGTACCTCATGCTGGCCGGGGCGCGCAGGCTGCTGCGCGGCATCGCGGCACCGCGGGAACTCGAGGCCGTGTTGCGGGGTCTGCCCAACAATGTCACCACCGAGATGGACCTCGAGCTCTGGCAACTGGCCGTCACCATCGGCGCGCATGCCGCGTCCCGGGAGGTGTTCCTGGCCCACGGGCCAAGGGAACTGGCCGCCCTGTACCAGGCCGGCTCGCTGCCCGCAGTGGCACAGACCGGCCTGCACGGGTTCCTGGACCGTTACGGCCACCGCGCCGTGGCGGAGATCGACCTTGGCATGCCGCGGTGGTCGGAGAAGCCGGACCATATCCTCGGGATGATCTCGAACTACCTTCATGTGGCCGACCCCGAGCAGGCGCCCGACCGGCAGTTCGCCCGCGCCGAGGAACATGCCGAGGCCAGGATCCGCAGCCTGGTGGAACGGACCAGGGTCCGGAGCCGGATCCGTGCCCGGCTGGTGGAATTCTGCCTGCGCCGGACCCGCCAGCTGTCCGGACTGCGCGAACTGCCCAAGTTCTACATCATCCTCGCCCTCGCGGAAATGCACCGCCAGCTCAACGCGATCGGCATCGAGCTGGCCCGGTCCGGTGCGATCGCCGCCGCGGACGATGTGTATTTCCTGGAATTCGACGAGGTCCGTGTGGGTTTGCGGGGTGCCGACCTCAAGGGCATCGTCGCGGGCCGCCGCCGGATCTACGACGTCGAACTGCGCCGGCGCCGGATTCCCCGGCTCCTGCTCTCCGACGGGACGGACGTCGAGGCGGCCGTGATGGCCAAGTCCCCCGCTTCCGGCGCCCTCGCCGGGACACCGGCGTCGGCCGGCACCGCCACCGGAACGGTCCGGGTCATCCTGGATCCGGTGGGCGCGCACCTTGAGCCCGGGGAAATCCTTGTGGCACCCTCCACCGACCCCGGCTGGACGCCGCTGTTCATGACGGCCGGCGCCCTGGTGATGGAAATGGGCGGGGTGATCTCGCACGGCGCCGTGGTGGCCCGCGAATACGGCATCCCGGCGGTGGTGGGCGTGCCGGACGCGACCACCCGTTTGCGGACCGGTGAGACCGTGACCGTGGACGGATCGGCCGGAACGGTGCGGCAGGTGGATTCCCCGCTCTCCCCTGCGACGGCCGCCGGCAGCCTGGCTGGCTGAGCGTGAACCTCCGGACCGGCCGGCGCCGGGCCTTCGAATTGCAGCGGGACCTCCGCCACGCCGCCAGCAGGGGGCTATGTTAGTTAGATGGCGTCTGCCGGCAGTAACGCACAGGGCGGCCCGGTTCCCGAGGGCTTTGGTTCGGGGCTGGTGGACGATGCCGCCCGCCGGGACGCCGCGTTGCCCGACTTCGACTGGGCCGTCCTTCCGGCAGGCGTGATGCGCGGTGAGTTCGAGGCACCGAGCGGGACCTTGGCGACGATCGCTGCCGGAGATCCCGGGAAGCCGCGCGTCCTGCTAGTCCCGGGCGCGACCGGCTCCAAGGAAGACTTCATCCTCATGCTGCCCGAGCTCGCCGCGGCCGGATACTTCGTCCTCAGCTGCGACATCGCCGGGCAGTACGAATCCGCCCAGGCCGGGCCCGAAAACCTCGTTCCGCCCCGGAATTGCTACGACTACGAGCTGTTCCGCGACGATCTCCTGGCCATGCTGGACACCGATCAAGGCGCGGTGCACGTCGTGGGGTATTCCTTCGCGGCGGTGGTTGCCCAGCTGGCGTTCGTCCAGCGGCCAGAAAAGTTCCGCAGCCTGACCCTCATCAGCTGCCCGCCGGAGCCGGGGCAGAGCCTCCGCTACGTGCGCCTGGCTGGCTGGGTCAGCTGTTGGGTCACCTCCAGGGTCGGCACCGCATTAATGATTTGGGGCATCCGCAGCAATATTGCCCGGGTGGCGCCGCAGCGGCTGCGGTTCGTCAGGAGCCGGTTCGCGTTCACGCGCCGCGCCTCGGTGGTCGACATCATCGGCCTTATGAAGCACACCCCGGATCTGCGGCGGGTGCTGGCGGCCGCGACGCTGCCAAAGCTTGTCGCAGTCGGCGAACACGACCTCTGGCCGCTGGCGTTGCACCGGAGCTTCGCGCAGTCGATCGGTGCGCGGATTTCGGTCTACCGCGCGGGCCACAGCCCGTCCGAGACCTCGCCGTACCAGATCAGCCGGGACCTGATTGCGCTCTTCGACGCCACCGTCTCGGCCTGACGAAAGCGGCCGGCCGGGACGAAGACCCCCGTCAGACCCTTGCACCGCGGCCCGTCGCACCGTACGTTGGGGACAGCGGACGAATGTCTCCGCAGCCGTTGGCCTTATGGCCGCCGGAGATCAGCAGCATTTCAGAAGGATAAAGGCATGGCTACAGGCACAGTTAAATGGTTCAACGCCGAAAAGGGTTTTGGCTTCATTGCCCCGGATGACGGGTCGGCCGACGTTTTCGCCCACTACTCGGCAATCGCTACCAGCGGCTACCGTTCGCTGGACGAGAACCAGAAGGTTGAATTCGACGTCACGCAGGGCCCGAAGGGCCCGCAGGCTGAGAACATCCGCCCGCTCTAAGTACTCCGGAAAAAGCCCCGGCCGCCTGGCCGGGACACTTTCCCCGAAGACCACAACGCCCCTCCGGAGGATTCCTCCGGAGGGGCGTTTGTGTTCGAGGCGCTTGTGTTCGAGGCACTTGTGGCCTTGCGCCTGCCGCCGGGCGCGGTCTCAGCCGACGTGGACCCATGGACGCCGGGTGACGTCCGGCTCGGCCTCCCGCAGCACTTCGCGCGTCACCGGGGCGATCTCGCCTTCGCCGAAAGCCAGGAACCGCAGGAGGTTGGTGAACGGGTTTCCCTCCGTCCAGCGGAAGTAGATGTGCGGCATCAGTCCGGTGACGTCGCGGATGTGCAGCAGCACGGAGGCGATCGTGTTCGGAACAACTGGCCCGTGGACCTCCAGGATCTGGTACCCGTGCCGGCTGACCCCGCGGACCTCGAGCGCGGTCTCGAAGTCCGAGGAGTCGTCCACGACGACTTCGAGGAACAGTGCCTGGGAGTCCAGCGGGAGGTGGCTGACCTCGATCGCGGACGTGAGCTTGTCCAGGTACGCCTGGGCAGTGAGACGCAGCGGCTCGTGGGCGATGATCGCGATGGGGCCGGATTCATTGGCGGCCAGGAATTCCAGGGCCGGGGTGTCCATCCGCACATGCGTGGCATGGAGCTCGAAGGAGCGCCGGATGCGCGAGAGCAGGGAGATCACGATGATCCCGATGATAAAGAACGCGGCGATCCGGATGCCTTCGGGCCGCTCGAAGATGTTGACCACCGTGGTGTAGATGAACACGACGGCAATGATGCCGAACCCGATGGTGCGCTTGCGCTGCTGTCGGCCGCGCGCGGACAACGTCACGGCAATCGCCGCCGACGTCATCAGGACCAGGACACCGGTGGCGTAGGCACCGCCCTGGGCATCGACGTCGGCGTCGAACAGCCAGGTGATCACGAACCCCACCAGCGTGAACACCAGGACCAGCGGCCTGACCGCGCGGGCCCATTCCGGGGCCATGCCGTACCGGGGCAGATAGCGCGGCACGAGGTTCAGCAGCCCGGCCATGGCGGAGGCGCCGGCGAACCACAGGATGGCAATGGTGCTCAGGTCATAGACGGTGCCGAATCCGTTTCCCAGGTATTCGTGCGCGAGATAGGCCAGGGCACGCCCGTTCGCCTGCCCGCCCGGCTGGAACTCCTGCGCCGGGATCAGCACCACCGTGGTGAAGCTTGTGGTGACGAGGAACGCGCTCATGATGAGGGCCGCCGTCGTCAGCAGCCGGCGTGCACCCTTGATCCGGCCCTCAGGGTTCTCCTCGGTGTCCTTGACGTGGCCGCGGATCTGCGGCATCACGGCGACGCCGGTCTCGAAGCCGGACAGGCCCAGGGCCAGCTTGGGGAAGACGAGCAGCGCGATGCCCACCACCATCAGCGGGCTCCCGTGCTGGGTGGTCAGGGCCAGCCACCAGTTGTCGACCGCCACCGGGTGCTGCAGGACCTCGATGATCGTTGTTATGACCACGACGACGTTCAGCCCGAGGTAAATGCCCACCAGGACGACGGCGACGCCGATCGCCTCCTTGAAGCCGCGCAGGAACACGGCAGCGAGCAGGGCCAGGAAGACCAGCGTGACCGCGACGTTCTGGCCTTGGATCCAGTCGGGGGCGAACGGGTTCTCGATCGCGTGCGCTGTCGCGTCCGCGGCAGAAAGCGTCATGGTGATCATGAAGTCGGTGGCGGCGAAACCCAGCAGCACCAGGACGAGCAGTTTCCCGCCCCACCGCGGCAGCAGCCGCTCCAGCATGGCGATGGACCCTTCGCCGCGCGGACTTTCGCCGGCCACCCGGCGGTACACCGGCAGTGCGCCCAGCAAGGTCACGGCGACCAGGACCAGGGTGGCCAGCGGCGAAATCACGCCGGCCGCGAGCGCGGCGATGGCGGGCTGGTAGCCCAGCGTGGAGAAGTAGTCCACGCCGGTCAGGCACATGACCTGCCACCATGTGTGTTTCTTCAGGTGGCTGTCGCTCACGGCCCCGGGCCCCTGGTGGATTCCCTTGGCGTCCTGGAGGCCGAACAGCAGCCAGTTCTTGAAGTGCTCCCCGGCGTCGGGCCGCGGCGCCGAAGGGTCTGCCGGTGGCCGGCTGAGGGTAGTCATGTAGTCCTTTCCAGGCGACGCATCGCGCCGCTTCCGTCCGCGAGAGTACCAGCGCACGCAGACGTCACGACCGTCCGGCCAACAATCCTGATGGTTCCTTAACGCCCACGGCGAGCCGCCACATTAAGAGAACGCAAATTTATGGCCTGCCGGCATATGGAAAGCATTAAGGACCGTCCCGAGGGGCGTCGCCGGTGATGTTATGAAGCAAGGGGACGCTGCAGCCACGGTGGCCGCAATCCGATCCCCAGCAGGAGCCAAACAGCATGAACACCACGTCCCGGCCGGCACAGGACACGCCCGACCTTCCGGCCGGTGCCGGTATTGCCCGGGATTTCGTCGTCATCGATGACAGCGGGGACTTTTCCTATCACCGGTCGGAACAGGATCTGCTGGCGGCGTTTGAGTACGTCGGGGAAGCCGCGTGCATCCTCGATCGCAGCGGCAGCGCCTACCGCCTCGCCCTGGATCCGAACCGTCATCTGGTCCTCGGGCCCTCCCGCGGCCAAGTGGAATTCCATTGGCTCCGCCACGCATGGCTGGACGCACAAGGCGCGCATCCCGAGGGGCATCGGCTCCGCCGCTTCTACCCCGCCACCAGGGACGAAGTGGTCTCGGACCTGTTCGAAACCCTCGCCCTGGAACGCGGGACAGCCCCGGCCGGGGGCGCCTGGTCTCTCGACATCGACGGCCTTGCCTCGCACCCGTCCGGCATCGAGGACATCGACGTCCAGCTCCGGCGCCAAGACGTGCTGGCGCATGCCCACGTGACAGACCCGTTCGGACACCTCTACCGGCCCGCACGGCACCGCAGGCACTGGTATCTGCCGGCTGCCGCCGGTTTCATCCTCTACATCGAAATCCCCGCCCCCGCCGCAGCCCGCTGAGACCGGTGCCGCCGCCGGCGGGCCGGTGTTAAAGATCCGTCAAGATCGGCCCCGGGGCGGGAGCCGCTCCCGGCTCCGGTGTTATCGTCGGCAGTAAACACGATGGTGGGCATCGCGCGGAGAGGCATAGATGACCACGATGAGCAGGCCGCCTTCGGATCCCTCAGCGGCACGGCCGGGAGCCGGGGACAACTTCAGGAAATGGCTGCTGTTCGGCCTGCAGGACGCCAAGGGTATCCATCAGGGGCCCGGGGCCGTGAGCGACAGCCACCTGAAGAAGCACTCGTGGTGGCAGGTCATGTGCCTGACCGGCGTCGATTACTTCTCCACGCTGGGCTACCAGCCGGCCATTGCGGCCCTGGCCGCGGGCGTGATTTCGCCGCTGGCCACGCTGGTCCTGGTTGCCGTGACCTTGTTCGGCGCACTGCCGGTATACCGCCGGGTGGCCGGCGAAAGCCACCGCGGCGAGGGATCCATCGCCATGCTGGAGCGGCTGATGCCGCGGTGGGGCGGGAAACTGCTCGTCCTGGTGTTGCTGGGGTTCGCGGCTACCGACTTCATGATCACCATGACGCTTTCTGCCGCGGACGCGACCGCGCACGCGCTCGAGAACCCGTTCGCCCCCGCCTGGATGCAGGGCCAGAACGTCGCGGTCACGCTGTTCCTGCTGGCTCTGCTCGCCGCCGTGTTCCTGCGCGGTTTCAAGGAGGCCATCGGCGTCGCCGTCGTCCTGGTGGGCATTTACCTGGGCCTGAACGTCGTCGTGGTAGTCACGACAATATTCGAAACATTGACCCACCCAGTTGCCGTGGACGACTGGTGGCTGGCCCTGACCACCCAGCACGGGAGCCCGCTGATGGTGGTGGGCATCGCGCTGCTCGTCTTCCCCAAGCTGGCCCTGGGCCTGTCCGGCTTCGAGACCGGCGTGGCCGTGATGCCGCAGATCCAGGGACGCCCCGGTGACACGGAAGAGAAACCGGCAGGCCGAATCGACGGTGCCCGCCGGCTGCTGACAACTGCCGCCGTCATCATGAGTGCCTTCCTGATCACGACCAGCTTCACCACGGTGGTCCTGATCCCAGCGCAGGACTTCGAACCCGGCGGCCCGGCGAACGGCCGCGCCCTGGCCTACCTCGCGCACGAATACCTGGGAAACGGATTCGGCACCGTCTACGATCTGAGCACCATCGCCATCCTGTGGTTCGCCGGCGCCTCCGCCATGGCCGGGCTGCTGAACCTCGTGCCGCGCTACCTGCCCCGGTACGGCATGGCCCCCGGGTGGGCAAGGGCCGTGCGCCCGCTGGTCCTGGTGTTCACCCTGGTGGGGTTCCTGATCACCTGGCTGTTCGACGCCGACGTCGACGCCCAGGGCGGCGCTTACGCCACAGGCGTCCTGGTCCTGATGACCTCCGCCGCGGTGGCGGTGGCACTGTCCGCCCGGCGCGGGAAACAGCGCAAACGCACTATCGGGTTTGGCGTCATCGCCGTCGTGTTCATCTACACCACGGTGGCCAACATCATCGAACGGCCCGAAGGCATCCGGATCGCCGCGTTCTTCATCGGGGGCATCATCGTGATCTCCCTGCTTTCCCGCATCCGGCGCTCCTTCGAACTCCACGCGACCCATGTCCACATGGACCGGAAGGCATTGGAGTTCATGTCCGCCAACCTGGAAGGTCCGATCGCCATCATCGCCCACGAGCCGTTGCGGCTGAGCCCTGAAGCCTACCTGGACAAGCTCACGTCCGCGATCGAGGTCAGCCACCTCCCCGTGGACTACCAGGCGCTGTTCCTCGAAGTCGTCGTGGACGACTCCTCGGACTTCGAGACCGCGCTCGAGGTCCGCGGGGTCACCCGGCACGGGTACCAGATCCTGGAGGTCCACGGACCTGTTGTGCCGAACACGATCGCCTCGGTGCTGCTGCATATCCGCGATGTCACGGGTCTGATGCCGCACATCTACTTCCGCTGGACCGAAGGCAACCCGGTCACCAACCTGCTGCGGTTCCTGGCCTTCGGCGAAGGCGAAATCGCACCGGTCACGCGCGAAGTGCTGCGCGAGGCGGAGCCGGACGTCACGCGGCGGCCCTGGGTCCACGTCGGCTAATGGCCGCGGGACGGCGCGCTTTCCGCGCCCGTTAAGACTGCGTCAAGATCGGCCGTCCGGGCGTTAAGAAACCATCAGGAACCGGTTATTTCGCTCTTGGCAGGGATTGACTTTCAGTAGCCCCGCAAACGGGGCGCGGATGAAAGGAACCTGCAATGGCCGACCTGGCTGTTATCGGAATCCTCATGGTGTCCATGGGGTTCGTCATGTGGATCGGCCACGTCCTGGCCGGAATGGTCGGCAGTGCCGATGACCGGCCGGAGAGCGGCAAGTGAGCGCCGACGCGATCATGTGGCTCGTTCTGTTGCTGGCCGGGTTGTGCCTCTTCGGCTACCTGCTGGCCGTCCTGATCCACCCGGAAAAGTGGTGAGCGGATCATGACGTTCAACGCTGCATCCTTTGCTGCCCAGGTGGCGGCCCTCCTCATCGTTCTGGCGGCCGTGCACAAGCCCCTGGGCATCTACCTGGCCCGGGTTTTCGAGGGCAAAACGTCATCCCGGCCCGAGCGCCTCTTCTACCGGCTGGCTGGGGTCGACGCCGACACCGAGCAGACTTGGTCCGTCTACCTGCGCAGCGTCCTGGCGTTCTCGGCCGTGTCCATTCTGGCCGTGTTCGGCCTCCAGCGGCTGCAGGGCGTCCTGCCGGGCAGCGGATCCCTGCCCGGCGTGGATCCTTGGGTGGCCATGAACACGGCCATTTCGTTCGTGACCAACACGAACTGGCAGACCTATGTACCGGAGACCACGGTAGGCATCTTTGTGCAGATGGCCCTGCTTGCGGTGCAGAACTTCCTTTCTGCCGCCGTCGGGATCGTCGTCGTTATCGCCCTGATCCGAGGCATCGCCCGGACCCGCACCGACCGGCTGGGCAACTTCTGGGTGGACCTGGCCCGGACCTCGTTCCGGGTCCTGTTGCCGATCGCGTTCGTCGCGGCTGTGGTGATGGTCCTCGGCGGTGTGGTGCAGAACTTCTGGCCTACGGACGTCGTCAACCAGGCGTCCGGGGTCAGCCAGACCATTCCCGGCGGTCCCGTCGCCTCCCAGGAAGCCATCAAGATCCTGGGAACCAACGGCGGCGGCTACTTCAATGCCAACTCGGCCCACCCGTTCGAAAACCCCAACGCCTTCATCAGTCTTTTTGAGGTGTTCCTGATTCTGCTCATCCCCTCGGCGTTGCCTTACGCCTACGGCCGGATGGTGGGCGACCAGAAGCAGGGCTATACGGTGGTCGCCGTGATGGGCACCCTGTGGCTGGCTTCGATTTCGCTGATGGGTTGGGCCGTGGCTGCCGGGCAGGGAACGGCGACAGCGGCCGCCAGCGGATTGGGCGAGGGGTTTGAACAGCGCTTCGGCCCCGTGCCAAGCGCGATCTTCGCTACCTCCACCACTCTGACCTCCACCGGCGCCGTCAACGTCGCCCACGATTCGCTGCCGCCGCTGGCCGGCGGAATAGCCATGGTGAACATGATGCTCGGCGAGGTCGCTCCCGGCGGAACCGGTTCCGGGCTCTACGGCCTGCTGATCCTGTCGATCATTTCCGTCTTCATCGCAGGTCTCATGGTCGGGCGCACCCCGGAGTATTTGGGCAAGAAGATCGGCCCGACGGAAATGAAGCTCGCCGCCATGTACATCCTGGTCACCCCGACCCTGGTGCTGGCCCTGTCCGGAATCACCGTCCTGCTGCCGGACATCATGGCCAACGCGCCAGCAACCGGTCCCCACCAGTTCAGCGAAGTGCTCTACGCCTTCACGTCCGGGGCCAACAACAACGGCTCCGCGTTTGGTGGCATCACCACCTCCGGCCCCTTCATGTCGGTCATGATGGGCCTGGGCATGCTGCTGGGCCGGCTCCTCCCGATTGTCCTGGTGCTGGCCCTGGCCGGCTCCCTCGCCCGTCAGGGCAAGGTTCCCGCCTCCGCCGGCACCGTCCCCACCCACGGCCCACTGTTCGGCTCGCTGCTGCTCGGCGTGACAGTGATCATGACCGCCCTGAGCTACTTCCCGGCCCTTGCCCTCGGACCCCTCGCAGAAGGACTCCTCAAATGACCCGGTCTCACACGGCATTAGCCACGGACACCGACGCCCAGACCTACGCCGACGGCAACCCCCTCGGCACCCCCGGCGAACACAAGCACCACACCAAGGCCCCGGCAAAACTCACGTTCGCGTCCGTCCTCGCGGCCCTGCCGCTCGCGGTCCGCAAACTCTCCCCGCGGCAGATGATCCATTCCCCGGTCATGTTCACCGTGCTGGTGGGGGCTGGCCTGTGCACGGCGATCTCCCTGTACCGGCCGTCGGTGTTCGGCATCGCGGTCACAGCCTGGCTGTGGCTCACCGTCCTCTTTGGCACGTTGTCCGAATCCATCGCCGAGGGCCGGGGCAAAGCCCAGGCCGACAGCCTCCGCGCCAGTCGCAAAGGCGTCCAGGCCCGGCTCCGCCAGCCCAACGGCACCACCCGGGACGTGCCCGGCACGGAGCTGCGTCTCAATGATGTGGTGATCTGCGAGGCCGGGGACGTCATCCCCTCGGACGGCGAAATCATCGAAGGCCTGGCGAGCGTCGACGAATCGACCATCACCGGCGAATCAGCCCCGGTGATCCGCGAATCCGGCGGTGACCGGTCCTCCGTCACCGGCGGCACGAGGGTCCTCTCGGACCGGATTGTCATCCGCATCACGGCCGAGCCTGGACAGACGTTCATCGACCGGATGATCAAGCTGGTGGAGGGCGCCGTGCGGCAGAAGACTCCCAACGAAATCGCGCTGCACGTCCTGCTGGTGTCCCTGACCATCGTGTTCCTGGCCGTGACGATGTCTCTGGCACCGTTCGCCGCCCTGGCCGGCGCCACGCCGTCTCCGATCGTGCTTGTCGCCCTGCTGGTCTGCCTGATCCCAACCACCATCGGGGCCCTGGTCCCTGCGATCGGCATCGCCGGCATGGACCGCCTGGTCCAGCACAATGTGCTGGCGACCTCCGGCCGTGCCGTGGAGACCGCCGGGGACATCACCACACTGTTGTTGGACAAGACCGGAACTATTACCTACGGCAACCGCCGCGCCGTCAATTTCTTCCCCGCCAGCCATGTGGAGCGGACCCGGATGATCGAAGCGGCCCGGGTCTGCAGTCTGGCCGATGAAACCCCCGAGGGACGCTCTATCCTGGACCTCGCCGCGGACAAGGGCGTGACCGGGTCCGATCTGGCCACACTTGAACGCTCCTCCGGCAATTTTGCCGTGGTCCCCTTCAGCGCCAGCACCCGCATGAGCGGCCTGGACCTTGACGGCCGGCAGATCCGCAAAGGCGCTGCCACCACGGTGGCGGCATTCGTTGCCGACTTCGGCGGGCACACCCCGGCGGAGGTCGACCACCGGGTACAGGAAATCTCGGCCCAGGGCGGCACCCCCCTGCTGGTCGCCCAGGTGGACAAGGACGGCCGGGCGGACATCCTGGGAACCATCCACCTCGCCGACGTCGTCAAACCCGGCATGCACGCCCGCTTCGCCGAACTGCGGCAAATGGGCATCCGGACCGTCATGATCACCGGCGACAACCCCATCACCGCCAAGGCCATCGCCGCCGAGGCCGGCGTCGATGACTTCCTGGCCGAAGCAACCCCGGAGGACAAGCTCGCGGTCATCAAAAAGGAACAGGCCGCAGGCCGGCTCGTGGCCATGACCGGTGACGGCACCAACGACGCCCCGGCCCTGGCCGCGGCGGACGTCGGCGTCGCCATGAACTCCGGAACCCCGGCCGCGAAGGACGCCGCGAACATGGTCGACCTCGACTCCGACCCCACCAAACTCATCAACATCGTCGGCATCGGCAAGCAGCTGCTCATCACCCGCGGCGCCCTGACCACCTTCTCTGTCGCCAACGACGTCGCCAAGTACTTCGCGATCGTCCCGGCCCTCTTCACCGCAGCCTTCCCCGGGCTCGGACTGCTGAACATCATGGGCCTGGCCACCCCGGCCTCAGCCATCCTGTCCGCAGTGATCTTCAACGCCCTCATCATCATCGCCCTGGTGCCGCTGGCTCTGCGCGGGGTCAAATACCGTGCCGTCTCCGCCAACCAGGCGCTGGCGCGGAACCTGCTGATCTACGGGCTCGGCGGCCTGATCGCACCATTCATCGGCATCAAAATCATCGACCTCATGATTTCCCTCATCCCCGGAATCGGCTAGGAACACCCCCATGAACGCACTCACCGGCTACCTCCGCCAGGCCGGCACCGCACTGCGGTTCCTGCTCTTTGCCACACTGGCCCTCGGCGTCGCCTACCCGCTGGCCGTTTTCGGCATCGCACAGCTCATCGCGCCATATCAGGCGAACGGCTCCATCATCAAGGACGCCGCCGGCGACCCGGCCGCGTCTGCCTTGATCGCCCAGTCATCCGCTAACGACGCCGGCGCTCAGGACCCGCGCTGGTTTCACCCCCGGCCCTCGGCCGTGAAGTGGGACCCGGCGTCGTCCTCGGCCACCAACTTCGGGCCCAACGATCCGAAACTGCTCGAGGCCGTCGCCGCGAACCGGGCCGCCGTCGCCGCCGCTGAAGGCGTGGATGCGGCAGCGGTGCCGGCCGACGCGGTGACGGCCAGCGGTTCCGGACTGGACCCGGACATTTCACCCGAGTACGCCAAACTGCAGCTTGCGCGGGTGGCAGCAGCGAACGGCCTGAGCACTGACGCCGTTGCGTCCCTGGTGGAGCAGCACACCAGCAGTGGGTTAGTCGCGTTTCTCGGCCAGCCGTCGGTCAACGTGACTGCCCTCAACCTCGCCGTGGCGGCGGCCGCGCTGCCGTCGCAGCCGGCACAATCCAAGTGAGAGAATGACGGCATGGCACGTGGAACGCTGCGGATCTTCCTGGGCGCCGCGCCGGGTGTGGGCAAGACCTACGAGATGCTCGAAGAGGCCCACCGGCTCGGCAAGCGCGGCGAGGACGTCGTCGTCGCGTTCGCCATGGACCACGGCCGCAGCGAGACAGGGGCGCTGCTGGAGGGACTCGAAGTCATTCCACCGCGGAAGCTGCCCTACCGGGACACGGAGTTCGAGGAAATGGACCTCGACGCTGTCCTGGCCCGGGCGCCAGGGACCGCGATCGTGGACGAATACGCCCACTCCAACATCCCCGGCAGCGGCAATCCCAAGCGCTGGCAGGACGTCGATGCGCTTCTGGATGCCGGCATCAACGTGCTCTCCACCGTCAACGTCCAGCATCTGGCGTCCCTGGGCGACGTTGTCAGCGCCATCACCGATGTCCACCAGGCGGAGACGGTGCCGGACGCCGTCGTCCGGAAGGCGGACCAGATCCACCTCGTGGACATCTCCCCCGAGCTGCTCCGCCAGCGCCTGGGCGACGGCAAGATCTACGCTGCCGACAAGATCGACGCCGCCCTCTCGAACTATTTCCGCCTGGGCAACCTCACGGCATTGCGTGAACTGGCTTTGCTGTGGCTCGCCGACCGGGTGGACGAGGGCGTGGCCAAGTACCGGGCCGAACAGGGCATCGACGAAAGCTGGCCGGCCCGGGAACGCATCGTGGTCGGGCTGACCGGCAGCCCCGAAGGAGAAGTCCTGATCCGCCGCGGGGCCAGGATCCTCAACCGCGTCAGCGGTGGGGACCTGCTGGCGGTCCACGTCCGGTCCGCCGATGGCCTCGCCGAGGAGTCGCCCCAGGCGCTGGAAGCCCAGCGCCGCCTGATCCTGGACCTGGGCGGCAGCTACCACATCGTGACCGGCGAGGATCCGGCTGCCGCGCTCCTGGACTTCGCCCGCAGCGTCAACGCCACCCAGATCGTCGTCGGCATCTCGCGGCACAAAAAGCTCGCCGGCCTGGTCGGAAATTTGCTCGGCGGCGGGGTCGGCACCCGGGTGGTCCGCGATTCCGGCGACATCGACGTCCACATGGTCTCCCATCCGCTCGGCGGCCGGGGAACCCGCCCGCCACGGCAGCGGGACCTTGGCCGCATCCGGGTGGCCGCCGGGTTCGGTCTTGCTGTGCTGCTCCCGGTGGTCCTGCAACTCCTGCTGTCGCTCTTGAATCCGGAACAGAATGTGGCTGCGGCCATGCTGGTCCAGCTCACCGGCTCGGTGGCGGTGGCGTTGATCGGCGGGTTGTGGCCGGCCATCCTGGCCGCACTGTGGAGCAGCCTCCTGGTGAACTACTTTTCGACCCCGCCGCTGGGCAACCTCACCATCAGCGATCCCCAGAATTTCCTGGCGCTGCTGGTGTTTGTAGGCGTCTCGGCCGCCGTCGCCCTTGTGGTCGACCTATCGGCCCGCCGCTCCAAGGAAGCCGCGCGGGCCCGCGCCGAAGCCACGACGCTCGGTGACCTGACGCGCAGTGCCGCCGGCTCGGAGGACACGGTCCAGGCATTGCTGGAACAAGCCCTGAGCGTCTTCCAGGTCCGTGGTGCTGCTGTTTTCAGCCTGGGCTACGGCCTCGCGGACGGCGACAGCGGAGCCAGCCCGGACCGGCAGTGGCGTCTCCAGGCCGCCGTAGGTGAAATTCCTGCCCTGTCCGCTGACGGGACCGGAAGCGATGCCGCCGGCGACAACGTCGAAGAAATCGACGCCTCCACGCGCCTGGTGCTGTTCGGACGAATTCTGCCCGCAAGCGACCGGCGCCTTCTGGGGGCGTTCGGGGTTCATCTGGCAGCGCAGCTGGAACGACAGCAGCTGGTGGCGAGCCGGCGGGAGATGCTGCGCCTGGCCGAGAGCAACACGATGCGCACCTCCATCCTCCGGGCCGTTTCCCACGACCTGCGCACGCCCCTGGCCGGGATCAAGCTGGCCGTCGGCGGACTTCGGCACGACGACGTCCATTTCACCAAGGAAGAGGAGAAGGAGCTGCTGGCTACGATAGAGGAGTGTTCGGACAGGTTGGACGCGCTGGTCGGCAATCTGCTGGACATGTCCCGGATCACGTCGGATGCCGTCAATCCCCTGCTCAAACCCGTGCGCTGGTATGAGGTCATCCAGGGTTCCCTGAGCGCCGTCCCCGCGGGGAGGGTGCGGGTGGACCTGCCTCCAAACATGCCGGAGATTGAAGCCGACCCTGGAATGCTGGAGCGGGTGATTGCGAACATCGTCGAGAACGCCGTGAAATATGCCCCCGACTCGGACATCGTCCTGGTCGGGGCGGCCGGCGGGCTGAGCCCGGCGACTCTCGGGGGGCGTCCTGCCGGCGAGCTGCGGATCATCGATCACGGCCGGGGAATCCCTGCGGAGAGTGTCCTGGAAATGTTCCGGCCATTCCAGCGGCTCGACGACGCCCCGCAGGCCACTGGGATCGGGCTCGGGCTTGCGGTAGCGAAAGGGTTCACGGACGCCATGGGTGGGAGCCTGACCGCGGAAGCTACACCGGGAGGAGGGCTGACGATGATTATCCGGCTGCCGTTGTCGACGGGGACCCCGTATGACGGGCACCGGGCCCAGGCCCCGTTCGAGCCCCGCTCGCTGGTGGCGCGCCGTGGTCATGCGCTGCCCGTCACGTCCGGACCGGACGCAGCATGACGGCGGTCCTCGTCGTCGACGACGACCCGCATCTGCTCAGGGCCCTCCGGATCACGCTCCAGGCCAACGGCTACGCCGTCACCACCGCCGTCGACGGGACCTCAGCACTGCTGGCGGCCACTCAGAACCCGCTCTCACTCATCATTCTGGACCTCGGCCTGCCTGACATTGACGGGACCAGCGTCCTCAAGGAGCTGCGCGGCTTCAGCAGCGTGCCGGTTCTGGTGCTGTCCGCCCGACACGGCTCCGAGGACAAAGTTGAGGCGCTCGACGCCGGCGCGGATGACTACATCACCAAACCGTTCGGCCTGGACGAGCTCCTGGCCCGGCTGCGGGCCCTGCTGCGCCGCAGCGTCGAACCGGAACACGAATCAGTGGTCAGGACCGATGCCTTCACCGTGGACCTTGCCAAGCACCGGGTGACCAGGGACCACGAGGACGTCCGGCTGACCCCCACGGAATGGAAGATTCTGGAGGTTCTGGTCCGCAATCCGGAAAAGCTCATCACCCAGCAGCAGCTGCTCTCCAGGGTCTGGGGTCCGGCCTACGCCAAGGAGACCAACTACCTCCGGGTTTACATGGCGCAGCTGCGGCGCAAGCTGGAGCCGGATACCGCCAGCCCGCGCCACCTGCTCACCGAGGCCGGCATCGGCTACAGGTTCATGCCCTGAGTCCCGCTGACACGCTGGCGGTCGATGACACTGACGTTTCCCTCCAGGCAACCCGGCCATGGATACTGGGGCAATGACTAATCGCAGCCCGCTCAACAGGGACGATGCCGGTCCGTCGCCACTGCCTGAGATCCCGGCGCAGCTGCGGGCCGTCCTGAACGGAATTCCGGCACTCGTGGGCTATTGGGACACGGGACTCCGCAACCGCCTGGCCAACGACGCCTACTGCGAGTGGTTCGGTTTCGCACCCCAGCAGCTTCACGGCATGCATGTCCGGGACGTGCTCGGCGAGACCGTCCTGGAGGCCAACCTGCCGCACATCGAGGGAGCGCTCGCCGGGAAGCGGCAGCAGTTCGACCGGACGCTGGTGGATGCCGCGGGCCAGTCCCGCTTCACCGAGGTGACCTACACCCCCGATACCCAGGACGGCGCGGTGCAGGGCTTCTTCGTCCTGGTCACGGACATCACCGAGCGTGTCCTGGCCGACCGGCGCCGGCAACGGGACATGGACCGGTACCGCGCCCTGGCGCGGAGCGTCCCCGGCGTCTTCGTCCTCCTCTTCGACGCCGAGCTGCGCTACCTGATCGCCGAAGGCCAGGAGCTGGAGACCTTCGGCTACCGCAGGGAAGAGCTCGAAGGCCAGCGCATCCAGGACGTGCTCAAGGGCAATCTCGCCAGCGAGCTCGAGCCGCGCTACCTCGCTGCCCTTGCCGGCCGCAAGGTGTCCTGGAGCCGGCAGATCGGCCACCGCACCTACCGGCTGAACGCCGGGCCGGTCTACTCCGACGACGAGGCCGCGGCCGGCATGGTGGTGGCGGTTGATATCACCGAGCGCCTGCAGCAGCAAAAAGTTTGGGAGGCTTTGCACGAGATAGCCACCCAAGTTGCCCGCAACGCGGCCCCCGCAGCCATCTCCGAGCGGGTCGCCGCGATTGTCCGCGACCTGTTCAACGTCGATTCCGCCGCCGTCGTCCGTTTCACGGGCGCATCCTCGGCGGAAATCGTCGCCATGGCGCCGACGCTGCCGCCGACGCTGAGCCGGCGGCAGATCTTCGCCCCGACGGACGAGTCGGCCACTGTCCGGGTGGCCGTGACCGGCAAGCCGGCCCTGGTTCGCTACCGGGCGGAAGGTGGACAGGCAGCGGAGCAGATGCGCGCCGGCGGCTTCCAGTCCGCGGCGGCGGCGCCGATCCGGGTCCGCGGCAGCCTGTGGGGCGCCGTGAGCCTGACGTCGAAGTCGCGCACCGGGGTCACTGAGGCGATGATGGAGCGGCTGGCCCAGTTCGCGGAGCTCGTCGAGATCGCCATCGGCAACACGGAGGCCCGGACCGACCTCGAACAGCAGGCCACTACCGATGCCCTCAGTGGCTTGCCCAACCGGCGGGCCCTGGAACGGCACCTCGCCGAGCATGTTGCGCAGTCCCGGACCCGCGGGACAAGCCTGAGTGCCGTCGTCCTGGATATCGACCACTTCAAGAGGGTCAACGACACTCACGGCCACCTGACGGGCGACGTGGTCCTGGCGGAGGTCGCGGCCAGGCTCCGGGCGGTCGCCCGCGCCGAGGAGATCGTGGCCCGATTCGGCGGCGAGGAGTTCGTGTGGCTGCTCCCGGAGACGGACGGTGCCGAGGCCCTGAGCGCCGCCGAACGCGCCCGCAAGGCCATCGCGTCCGAACCGTTCGGGGAGGTTGGTTTCCTGACGATCTCCGCCGGAGTCTGCGAGCAAAGCGACGCCGCGGCCGGCTCGCTCCTGGACTGCGCGGACCGGGCCCTGTACGAGGCCAAGAACGGCGGCCGCAACCGCACGTCCCGCTACGGCCACGCCAGCCCGGCGATTCAGCCTGCCCCGGCCGGGCCGGCACGGAACAGCCCGGCACAGAACGGGCCGGCACGGAGCGGCCAGGCGCGGGACGGCGCTGACACACTCGGAGCCTAGATGTACTGAGCCATCAGGTTGGTGACACCCGGGTGATGGGTGTGGTTCCGATGCCGGTGTGGATGCGTTCAGTGTTGTAGTGCTGGAGCCAGGGCGCAAGTGCGGCTTGGCGGTGGTTGCTGCTGGTGAAGATCTGCCGGTAGGCCCATTCGGTTTGCAGGGTCCGGTTGAAGCGTTCGGCTTTGCCGTTGGTCCAGGGGCAGTGGGGCTTGATGAAGCGCTGAACGGCGCCGAGATCTGCGACTGCCTGACGGAACGCTGTGGAGTTGCGGTAGGCGAAGGCGTTGTCGGTGATGACGCGTTCGATTCCTTGGATGCCGTGCCCGGCGAAGTAGCCCGCGGCGCGGGTGAGGAACCCGGCCGCGGTGGCGCCCTTCTCGTCGGGGAGGACCTCGGCGTAGCCGATGCGGGTGTGGTCATCGATCGCGACGTGGACGTAGTCGTAACCGATCCCGCGTCCCTTGACCTGCTCCGAGCGGCCGTGGGCCCGCCAGCCGCCACCTTCCGGGATGCGGCCGAGCTTCTTGACGTCCAGGTGGACCAGTTCCCCGGGCCGTGCCCGTTCGTACCGCTTCGCCGTGGTCCGGGCGGCGCGGATCGGGGCGCCGGTCAGCGGATCGCAGTCCGCCAGCCGCGGGACCCCGTGCCGGTGCAGGACCCGGGATACGGTCCGGGCCGGGACGCCGGTGAACGCAGCGATCCTCAGCGGCCCGAACCGTAACGACCGCCGGGCGTCCAGGACGGCTTGCTCACGGTCGGGACTCGTCCGGGCCGGTGATGACCTCGGCCGGCTCGAACGGTCCCGAAGCCCGGCTGCGCCCTCGGCGCGGAAGCGTCTGACCCACCGGTACGCGGTCTGCCGGGACACGCCCAGCTCCGCAGCGATATGGGCGACCGGGCGGCCGGCAGCCACCCGGTCAACGATCAGGAGTCTTCCATGAACCGTCAGCCGGGCATTAGCGTGGGACACGAGGACCTCCGAGCGCAAAGTGTGTGAACTAGACAGCTCCACTTAGCCCGGAGGTCCTCCTCGTTTTCAAGCCCTACATGTCAACAACGTCCCGGCGCAGTACACCTGATATGTAGGAGTTCTTTGTCAAGAGGGCAAGGGTGAGCGGTCCAAGGCTGGTTTGTCTTGGACCGCTCTTTGTGTCCGTTCCCTGTCTGGCCCGGGCGGCCGGCGCGTCGTGATCGACGGCGCTGTCAGACTGATATGCGCG
>NZ_JBFTLP010000026.1:0-54176 GCF_056396505.1 Arthrobacter sp. 05T410 | reverse complement strand
CCTGGATCGAGCGCAGCTACCACCGAAAACGCCGTCAACGTGCCCTAGGACGGCTGACACCCATCGAGTTTGAGACAATAAAAAACGCGGCCTCAGCCGCGTAAGAAAATATCAACCACAGCTGTCAACTAAACCTTCAGCAGTCCCGAGCGGGCCTGGTGGGGATCATTATCGTCTCCGTGACAGCAATAGTTGCCGCCGACGGCATTGATCGCAAGGACATGACACGGCTCGTTTACGCCGGCACGATCCCGGTACTGAGCACCTGGGTAGGGACCGTATTGGCGTTCTACTTCACCCGGGAAAACATGAGCGCCGCGGCAGAGAGCACGGCGCGGCTGCTCGGTGGCCTGACCAGCACACCCGTCATGGACGTGATGATTCCGGCAGCGCGGATGACCGCCCATGATCTTCCGGCAGGGGGTGATGTGAAAGACGTGCAGCTCGGGGAACTCTATAGCGTAATGGCGGCGGCAGGCGTCGCTCGCGTGCCGATTCTCAACGATTCAAAAGCCGTCCTGTACGTCGTTCACAAGACCACCATCGACTCATTCGCCCGCAACCTTAAACCGCCGAAGGATCCGATGACGCTCACAGAAACAATGCTGGAACTGCTCAACAGCCCGCAGCACAAGAAAATGCTGGAAGCGATTGGATTCGTCCCGCCCACCGCCGTCATCGCGGATGCTCGCCGGGAAATGAGTTCCATCGCGGGTTGTCACGACGTGTTCGTGACGACCAACGGCAAGGAATCGAATCCAGTGATCGGATGGCTAACCAACACCGACCTTGCAGCAGCGAACTAGGACTCATGCTCTCGCAAGGACGGCTTTCACTCACGCCTCTGCATCGAGGGACTGGTCGAGTTTTGTTGACTCTCGGGGATGATGTTTTTCACGCGGTTTGAAGGCCGGTTTGTATTGTCTCAACTCTATCGGCGTGAGCCTGGCGGATCGAGTCGTTTAATGGCGCTGTCGGGCTGATTAAGCTCTTCAAGGTTCGCCGGCTCACGGTGCCAGGATGACAAAGCCGGAAGGCGGAACCTCTATATGGATGGCCAGGCCGTTCCGGGCTTCGGCCGCCGTTGGAATGCCCACCTTGGCCGCATCGGTGGAATAGACATACCGGTACTTGTCCCCGGCAGCGTGCAGTCCGGCATCGATTGTCACCCAGGCCGACCGGCTCCGGTCAGTGTCGGTGTTGATCGCGCAGACGACTTCCCGGTTGGACATGATCCGGCCCCAGGCCACGATCGAGGTCATCCTGCCGGCGCCGATGCGCCGGGGGTACCAGAAGGAGCTTCCGTCCTCGGAGATCGGGCGCAGGAACTGGCGGCCGCGGCGCAGCGCGATGTCCTGGCGTCGGATGGCAAGTATCTGGCTGAGGGCTTTGTAGGTGGGGGTTTCCGGGTTGAAGCAATGCCGGCCCTTGCTGCGGAAAGGGCCGAAGCTTCCGCCGAACATCGTTTCGCGTATATAGCGGTCGTTGTCCCCGGAACCGTCGAAGCACTGTTCGCTGCCGTAGTAGACGCAGGGGATGCCTAGCGTTGTAGCGTTCAGCGCCAGGGCGGCGAGTTCGAGGGCGAGGCCCTCGGGGTCGGCGGCGAAGCGCCGCTTCCCGTTCCATCGCTGTGCATGGTCGTGGTCGCCGTAGGAGGTGACCACGTGCGCGCGGAACCATGCGTGGCTTTCTTTCTCGACCTGAATCGAGTTGCTGAAAAGGGAGAAGTATTGGTCAGGGTCGATCCAGCCCTTCACGGAAAACTCGAGCCTGTCCTGCAGATGGTCCAGGCCGAGAGCGGCATCCAGCCCTGTGGTGTCGACCAGATTGATCGCCTGTGCCCTGTCGAAGGGAATCTCTCCGACGAGGAAGAATGAGTCCTTTCCGATGCTTTGGGCGAACTCGTGGATCACCGAGCTGAAGTAGCGTGTGGCGCCGGGGTCCATGTGTTTGACGGTGTCGATCCGGAAGCCGTCCAGATCTGCGTAGACGAGCCAGTACTGGTATGCCTCGGCGAGGGCTTCGAGTGCTGCCGAATGCTGGTATTGGTCGATGGGGCCGGAACCGTGGTGGATGTCTTTGTACCCGTAGAAGTCTCCGTTGGTGTACTGGTCCGCATCATGGTCCCAGTCGCCTATAGGTCCCTTGCAGGTGAAAATACCGTCCGCCTGCAGTTCGCTCGGCCAGACGGCGGCGTCGAGATCGTTGACCTTGTTGGGGAAAGGCAGGTTCGGGTTACCGTCCTTGTCCCTCCATCCTGCAACCTTGATCGGGCTGCCCGTCCAGCGCGGGTTCGCAGCGTCGTAGTCGAACACGTCTCCGGCATGGTTCAGCACCACGTCTAGGATGACGTAGATTCCCGCATTGTGCGCATCCGCCACCAGGGCTTTCAGGTCGGCGTCAGTGCCGAAGTGCGGATCGACCTCTAGAAAGTTCTGTGCCCCATAGCCGTGGTAGTCATTCACGCCGGGCCGCTGGCGGAGGACAGGGCTCACCCACAGTGCGGTCACGCCGAGGCGCTGCAGGTAGCCGATCTTTGACCGCGCGCCCTGAAGCGTGCCGCCCTGCCAGACCGCACCCGCTGCACGCCAGCCGGCGGCGTCGGCCTCGGTTCCAATGGCATTGCCGTTATCGCCCGCGGAGTACATCGGACTTCCTCCCGGCAGTTCCTCGTTGCCGTCCGAGAAGCGGTCTATGAGGAAAAAATAGAAGACTTGGTCGGACCAGTCGCGCGGCGACGGATGATAGCCATTGTGTTTGAGAAGTGCGGCCCAGGGAAGGTCGCTGAGATTCCGCGGCATTGTCTGCCTGCTTTCGACTGATGTGCGTGTGGTTGCCCCCATCGGGAGCCGGTGTTCTGAGAGTGTTCCAGGATGGGTCGCTCGGCGGCCGCCAGTTGGATCCCTGCGGTATGGCATTCATCTATCTAGGCGTTATCACGCAATCAAGCGGACTAGGCTCCAAAATCCGCCGTACGAAGCGTTAGGACTAACGGCCAACCTCCACCAGCGGGGGAGATCGGTTATCGCGCATTCCCTTGGAACCAATCCGGCCGGACGCCTGATCCATGGAGCAAACTACTATCCCTGCCGTTACAGCAGTGTTATTGCTCTCGGGTAATTCTTAAAGCTGGTGTAAGCACCATGTAGGGGCCAGAACGGCGGTCCGGACAACGGTCGACCCGCACGCAGTAACGACCGAATGCCACTCTGAGAGCATGGCGACGGAGTCGGAGTGGATTGCTCGCGGAGGTCCTCTGGGGGCTGAGGGTTGCCGCGACACCGGTTGACCTCCTGCGAGTACTGCATGAAAAGGGTCCCGCCGGCTCAGCCACCGTTCACACGCAGTCGGACGCTTACCACCGCACGCGCCCGGTGCTTCAATGCCCACCGGCAAATCCACCCCCGGCTCTGCCGCCGCCGGAGCCGCTTGAGGGACCGGTGTCACATACAACAACACTCCGGAAACGTGGGTGGAAAGGGTTTCAGACACCCGACTTGGGTAAGGTGCCCTCGCACAGGCCATGGAGGGCGCAGCACATTCAGATTTCACTGACCTCAGGTGCTGAGCGGCCCACAAACCGAGATAGTGCTGGTACGAGATGCACTCCTACAGCCCCCGTCCAATCGCCTTTGTCTGGGCGGTGATTTTATCCTTACGTCTCTCCGCGTGTGTGACGATGAACGACGACCGCGGCGGCTCGGCCTCCAGCACGCCCGGCACTTCCGCAGACGCGGGCGCGGACAAATCGGCCGGGACGGGCGCCCCTGATGGGACGGTCCCTGGCGGAGCCGGCGGCGCCTCGAATGGACCAGGTGATGCCCAGGCGACGGCCCCAATCAGCCGCAATCCCCGACTGCAGGGGAACAGCCCTTTCCGCCGCCCCCGGCGAAGCCTCCCGTACTGCCGCCCGGTCCGCCGGCCCCCGGCCAGCCCCCCGCGCCGGAGGCCGCCGTACTCAACTGGCTGCCGATTGGCCCGGTGGCCCGGGTGATCCGGTCTGGTACGTGCGGTTAAGGGACAGGGACTGCGGAAATCTCCAGGGATTCGACGAACCCCTGGATACGATGGAGAAAGTGGCGAAGTCGCTGTGCTTGGGGTTGGAGGGTGACCAGGCCGCTTGGGACAAGGGCGCGTCGGCTCTGGAGAGGATGGCAAGTCCAAACCTGGGGAATTCTGATTGCTGGTCCGTAGTCGCCTACAAACTGTTGCGGGACGTTGCGGCCTTCCGAAGGCAAGGCCGGATGCGCCGTTCAAGCTCGTCGCCGTCTCAGGCACCGCCTGCCAGCCAGACCTTCAATTCCTTGAGGACGACGCGGGGGACTCGCCGCCCATTTCCGTCTGTGCCGGTGATGCGATCGTCCTGGTCGGGACTCTCGGCGGTCTCCCCGTGGGAACCCTCCGTACGGTCAACGTAGGCACCACCACGGCACAGGTGCGGCATTGCAGGAGCCCGCAGGACAACAACTACCCGTTCGATGAGTTCTACTTCCAGGCACCAGCTCCCGTGCCGGGTGCGCCCACCACGGTGGACGTTACTATCGCCGACGCCGATTGGTCCGTGAAGGGATCTGCGTCCTTCGAGTATGCGGCGGACCAGAGCACGTGCCCACCGTCGCCTGGCAGCACCCAATGACGGAGGACAACGGGAGCGAGCGATCCACATGGTCCCGGGCGCTTGGGGTTATTTCGGCGATCGGCCCGCCAATCACGGTGGCGACGGCGCTGTTGTTCTACTTCGGTTGGGCAAGAGCGGACGCGCAGGCGGCCCAGATGGGCCTGAACGTGAGCCTGTTTGGCTACTCTGTGCAGGACTACATCCTGATCAGCATCAACGCGCTCTTTTTGCCGCTCGTCTGCCTTCTGGTCGCCAGCGTAGTCTGGGTGGCCCTGGACCGTTTGCTGCGCCGCCGGATCGAGGAGGACCGCGGCCGGGCGATCATCGTACGAACCGCCGGCATTGCCGCTCTGTTCAGTGGTCTCCTGGTCTGCATCAGTCTTCTGCTGGCTATCCTCGAGCCTGCGCAGACGGCGCTCTTCACGCCGTACCTGATGGCCCTGGGCGTGCTCGTGGCCACGTGGTGCGTTCGCCTCCGCCGTCTGGGCCGGGACGGCAAACTGCCAGCGCTCACCACTGAGCAGCGGGCAGTGGAAACCACCCTGGTCCTGAGCATCGTGACGCTGCTGCTCTTCTGGGGCACGGCGGACTATGCCCAGGCACTGGGCCTGTCGGCTGGCAATGAACTTCGAGCAAGGAGTCCAGTACATGCCCCGGGCGGAGGTTTATTCACACAAGCCGCTGGGTATCGGGTCGGACGCCGTCAAGGAGGTGAAAGTGGGTAGCGGGGACACAGCGCTCTACCGGTATGACGGTCTGCGCCTGCTGGTGCTCAGTGGCGGACGTTTCTTCTTCCTGCATGACGGCTGGACAGCGAGGGACGGAACGGTGATAGTGCTCCCGGACGACAATTCGGTCCGAATCGAGTTCAAGAGATAGCTCTGGTCCGGGCATAGGCGCTGCCGTAGGGCCGCACTGGCGGTCACTAGGGTCTAATGGCGGTCACTGTTGTGCACGATATGCCAGGGTGCCCCGCTCAAGCTATTTCCCTTCACAAAACCGCCAGATGATGCAGGCCATTGACATCACACTCCGAACTGCGGAAAGTCGTTGATACATAGGTTTCCAGCTCTTCAGACCCACGCTGGACTTGGGGGTACCCATGGGCAATGACGGCTATGGTTTTCAGTTGAGCCTGCTTCAATCGTGGCAACTTCGCCGGGACACCGACGTCGTGCCCGTTGCAGGGCGTCAACAACGGCTGATTGCTGCGCTGGCGATCAACGGTCCACGTCCCAGAAGTTACCTTGTCGGTCTGTTATGGCCTGAGTGTCGCGAGTCCAGGGCCCTGGAAAGCCTGCGGGTGAGCATGCACCTGGTCTCGCGGCAGGTCCCAGGCCTGTTGGTCAACCGGGGAGCCGTGCTGTCCCTCAGCGAATTGGTGGATGTCGACTTGCACAGGGTCCGGGCTCAGATCCGGGAGCTGAGCCGAGCTGGGCTCAATGGAAATGTGGCCTCCTGTCTGCGCCAGTTACGGGACGCCGAATTGCTCCCGGGCTGGTATGAGGACTGGGTGCTCTTTGAACAGAGCAGGTTACGGCAGGACCGGCTCCACGCGTTCCACATCATTGCTCGCGAGTCGCTGGCGCGCTGTGACTATGAGTCTGCCTTGGAAGCCTCGGAGGCAGCACTGGAACTCGAACCGCTTTGTGAAAGTGCGGTTGGACTTCTCATTCAGGCTGAACTGCAGCAGGGCAACATTACTGCCGCGCTTCGGGCCTTCGAAAAGTATCAAGCGACACTGAAGCAGGAGATGGGCCTTGTCCCTTCGGAGGCCATTCGGCGCCTCGTTGCGGACATTTCGTCGCAGCCAAGCCGCAATCGAATGAGAGATATCTAGACGTCGCTGGGAGGGATAGGCTGGGCGGAGAGCCACTGGCGCACAACGCTTAGGACTTTGTCCGGATCAGCCGTGGCGACAGTGCTCGGCTCATCGCCCGGTGCCTGGCTGTAGGTTATCCTGGCGCGAAAGCCCGGAGTCTGGTCTGGCTCGTGCCAAGTGCAGATGACTAGCGCGCCCATAGACGGCATGGCAGGGTCTGGCTCGTCTTCGTCCGAGATTCCCGACGGACGATCATCGTTGGTCATGGCATTTCACCTTGCTCTCTATCAGCGGCCCCACATGGTGGAAGATCGCGGACTTCCCACTTCCGAGTCCGCCTCGGTTGTCCGCCGCAAGCAGCTGCCGGCGTTTCGGCCATGGAAGGCACCCGAGAACCGGCAGTCCCCGGTTGCTTTGATCCTGCTGCACAGGATTCAGGATTCAATCCTACGTTTGCTCAAGGTTTGCTCAAGTTTGCACTGTGAGAAACACGACGCCACGAATATTCGTTGTAAAGGGCAGCCGTCAAAACACCCGACAATGAGTGTCGGGCTGGCATGACGCGCCCCCTTGTAGCAAGAGGGGGTGTACAAAGTACACACTTTGGGCTTCGGACTGGGTGGTACTGGGGCCGGTTCGGGCCGGATTCCGCATGTTTCCGCGGAAGTCCAGTGTTTGCGGGGGAGGGAATGCAGTTCGAGTCCCACCTCGGGCACGTGTTTTCCCTGTTCAGGGGCTTGTGGGCCGCTGAGTGTGTACAAATCTCCTTTTATGGGCCCCTGCGGGGGCCTATTTTTGTTGGTGGCCGTTGCGGTCTGGCGGCTCCTTCCCTTGGCGTGGACAGCGGTGTTGCCGTGTACTCCTTCATGGCCGGGAGCGCCTGGAACGGCCTGACTTGCTGCGACTTCGGGATCAAAAACTCTATGGTCATCCCTGTCGGCAGCCAGAACTCCTGGGAAATTTTCGTTGTGTCCTCGGCAATGTTCTCGAGCAGCGGGCAGGAGCCGGGCCAACCTATCGCGTTTGGTGACGCCGGCTCGAACAGCCGCCACGGCTTTCGCTTGGTCCTGGCCGTTTCTTTTTCCTGTCGGTCAGCCATTGTCGAAATAGATCGGGCCCCCTGGGGACACCCAGCCAAAGCGTGGCGCTGTCAGGTCCTGTTCGTTGGTGGAGATCCGGGCGTAGCCCGATGATCTGCGCGGGCAGGGGTGCAACTGTCGCGATTGTCCAACCTGAGCGGGACAGTTTTGCGGGCGGGGCATGCGCGAATCCAAGTTTCCAGTATCTGTATCTGATTTCTCGCAGCGCCAGTGCGGGCGGACGGTGTCGCGGTGGGGGATCGTCTAACGGGCGGTTTGCAAACCGGAACCGGCCCACCAATGTCATTTTCCGAAGTCGTCTGCACGGAACGTCACGAGTCCTCTGCACTACAGGAACAGCTCATCTGGGGCGGGGCGGGTCGAGCAAGGATCCAGCGGGCCCGCAGCCAAGTGTTTCGGGTGCATGCCACAATGAGGCCCATGACTCGAATCCTCATGATCGGCATCCACGCGCGAGCCCTCGACTATAGCAAGCTGCCTCCTGGCCTCGACGAGGCCACGATGACCGAACGGATCGAAGCGGGGTTCGGGGCCACTACGGCCGCCGGCTTCGACGCCGTCAACTGCCTGATCGGCACCTCCCCGGACGAGGCCGAAGCAGAGATTCGCTCGGCGTTCGGTCGTGATCGTTTCGGCCTCGTGATGATCGGGGGCGGCATCAGGATGATCCCGGAGTACACCGAGCTCTTCGAACGGATCATCAACGTGTGCAATGCGGAATCGCCCGGAATCACCTTCTGCTTCAACACATCGCCCGAGACGACTCTGGACGCGTTGGAGCGTCACGCCCAGCCGTGAACGTCTGCGACGCGATCCGGTGCGTCGACTAGCCTCGGCGTTTCGTGTCGGCGGTCATGAGATGCGCCTCTGCTCACGTGCGGCTGCGATGTATTGGGAATAGGTGCTCGCCTTACGGGCACTGTTGCGACACGGACCGACCAAAAAACGCCGCCACAGAGCGACCAACTCCACAGCTCATGCCACACGATAGCGCGCATAAGGAGCCAAAGGGGTGGTCCCACCGTTCTCAATAACGATCAATTACTGAGACAGCGTGGTCTTTCAGCCATGGGCTTCGAAGGTTGTCATTTTCAGCAGTCGAGGCACGGAATGTCAGAAGTCCTCTGCACTCTGAACTGGTCATCGTGACGTTAGCCGAGTATCTGGTGGCCCGGTTCCATGATCCGGTTCAGCTGTTGTCGGGCCGCGCGTTGCAGCACCAGCACGGTCCTCGGATGAAGCTCTTCCGTCAGTTGGCTGCGCTGCGGTGGCTTCGGTAGATCCTTAGACCGTCACTCTGGAGAAAGATGGCGCGTTCGTTGCCGCCCGCCAGATGGAGCCAAAGCACGCTGCCGTCAGCTGCCAGCATGTCGATGCGCCCGGTAGCGATGACTTCCCCGTGCTGGTGGATTTGCACGTAGTCGGCCCGTGAGAGCTTGGACCAGTTGGCAATGGGGGCGGGTTTCCGGATTTCTGTATGAGATCCGGACGATCGGGGCGTCATGGGTTGTCCTTGGGTGGGGGCGACTGCGGTGTCGGAATCGTGTGAGCGTCGGGGGAGGTGGCAGGGCGGCGTTTCCGCCACCCTGCCTCCTCCATATGGGTTCTCTTCCCACGCCCGACTATCGGGCTGCCTGTTGCGATGGAGTGCGGGAAGAGCGCCCATCTGTGCCGGGCATAGGGCCGGCAGTCGGTGGTGATGGTCCGCTCGGGAGACCCGTTTTGGTCCGGAACATCAGGGCAAATCTCCCGGGGAGCTTTCGCCGTCAAGAGCCGGCTCTCCCTCAGTCCCGGTCACCGCGACGAGCGTCAGAGCGAGTGAGGCCTGCGGTGGCCCGCCCGGGTTTTTGAGGAGAAGTGCAGTGGATCCGTGCCCTACGCCAGGACGCCCGCCCGCCGCCCAAAGACGCACCCGGCAGCAAGTCCGGTGCCCCCCGGATAGTTGACGCTGAATAGTCCGCCGAGCATTTCACCTGCCACGAACAGGCCTTCGATGTGCTTGCCGTCTGCGTCCAGGACGCGGCCGTGGGTGTCGGATTTGATGCCACCGAAGGTGAACGTGATTCCGCAGGTGACGCCGTAGGCGTAGAAGGGTCCGGTTTCGATCGGGGCGGCCCAGTTGCTCTTGACCGGTTCGGTTGCGGCCTTCCGGCCATCCTTAACGTTGGGATCGAACGGGGTGGAGCGCTCGATCGAGCTGTTAAAGTCCGTCACGGTTTTGGACAAGCTTTCCGGGTCAATGCCGATTTTGACGGCCAGGTCCTCGAGGGTGTCGGCGACCTCGACAGAGATGCCGGGCATCTCGTATTCTTCGCTGCGCAGCATGGGCCGAAGGCCGGCGTCGAAGATCTGGTACGCAACCGAGCCGGGCTGCTTGAGGATTTCCTTGCCGTACTTGGCGTAGGTGTAGTTCCGGAAGTCGGCACCCTCGTCCAGGAAACGCTTGCCGTCGGTGTTGACGATGATTCCAAACGGGTAGCTTTGCCGGGTGAGGCGGTTGGTGAGTTCGCGGTTGCTTTCGTTGGTGGCGGTAAAGGCATCCCACTGGACGCTGTGGCAGCTGCCCCAGTCTCCGCCCTTGGTGGCGCCGATCTCCAACGCTGCGGCGATCATGTCGCCGGTGTTGTAGGGAGTGCCGCGTACCTTGGCGTTTTCCCAGCCTTCGCCCAAGTACTCCCGCCGCCGCTTCGGGTCCGCCTCGAAGCCTCCGGCGGCGAGGATCACGGATTCTGCCCTCAGGCGCAGCCCCCCTTCAGCGGTGTTGACGACGACGCCGGCTACACGGCCGTTCTCAACGATCAGGCTTTGGGCCGCGTGGCCGTACCTGACTTGGATGCCCAGCTCTGCAGCGACCCGGGTGTGGTCTTCGATCAGGCCTTCGCCGCCGCCCACGTTCCCCACGTGCAGGCCGCCCCAGAAGAGGTAGGACCCGTCGGCACGCTCGAAGGCCTGACGCTCGTACATCAGGCGGTACTTCAGGCCCAGGCTGTTGAGCCACCGCAGGGTGGACTGGCTCTCGGCAATGAGGACTTCCGTCAGTGCCGGGTCGTTCCGGCCTTCGGTGACCTTTTCCAGGTCAGACGCGTATTCCTCAGCGCTGTAGGGCGGAACGACGGTCCGGCCGTGCCGTTCGTCCGGTTCCACGAGGCCCTGGAGGTCATCCAGGCCGTTGTGAACGACGCGTGTGGCGCCGGCGGTGTAGAAGCTGTTGCCGCCGGCCATGTCTTTGGTGCCTTTTTCGAGCAGGATGACTTTTCGCCCGCGGACGGCAGCGGCGTGGGCCGCCGTGAATCCGGCATTTCCGCCGCCGACGACGATCACGTCGGCCTCGGTGAGGTTTCCCGCTGCAGGTTCGTTCTGATCAGCCATTGTTTTCTGTCTCCTTCATGTTGAATTCATAAGTATTCGACTGTATACACAGTTTGGCAGGGGTGATTTGGGGGTAGAGGCGGCCCGGGGGTGTTAGCGGTGGGCCGGTACGGGGTCCGGTTCTGCCGCTGTTACCGGGAGCGGTTCCTCGGCGGCGAGGCGGTTTTGGCGGCGCTCCAGGGCCACGGCGAGGGCGCCGAGGGCGATGTTGACGACCAGGAATCCCAGCGCGGCAACAAACTGGGCCTGCAGCAGGGACCGGGTGTAGTACTGGCCGATGACGGTGGCGGACCTCAGCAGTTCCATGTAGCCGCCGAGCACAAAGGCCAGAGCCGTTCCCTTGAAGAGGATGATGAGCTGGCTCACGAGGGCAGGACTCATGGACCGCAGGGCCTGCGGGAGCAGGACCAGGCGCAGCGTCCCGACGTGGGAGAAACCCAGTGCGAGGGAGGCCTCGGCCTGACCGGGCGGCAGCGCGAGGATCCCGGAGCGCAGCAGGTCACCGATGACAGCCCCGCTGTACAGGGTCAGCGCGATGACCAGGAACCAGAAGTCCCCGAGTTTGAGGCCGTAGTTGGGCAGCACCAGGGACGTGAAGTAGAGCAGCAGGAGCAGGGGGATGCTGCTGAAGACGTCCGTGTAGACCCGGCAGGTCCGGCGCAGAGGTGCGTGTGTGGAGACGAGTCCGAAGGCCAGGAGGCATCCGGTGATCATGGACAGCACCATGCCGACGGCTGCGGCCGCAATGTTGTTCCACAGCCCCTGGCCGAGAAGCGCCCAGAGCCCGGGCTCGGCGAACGGGGCCCACGCCGCGGCGCTCAGCTCGCCTTTGTCATAGAGGACGCGGAAGACCAGATAGGCGCCGGCGATCACGATGAGGGCCGTGAGGATTTCCAGGAGCAGGTGGCGGCGTTTGGCGCGCGGACCGGCCGGGTCAAAAAGCGATACGGTACTCATCGGCTGAACGCCACCTTCTGATCGACTGCGGATACGAGCCGGCCGATGACCAGCCCGATGGCGAGGTAGCAGAGGGCGGCCCCGCCGAAGATAATGAACGGTTGTGCCTCATCCACCGCGATCTTGTCCGAAAGGAACGTCAGTTCGGATACCCCCACCAGGGCAGCGACCGAGGTGTTCTTGACCATGGTGATGAAGACGTTGCCAAGCGGTCTGGTCACCGTGGCGAAGGCCTGCGGGAGGACGATGAGCTTCAGTGAGGCCACCGGCCCGAAGCCCAGGGCGCGCCCGGCTTCCAGCTCGCCGCGGTCCACGGTGTTCAGGCCCGCACGCAGGGTTTCGGCTACGAACGGCGCGGTGTAGAGCACCAGGACGATGGCGGCCGAGGCGTAGAGCGAGTACTGGATGCCCAGGACCGGCAGTCCGAAGACAAACAGCACCATCTGCACGGGAAGCGGCACGTTCCGGAAAATCAGCACGTAGGCCGAGGAAACAGCCCGGGCCGTCCTGATGGGGCTGGTCCGCAGTGCGGCGAGCAGCGTCCCCAGGAGCACCGAACCGGCGGCACCCAGGAGAACGAGTCCCAGAGTCACCATCACGCCCTGGCCAAAATCGCCGAGGTGATTGAGAAGGAATGACATCAGCGGATCCCTACAGCGTTACTTTGGGCGGGGTAACGTCGCCGGGCTTGACCTGGCCGATCGTGGCGTCGTAGGCCTTCTTCCAGTCCCCGTCCGCGATGGCCTTGGTCAGGAGCTGATCGAGGTAGTCATGAAATGCTGCATCGTCCTTGGCCACGCCGATGGCAAATTCCTCGGCGTCGGCCAAATGGCCGTCCGCGATGCGGTAGGCATCCGGATTCTGGGACTGGACACCGAGCAGGATCGCCTCGGTCGTGGTCACCGCGTCGACCCTCTTATCCTTCAGTGCCTGCGCGCATTCGCTGTAGGTGCTGAACAGGACCACGTTGGCCGCGGGCACGGCCGCACCGATGAGCTGGGCCGCGCGGGCGCCGGTGGTGGAACACACGGTCTTTCCGACCAGGTCCTCGGGTTTGTTCACTGAGCTGTCGTCCTTGCGTACCAGCAGGGCCACGTTGCTCTCAAGGTAGGGTCCGGCGAAACTGACGACTTTCTTCCGTTCGTCCGTCACTGCGTAGGAGGCGATCACGGCGTCGACCTTGTTCTGCTGCAGGAACGCCTCACGGTTTTTGGTGACCGCCTCAACGAACTCGACATTCTCTGCACTGCCGGTGAGGTCCTTGGCCAGGATTCTGGCCATCTCAATGTCCAGGCCTTCCATCTTGCCGGTGACCGGATTCTTCACGCCAAAGAGCGGCTGGTCGAATTTGACCCCGACGATCACTTTGCCGCGTTTCTGGATGTTGTCCATCGTGCTGTTGGCCGGGAAGCTCCGGGCCGGTTGGGTCTCGGCGGCCGGGGTGCTGCCGCCGCAGGCTGTGGTGCCCAGGACCAATGCGCCGGCGATGGCCAGGGCCGGCAGGAAGTGCTCGCGTTTCATGGTGACTCCTTAGGGTGGGTGCGTCGTTGCACAGGTGCTGTTAATGGACCGAGGAGAGGAAGGCTTTGGCCCGGTCCGAGGAAGGGGAGGTGAAAAACGTTTCAGGGTCGGCAATTTCCACGATGGCTCCGGAGGCCATGAACACGATCCGGTCCGCGAAGGCCCGCGCGAACGACATCTCGTGGGTCACGACGATCATCGTCGTGCCGCTCTGCGCGAGGCTCCGCATGGTCGCCAGAACCTCGCGGGTGGATTCCGGATCGAGCGCCGACGTCGGTTCATCAAAGAGCAGGACCTTGGGATCCATGGCCAGTGCGCGGGCGATGGCCGCGCGCTGCTTCTGGCCTCCGGAGAGCTGGGCAGGCCTGCTGTGTGCCTTGTCGGCGATGCCGACCATGGCGAGCAGTTCGTGGGCCCGCGTCTCTGCCGCCTGTTTGGCCAGGCCGAGAATTTTCCGTGGGGCGAGGGTGATGTTCTCCAGGATGGTCTTGTGGGAGAAGAGGTTGAAGGACTGAAAGACCATCCCCACCTCGGTACGGAACTTGTACAGATCCCTGCCCTCCACCGGCTGTTCGTGGCCGTCGATGAGAATGTGGCCCTCGTCGATCGCTTCGAGCCGGTTGATGCACCGGCACAGCGTCGATTTGCCCGACCCTGACGGGCCCAGGATGACGACCACCTCGCCACGGCGCACCGACAAATCAATGCCGGTCAGGGCCTGCATGCTGCCAAAGCGCTTGCCGACTCCGCGGAACTCAACGACGGTGTCCGTCTCCGTGATGGCTGTCATGATCTATCTCCTTTGATGGAATACGACTGTATACAGTGAAGTACAGTGTGGCATGGTGACCGCAATCACGGCAAGTCATTACGAGTCTTGGATGGGTGTGGAGGTCTCGCCCACCGCCGCGGCAGTTACCAATGGCAGCGGTGGGCGCAAGGGTGGCAGCACCGGGCTGATGCCCGGGAGAAGGCAGAAAAGCTGGCGCATCGGGGCCCGGAGAGCTAGCCGGAGAGCCTGGCGGTGATCTTAGTGGGAGGCCGATTTCCGCAGCAGGTCGAGCCTGATCCGACGGGCTGTCTCCATGTGTTCGCGTGCGGTGTTCCGCGCACCAGTTTCGTCGCCGGCGGTGATGGCCGCGACCAGCTTCGAATGCTCGGCCAGGGCCTCGTCCCAACGCTCTCCCACAGACAGAGTCGAGTGCGGCGTGCGGATCAGGTGGGTGGACAGCCGCTGCAGGAGATCCTGGAGGACGGGATTGTGCGCAGCCGCCCAGACGGCTGCGTGGAACTCCAGGTTCGTCGACGCCCGGGTGTTGTCATCCGGCTCCGAAAGTGCGCGGTCACGTTCCACCAGGCCTTCGAGCTGCATAATGTCAGTGATGTCGTGGGACAGGGCCGCCTGCCCGGCCGCCTCCTGTTCCAAAAGAATCCGCACGTCATAGACCTGGATGACTTCCTGGGGTGTTGCCTGATGGACCTGCAGTCCACGGGCGCCGCGATCCAGAAGACGGTCGTGCTGGAGGCGGCGAAGAGCCTCGCGCACCGGCGTGCGGGAGACACCGAAGCGTTCCCCCAAGGTAACTTCCCGCAACGGAGTGGCCGGAGCAATTGCACCGGCCAGGATTTCAGAGCGCAGCTGGGCGTAGATCGAATCCCCGTCGTGCCGCATCGTTTCAGAACCAGGTGACACAACTTTCCTTCCACAGTGGCGATTCGGAAGGGAGGCTTACGCCGCCACTCGGTCCCGCCAGTTCGCAGACCCGAGCCATCGCCCGGACCCCCATAGTATTCCAGTGGATACGCGCGAGTCCAAGATGTGTTGTCCTTTCCATCCGGATGGTGCATGAATCGGTATCGTTCGGCCGCTGCCGGCCTAGTTCTTCGCCAGCAACTTTTGCCATCCGGGCGGACCTCGCCCGTCGGTGATACGTGCCGGTACAGGGTCTGGCGGGTGATGCCGAGTTCGGTGCAGAGATCGCCGACTTTGGTTCCGGGCTTGCCCAGGGAGGCCGTGGCGAGCCTGAGTTTGGCCGAGGTCATTTACTCGGGAGACTGAGTCGCATAGCCCGACATGTAGATCGCTGCGCCCTGCAGGGCCGGTCAGATTAGACAGGTGTCCGGTCGTGAAGCGGCCTGAAGGAGCTGGAGCCGGCGAACCAGTCCGATTCGGGAGCCTCGCCGGAGTTATCCCGCCGGGCACCCTCGATCCGTCCTCCTGGATTGTGGAACTCGCCGCCGAACAACACGAGGGGTTCCCGCTTGGTGACGTCCAGTGTGATGACCTCGCCGACGACGATGATGTGGTCGCCGCCGTCGTAGATATTCCACGGCCGGCACTTAAGCGTCGCGGCGTTCCCCGTCAGCACCGGGACGTTGCCGTCCAGCGTCCATTCCGGTTCCGCGTCAAGGACTTTGCCAGCGAAGTGCAGGGCCACATCCTTTTGTTCTACCGACAGGATGTTGATAGCGAAGGGCGCAGCTTCCAGATACCGGGCGCCGCGCGAGGACCGGGTCAGTGTGACCTGGGCAAGCGGCGGGTCGAGGGATACCGCGGTGAAGGCGCTGACGGTGGCGCCGTGCGGAACGCCGTCGTCCGTCCGGGTGGTGACCACCGTGACACCGGTGGCGAACGTGCCAAAGGCGTGGCGCAATTCTCGTTCTTCAATGCATCCCATGACTTCCTGAGTCATCGACTTCTCCTTTCTGCTGTTGTTCAGGCCGCGCTGAATTACCCAAGGTCCCCGCCGCCCACCGGCAGCACCGCGCCAGTGATGTAGCTGGCGTCGTCAGAGGCCATGAACAAGATCGGAGCTGCCTGCTCTTCCAGCGTGCCGTACCGCTTGAAGAGGGTGCTTTCGGTGGTCTGTTCCACGATCTGCTGGTACCACGTCTCTTCCTGGGCGGACTGCGCGTTCGGGTTGCGCGGGACCTTCCGCGGCGGAGCTTCGGTGCCGCCGGGCGCGGTGGCCACTACCCGGATGCCCTTCGGAGCGGCTTCGAACGCCAGCGACGCGGTCAGAGCGTTGACCCCACCCTTGGACGACGCGTATGGAACGCGATTGATGCTTCGGGTGGCTATCGAGGAGACGTTCACGATGACCCCGGCCGTCCGTTCGACCATGTGCGGCAGCACTGCGCGGCAGCACCACAGCGTGGGGAAGAGGGAGCGCCGCACTTCGGCCTCGATCTCGTCCTCCTCGTAGTGCTCGTAGGGCTTGGTCCAGATCGTACCGCCGACATTGTTGATCAGGATGTCGATGCGTCCGAACTCTGCCACGGCGTAGGCCATCAGCTTCACGGCGCCCGCATAAGTTTCCAGATCGCAAAGGAAGTATCGTGCGGGTGCATCACTGGCCGTCAGCTCAGCACACACTTCAATGACCAGCTCGGACCGGTCCGCCAGCACTAGGGTGCCTCCCTCGGCCGCAATCTTACGGGCGACGACGGCACCAATCCCTTGGGCAGCGCCGGTCACCACAACAACCTTGTCGGTAAAACGCATTGCTGTGCGTCCTCTCTTATTGGGATTTTTCAGCCGTTGAGGCCAGTTCGATATCTGCGTAGGTGCCCCCGCGTCAGCTGATGGATTCACGTTCCCGTGGCGCCGGCTCCGTCGAAGCAATCTCGGCTTTAACTGTCGAGCTTCGCACCATCAGGGTGGCCAGTCCGGCCAGAACCAGGGGTACGGCGAGTGCCATGAAGTAGCCGGAGACGCCCAGTCCCGTGAGAATGAGCCCGCCGAGGGCGGAGCCCACGATGGAACCGAGGCGGCCAATTCCGATGCCCCAGCCGGTAGCCGTGGCACGAAGTTGAGTGGGGTAGGCGTTGGCGATCAGGTAGTTCAGGGCCAACTGCTGGCCGCCAATGCCGAAGCCGGCCAGCCCGATAAGCACGAAGACCAGCGCAAAGTTGGAGCCGGCCAGGCCCAGGCCCAGCGCGATGACGATCCCCGCCGCAAACATGACCAGCAGCAATTTTCTGGGGTTGACCTTGGGCAGGATGATGGACAGAGGGATGGCGAAGAGGATAAAGGCGCCGTTGACGGTCACGGTTCCCATCGCGGCCTGCGAGCCGGCCAGCCCCAACATCTTGAGCGCGGTTGGCATCCAGAGCAGCAGCAGGAACCACGCGATCCAATTGAGCAGGTAGGTGGCGAAGACCGCGATGGTGACCATCCGGTACTTAGCGGAGAAAAGTGCGGCGACGGAGCTGCGCTCCTGCATTTTGTCGTTGGTTGCGAGCACGGCGTCCGGGCTGACTGGGCTCCCGGAAATTGAGGCCATGATCTGACGCGCCTGTGCGTCGGCTGCGGAGGTGCCCTTGGCCGCCAGGAAGATCGGCGATTCGGAGAGAATCTTGCTGCAGACCAAAACCATGGCAAGTGGCAGCACGCCGCCGGCCAGGAAGATGCCACGCCAGCCCATCACTGGCAGCCATGCCGCCGCCATAAGCCCACCGAGTAGCGCGCCACCGGGCAGGCCAAGCAACACCAATGTCATGAACGTGCCGCGGCGCGATTTGGGACTGTACTCGGCGGTCAGTGCCAGCAGCGCCGGGGTGGCCCCGCCCATGCCGAGGCCAATGAGGAAGCGCAGAATGACTATCTGCTCCAGGGATTGAGCAAAAGCACCGGCAAGGGAGAACACACCAAAAAGGGCCAGTGCGAGCAGGATGGTCTTCTTCCGACCGATCCTGTCCCCGAAGGTGCCAAGGGACATTGCGCCCACGCACATGCCAACGGTGCTGGCGGTGATCACCCAGGTCATGTCAGTGGCCTGCAGGCCGAAGTCTTCGGCGATTGCCGGTCCGATGAATGCAATCGACTGGGTGTCGAATCCGTCCAGCAGTGCGATCACGAAACAGAGGACGACGATGGACCATCGTTTGATTCCCATGGGCGTGTTGTCGATAACGTCCTGGACGTTATAGGCGAGTTTAGTCACCGGTAACTCACTTTCGTGTGATGTTCTGACCCGACTGATCCGGGGGCCGGGCGGCTGCGGTCACTTCATTTTGGGCACGCGGCATTACGGCGGGTGGTGGGGATGATATTGGGGTTGGGCCCGGGGCCGGGCGGTTCCGGCCCCGGCGCCGAAAAGGGGGGCTTAGCCCCGGGGATCGAGCACGAAGTTATAGGTGACTTCGCGGCCCTTGCCGTCGGCGCGCTCGGTGGGGGCCAGGACGAGTTCGGGCTTCACGGCCGAGGCGATGTCGTCGGCGACGTGCTCGTCGCCTTCGAAGTAGAGCTGGGTGGTGATGAGCTCGTGCTTCGGGGCCGAAACCTTCAGGTGCAGGTGGGCCGGCCGCCAGGCGTGCCAGCCGGCCGCGGCGATGAGGGCACCGCAGGCACCGTCGGTGGGGATCTGGTACGGCGCGGGCTGCATGGTGTTGATCTGGAAGTTGCCCTGAGCGTCGGCGATGATGGAGCCGCGGAGGTTCCATTCGGGCAGCCCGGGGGCGAACTGGGAGTAGAAACCGAGGTCATCGGCGTGCCACAGTTCGATCAGTGCTCCGGCGAGCGGCTGGCCGGCGACGTTCGTGACCTGGCCCTGGAACAGCAGCGGCGTGCCTGGTTCGTCGTCGCGCATCGGCAGGGTGGCCGGGGTGTTGAGCGTGGGGGCGTTCGGGATGTAGTACGGTCCCTCGATGCTGCCCTTGGAACCGTGGCGGCTGGAATTGGCGACCTCCTCGACGGAGTGCTCCACCCATACGTCCAGGAACAGCGGCCACTCCCCGTCCTCGCCGACCTGGATGAGCCAGGCCTTGAAAGCGTTGTATTCGTCGTAGGTGACCTTCTCGTCCAGGACGGTGTCGTTGATCGCCTTGATGACGCGGCCGGCAAGCGTGCTGACCCGCTCCTGGCTGGTGCCGGCGGCGAGGTGCTTGTTCTCCCGGAAGCGGGCGGTTGCCCCTGCGCCCGAGGAAGCTGCTGTGGCTTCGGTTTCCATTGTCATGGTGACTCCCTTGTCAAAAAAGAACGATGGTAAAAACGGTCGGCGGTTTCGGACTGGCAAATTTCGCTCAGTGCCGTGCCGCACATCACAACCGGTGTTGATTCAACGGTAGGCCCGTAATTGATCGAGGGGAAATACCTATTTCCGGCCCATTGAAAGCTTTTGGATATGAATGTTCGAGCGAGGGGCCGGGCTATTTCACAGCGGACGGGTGCATGGCCAGCGGCGTCACCTTGATGTCCATGTAGGGGAAGAGCGGCAGTCCGGAGAGCAGGGTGTGCAACTCGTCGTTGTCCGCGACGTCGAACACCGAGTAGTTGGAGTATTCGCCCACGACCCGCCACAAATGCGCCCAGCGTCCGTCGCGCTGCAGCTGCTGGGAATACTCCCGCTCTTCCGCCTTGACGGCGTCGGCGCGTTCCTTGGGCATGTCCAGCGGAATATTGACGTCCATGCGGACCAGGTACAGCATGTGGTTCTCCTTGCGGGGTGGGGAGCGGTATGCGGGCGTTCTGAGGGCAGGATGCGGGGCCGGGCCGGCCTAGTCCTGTCGGTATATCTGCAGCTTGTCGGCGTCGATGGCCGCGCCGACGCCGGGGACCTCGCGGACCCGGATGGCGCCGTCGTTGATTTCGAGCGGCTCCGCGAGCAAGTCGTCCGTCATGTCGAGGTAGTTGGAGAGCTCCCCGGCCCGCCGGGAGCTGGCCTCGAACGCCGCACCAAAGGTGACCGTGGCGAGGCTGCCGATCTGGGTGTCGATCTGGTTGCCCATCGTGACGTCCACGCCGAGGCCCACGCAGAGGCCGAGGATCTGCTGGGCTTCGGTGAAACCGCTGCGCGCAGTCTTAATGCAGATCGCGGTGCTGCCGCCGGAAAGCAATTCGCGGGAGACATCGCCCAGGGTGGGGACACTTTCGTCGCCCACGATCGGGATGCTCGAGCTCTGCACCAGCCGGCGCCGGCCCATCGCCTCGCCGGCATCGCACGGCTCCTCCAGCATGGAAAGACCCAGGCCCTCGGTCCTGCGCAGGACCTCCATGGCCTCGTTCGCCGTCCAGCCACGGTTGGCGTCGAGGTAGATCTCGGCGTCCTCGCCAAGGCCCTCCCGCAAAACATGGCAGGCCTCGACGTCGAGGGAGAGGGGCCGCCGCCCGGTCTTGAGCTTGAAGGTGTTGATGCCGTACTTTTCACGGAACCGCAGCGCTTCTTCCAGAAGCTCGGCGGCGGGCTTGAAGCCCAACATGTGCGAGACCCGCATGCTGTCGGTGAAGCCGCCCAGCAGTTTGTGCACCGGGGTGCCCAGCGAGATCCCGATGACATCCCAGAGCGCGATGTCCAGGGCCCCCTTGGCCGTGGGGTTGTTGACCGTGCGCCGGAGCAGCTGCTGGACCTTGGAGCGGTCCAGCGGGTCCAGCCCGATGAGTTGCGGGGCAAAGACCTTGGTCACCACCGAGACGATCGAATCCTGGGTTTCGCCGTAGGTGTAGGGCCGCGGCGGGGTGTCCGCGATACCGCAGATGCCGGTGTCCGTGTAGATCCGGACCAGCACGTGTTCCGCGGAAGTCACCTCGCCGCTGGCGAACTTCAGCGGCCGCGCGTAAGGAATGGCGTAGGGAATGGCCTCAATGCGGTCAATTTTCACGGGGTGGTTCCTTTGTTGCGGATGCGGGTTGTGACTGTGGCAGGGACTGGGCCGGCGACTCCGCGGGGCGAAGCGGGGGCTGTTGCTGGCCAGGGCCCGATGTGGGAGGTAAATCGAAGAGCTGCAAGAAGCTGCGCAGCAGGGGTGTCTCAGCGTCGCGGATCCAGGCAACGGCGAGGTCGACCGGCGGCGGGTTATGCAACGGACGGAAGACGACACCCTGAAAGGAAAACATCCGGGAAGTCATCGGCACTAGGGCGATCCCCATCCCCGCCGCGACGAGCGAGAGCAGGGTGGAGGTTTCCCTGGCCTCCTGGACGAGCCGCGGCTGGAACCCGGCTTTGCGGCAGGCATCCACGACGATGCTGCTGACCGCGGAGTAGCTCGGATAACCGACGAAGTCCCGGCCGGCGAGCTCCGCCAGTTCCAGGGTGCCCTTTTCCGCCAGCGGCGAATCCGCCGGGAGTGCCGCGACCAGCTGATCCTGTTCGAGCAGTTTGAGGGCCACAGTTCCGGAGCGGACTGGGGGTCGGAGGACGGCGACGTCGAGCCTTCCGTCCTCGAGTGCGGACTCCATCTGCGGCGTCAGCATTTCGCCCTGAACGGTGATGCGGAGCCCGGGAAAAGTGCGTCGGGCGGCCTGGACGATGCTGGGCATCAGCCGGTAGGTGGCTGTTCCGGTGAAGCCGACGCGGAGGACGCCAGTGGCACCTGCGCCGACCTGCCGGACGTCCTCCTCCAGAGCTTCCAGTTCCTGCATCAGCAGCCGTCCTCGATCCAACAGGACCTGTCCGGCTGGGGTGAGATCCACCTTGCGCGTAGTGCGCAGCAGCAAGGGTGTGCCGAGCTGTTCCTCCAGCTGCCGGATCTGTTGGGACAACGGCGGCTGGGCCATGTGCAGCCGCTGGGCTGCGCGGCCGAAGTGACGTTCCTCGGCCACTGCAATGAAGTACTTGAGGTGGCGCGTCTCCATAAGAAGCTCCCGGGCAGCTCGAAGCAGGCGATATGCCGTACTCCGACCAGCTTAGGAGGGCGGATTAGTTAGGGGAAATACCTATTTCGGAGCTATTGGGACGTTTCGCATACCAATCTCCGCCTGTGGGCGGCCGGGCGCGGACAGGCAGGCCAGCGGCAAGGAGGGTTACCTTGTTCGAAAGGCAAGCTGGCCAAGATGTCGGCCCAGCCGAAGTGCTTGAAGACATAGCCGCCCGGCGATGGCGCGGTGACGACCCGGTAGATGAAGTCTGCAAGGAAGATCACGCTGAAAACGGCGTTCATCACCGTGATCACGGTGTCGAGCGATTTGCCCCCTTGTTGCCTCACATGAAAACCTCCGAGCGGCAGCTGTCACGCGGGCAGCAACCATAACCCACGCTCCGGGCACCGCTTCGGCTGGTGACCGCACTCACCGACCCACTGTTGAAATCAGGCGGACTGGTACTTGGACCAACGTGGACGGGATCGCGGTTTGCGTGGATCGTGACTCAGCTCGGAGAGGGTCATGCTCAGGACCCTGTTGTGTAAGTTGAACATGCGCCATGATTGGCACCTGGAGTTCACCGAGGATGGCGGCCGCTACAAGCGCTGCAGGCGTTGCGGTAAGGACGACGACCGTGGCGGTGGCGGGACCGGCGCGAGTGGCGCTTGGGCTGGCATTGCCGGGATGGGATAAGCCCGCAAGCCAGGCGGTCTCCGGCCAAGGCCGCCGGGTTCACAACGGGAGGGGCTCCACCCGGGCCCGGCTCCCCGATCTGTTCACTGGCAGAGGCGGTCGAGGGTTTCCTGGGCGGCCTGTTCCATCTGCGTCTGGAGCAGGTCGACGCGGCGTGCAGTTGCAGGGTCCTGCCAAGGCCGCGGCGGCATTGTCATGGTCATCGTGACCTGGCTGCCGCCGTCGGCGCTCGTGATGGAAATACTGAGGTAGCCGAATCCGCCCCCTAGATGGCCGTAGCGGAAGTCGCTGGAACACGCGTCAGGATACCGCCCCAGGCCGAGCCCGTAGTCCGCGAAGCCGGCCTTCTTCTTCATTTCCTCAAGCATGGCGGGGGACAGGAGCTGGCCGCGCAGGAGGGCCCGGTAGAAGGTGTTGACGTCCTGCGTTGTGGAGATGACGCCGCCTGCGGGGGAGCCGACCCAAACCTCGGGCTGGGTGAGATCGACCCGTTCGCCGCCATCAATGACGTAGGCGTGGATGTTGTCCGGAGCCTGCCGGTCCGGTTCGGCCAGCGACGTGTGCTGAAGTCCCAGAGGGCCGAAGATGTCTTCATTGAGCACGTCGGCAACGGGCCGTCCGCGCAGCTTTTCGATCAGCTGGCCGAGAGCCATGTAATTGGAGCTCGAGTAAGAAAAGCGATCCACGTTCTTGGACTCCCAGGGGAGCGTGGCGGCCAGTTCGAGTGCCCGCTGCATGCTGAGCCGTGTGTTCGCAACCTGCTTCAGTGGTCCCGCAGAGTATTCGGAATCCACGTAATCGGGCATGCCGGAGTTATGGTTCAGCAACTGGCGCACGGTGATCGGTCCGGGCGGCCGCAGCGTGGTCCGGAAACTCTCCAGGACACCGTTCACCGGATCATCGAGCCCGATAAGTCCCTGGTCGACGAGTTTCAAGACGGAGACGGCGACCATCGACTTCGTAATGCTGGCCACGGATACCCGGTCCTGGGGCCGGGCCGGGTCCTTGCTGTCCAGGTTTCGCACCCCGTAGGCCTTGGACCATTCGCCGCCCGGCCATCTCACCTGCACAACCAAGGACGTCGCCCCGCCCTCCATGAAGTGCCGGACCCGGCCTTCCAGAGAATCCGTCGCGGCCTGGATCGCTTCCTGGGTCACTGCCTGGGTCGCGAAGAGGCTCGACGGAGCCGGCCCGGGAGGGGCCCCCACGCAGCCGCTCACAGGGAGAACCAAAGCCGCGGAGAAAACTGCGGCACCGAGCGGACAAAAACGCGTCCGCCACCGAGCAGCCAGGGCACCCATGACATCGTTGTACGCTCAAATCTGTCCAGTGGATAGGCCGGGCCCGTAAAGTCCCGCCGCACAGCCCGCCGACCAGTGGAAAGAGCAATCTCCTCCCGCCTGGAGCGGCAGGGGAGCCTCGACGCCCGATGACCACGAAACTCAGCACCCAGCGCCGATGGCCGCTAAGGGTTCCACAAAAGGAACGGCGAACCGCCCATTCCAAGCTGTGATTTAACCGCCACTCCCAACGAACAGTTACAGACTTTGGCACAGGCGTTTGAGCTGCTACTTTGATGCGCGCCTGGATCTCGATAAAGCGTCCCGCTTCGGTATGGCGGGGGAGTGGCTGATGGGGCCCGAGGCGGCGTTCGTTGGTTGTCGCCGTGGGTTGCCAGCTGCCGCGGTAGCAGGTTGGCTCCGTCCGGGCGAGCTCACCCGTGCGGGAGACAGGGCGGTGGATGGTCTGGCGGGTGATGCCGAGTTCGGTGCAGAGTTCGCTGACTTTGGTTTCGGGTTTGCCCATTGACGCCATCGCGAGGAGGAGCTTGGATGGGGTCATCTTGTAGGGGCGGCCGCCGCGGGCCCGCGCGGAGGCCAGTCCTGTGATGGTTCGTTCTGAGATGAGTTCGCGTTCGAACTCGGCCAGGCCCGCGAAGATCCCGAAGACCAGCTTCCCGGAAGCGGTCGTGGTGTCGATGGCTGCTCTCTGGCCGGTGAGGACTTTCAGTCCGCGGCTCCCTGCCGTCATAACGGCCATCGCCCGCCCAGATGAGCTCCTCGCCGTCGATCACGCACCCGGGCGGGACCTGCTCCGCAAGGGCAGCAGCCAGGTCAGGGCACCACAGGGTCAGGTCTTTGCCCTGACAGGGCACAGCGTCACGCCCGTCTCCGCGACCACTGCAGATACCCGAAAGCCGTCCCACTTGGGCTCATACCCGGAGCCGCCGGGAAGCACGTCCGGGCCGGGGACTCGGTTCACGGGTTTGGCCATGCTCAGGGAAGGCACGCGAAGGTCCGCCGGCCGGAGCTCTGACATGGCGGGCCGGGGAGATCAGTAGGGGCTCGAGAAGACCGGGGCCTGGGCGGCGCCCCGAGTGTCAGTGTCGCGTACCGCTGTCGCCGTCACGGCATCGGGGTCCGAGAAGACCACACGATGGGTTTGAGCGGTCACGGTTTCGTCTGTCGCGTGAAAGGCCGGCGCTTCGGTGGTCGTCGTCATAGCCATCATTTGTACGGCATGACCGGCCGAAGGTGCCAGTCGACGCGCCTGTCCGCGGGCCGCTGAGGTTCTACGTCCGCGGCATGAGGGTGAAGAACGACTTCGGATCGTCCGAGCCGAGAAGGTCGCGGTGGAAGGAGATGGCATCGACCGGGAAGGAGTTCACGAACAGGACGGCCACTGTCGCGGAATGCACGACGGTGTACCGGGTCACTGATTCGAGCCATGACATCAGTCCGGTGTAGTCCTCAACGAGGAGTCCGTCGCCCAGGAGGCCGCGTTTCGCGAGTAACTCCTCGACTGCGTGCCACTCCCAATCCATGAGCTCATTGATCGCTGCTTCCACTGTTGGAGTGCTCATATCTCGATGGTGGCACCGGCCATCGACAATCAGAGGAACTTGCGCCGCGCGTGTCGTCATGCCGGCCGATCCATGCCTCAGCCCTGCTGCCTTTTGGTCCTTCGGCGGTCTTCCCGGGACGACCCGACGGGCCACTGGTGCGACCACATTGACTGCTGGGATGTCGTCCAGACCGGCTTTGTGTAGGCGGATTGCCCGCCGGTGGGATTCGATGCACTTTGGGCTTAGGACTGGGTCGTACCGGTGCCGGATCAGACCGGATTCCGTATGTTTCCGCGGGGGAGCGAATGCGGTTCGAGTCCCACCTCGGGCACAGTATTTCCCTGTCCAGGGGCTTGTGGGCCTCTGAATGTGTACAAATCTCTTTTTATGGGCCCCTGCGGGGCCCATATTTGTTGGTGGCGGCTGGTCTGCGGCTCCTTTTCTTGGCTTGGACAGCGCTGTTGCTGCTTACGCGTTCATGGCCGGGAGCGCCTGGAACGGCCTGACTTGCTGCGACTTGGGATCACTCGGGCCTCGTTCCTTGCTGTTTGTGCCGGACGTGGTTGGCCTTGTACCTGTTCATCTCCCGGAGTTGTGGTGATGACATGACCTGCGGGATGTTTCTGGGAGATTTTCTGGTCCTCGATTCGTTCCTTTTCTTGGCCGGGGAGAGGTGAGCGGGCGTTTGTGCGGCAAAGGTTGTGTGGACATTGTCCACGCCGATGTAACGTGATGCCGTAGAACACCGGTGACCTCCTGCCCTGGTCCAGGCGAGAGCCGGAAAGGAGAAGCGATGAACACCCCTCCATACCTGCGCTGGGACGAATCAGGCCAGCAGCAGCTCCTCGCCCGGGCTGAAGCGCTGCTCCAGCGGCGAAGCCGGTGCCTGCTCGGAATTGCCGGGGCGCCCGGGGCCGGAAAATCCACCATCTCCGAATGGCTGCTGGAGCGCCTGCTCACCGACCATCCCCGGCAGGTCGCCCTGGTCCCCATGGACGGATATCACCTGGCGCAGTCGCTGCTCGTGGCCCGCGGGCTTGAGCACCGCAAGGGCGCTCCGGACACCTTCGACGGTGCCGGCTTCGTCGCGTTGCTCCGCCGGCTGCGCTCAGATATCTCGCGGGAGATCTTCGCACCGGTGTTCCGCCGCGAAGTCAACGACGCGATCGCCGGGGCCATCGCCGTCCCGCCGGAAACACGCCTGATCATCACCGAGGGCAACTACCTGCTCTTGGACGAGGCCCCCTGGAACGAGGTCGCATCCCTCCTGGATGAAACCTGGTTCGTGGAACTCGACCAGGGCGAACGCCTGCGCCGGCTCACCGCCCGGCACCTGAGGTTCGACAACGACCCCGCCATCGCCGAATGGCGCGCAACCGGCAATGACGAACGCAATGCCCGCCTGGTAGCACCAGGAAGCCTCCGGAGCACGCTTGTCATCAAGCACACACACGCGACCGTCCCGGCACCCGGCCACGAATAAGCGGCCAGAAACCGAGCCGCCGGCTTCACGGCGCCCCGGCATTATTCCCTGCCTGGGACACAAGTGCCCGACGAGGCTCATCGATAGTGTTCACGTAACCTGCCGTCGTAGCCGCTTATGAGTGGCCGCTCGTCATAATCTCCGATATCGGCGTTGGAATCAGTTGAGTGCAGCCGATCTGCGGCCACGAGCAGAATCACCGAGACCCGAGTTTAAATCGACGGGTTTGCCTTCATCGGTCCTAACGGTCCCGGACCGTAGTCGGTCCAGAACTCCAGTCGCGTCATGATCCGAGTATCTCCCTGCGGCGACCGGCCTTTGGGATCAGCCGCCTCCACGCAACGGCTGATCCCAACGCTACGCCTTTGGTATGGCCAGGGTCGCTGCCCAGCGCTGGCCCACAGCCGATTCGATGCCTACCGAATAGGACTTGAGGTGGCTGACCTCGAATTGGTTTTCCGAAGGAACCACATCGTTTTGATTGCAGGGCAGCGGGAACTTACCTACGCCATCGACGTTTATGAGTACTTCCCCCGGGCCAAAGCACGTCAAATAAACCTTGATGAACTTAGATTCCACGCTGAATTGACCAAGGCTCATCGTTGCAGTCTGGTTGTCCAGCGATCCGACCACTTTTTCGCCGCTGGGAATGTGGTGGTTCACGGTCGTCGGAGAAGTTACTGACTCGGGCGGCGTGCTCGACGGACTTGCCGTAGCTGTGGCAGTACCGGGGGGCGGCGGCGGCACGGCGTCGCATCCCACCAGGGCAAGGCACACTGCAGCAAGCCCGGCCCCGGCCAGCATCATCCCCGCTGATCTATCAGCCATTCCAAGTCTTCCACCCGATGCTGGTGGGAGCATCCAGCGTCCCCGTCCCAATAGTCGAACTAACGCAATTGGTGTTGTATTTCCAAGTGCGGATGTTTACCTTCCATTTGCTGGTTCCGATTTGCGCGTAGCCGGTCCGCAAAGCCGGCACGGTGTATTGGACCGACATTGAGGTCGTATAGGAAGCGGAGGCCGTGATGCTGCCGGACACCTGTGCCTTAGCAGTCGCGATTCCACCGCTCACGCCGCCTTCAATATAACCGCCCACTGTCGCTCCTATCGTGCCAGACAAGGTATTCGTAAACGTGACAGTGTTCGCATAGCTCGTCCCGTTAATGGCGTGGTACACCGGGCCGATGGCCTGATAGTAGTTTTGCTTGGACGTGACCGTCTTGTAGACCGTCGAGCTGTCACATAGCCCCTGTGGACTAACCACCCCCCCTGTGTCCGGGGCAGCCTGGGCCGGAGATGCAAGGGTCATCAGCCCCGTTACGAGAATGCCAGCTAGTGTCGCACCAAGAATCTTCTTCAATTGAATCCCCCAATTTCAGTACTCCGCTAGCTGACATCAGGGCGCACAGCGAAGTGAAGTGAAATAGTCCCCCAATGATCGCTGGGCTGAAGCGTCGCTGCCCCGACCAGCTGATGGCCCGACTCTATGGGACCGCGACTGCAGCAGCAATATGTAAAACAAATTGAATTATTACAGTCTGGTAAAGACATTCAGGCCGGCGCCACGCCGGAAATGAAGTTTGCCTGCACGGTTCCGTTTGGCAGGCTTGGGGTCAATCAGGCCAGGCCTCAGTAAATGGACAGTAATGGCACACCATAGCTCAAGGGGCTGCCGGCTTAGCTTTGGCCTGTCCCGACTCGGAAGATGCGGTCACTCAGGTCGCTGTGGAGGACGTGGAACTGTCCACCGTTGCCGTTGACCGTTCCGTCCGTCATGTAAAACCCCCGTCCGGCGTCCGGGCCTCCGGTAGCTCTGTCGATGACGGCGATCAGATGCCGGCCAAGATGTCCCTTCGGCCCCAGGACGGTGATCTCCTCGAGTTCTTCTGCCGTCAGTCCTGCCAGCACCGCACTAATTTCAGCCACGCCCTCCGGGTTACCCATGCCCGTGTTGGCCTGAATGCACAGGCTAGGGCACGTGGACCACCGCAGCAAGGATAGGGGGTTCTCCTCCTCTGCTGCGGCGATGGTGCGCTGTTCCAGTTCGCGCATTCTGGCAAGCTGCTCGCCAATTCGGCTGGCTACCATCAGGCCGGTACGCATCGCCCCGTCCACGGCATCTTCCATTCCGTCTGCTTCGCCCCGGACCACGCTGGTCCGGGGCGTTTCCATGTGATCGAAAGGCAGCCGGGCAGGTACCGTCGCGTCCCTTGAAGGCATCGTGGCCAATTGGTGCAACGCTCTGGACCATGCAGCGGCAGCGCTGAATGACGTGGCGTCCCCGGCTGTGATGCGGGTGTGAGGCAGGGAAGGTGTTCCAACCAGTGAAAGTCCAGGTGGGACTGCAAGGCGGGACATCCTAGGGTTGAAATTCCTCTACTCCCGCAGACCGGGTAGTCAATGCCAGCAACGGACGGAGCCCCATTGGTTGACACTGCAGCCGAGCAGGTTCGGCAAGTAGCATCTCCCGCAGCCATCACACCGGTCATTCCGGGTTTCCACCCTGACCCCACAATCTGTCGGGTCGGCTTCGACTATTTCCTGGCAACGTCGAGCTTTGAGTACTTCCCCGGAGCGCCGATCTTCCACAGCCGGGACCTCGTAACTTGGGATCAGATCGGGAACATCCTCACCCGGCGGAGCCAGTTCGCTGTTGGGGACGGGCGTCCTTCAGGCGGGATCTTCGGCTCAACGCTCAGGCATCACAACGGTGAATTCTGGTTCGTCACCACGAACATGAGCGACTTCGGTGGCGGTCATTTGCTGTTGCGGTCCAAGGAGGCTGCCGGCCCGTGGAGTGACCCGGTACAGATACCGGGAACGCTGGGCATCGACCCGGATATCGCGTGGGACAGCGACGGAAGTTGTTACCTCACCTGGGTGGGGTTCGGCCCCGGCGAGCATGAGTCCGGTATCGTCCAGGCGCGGCTGGATCCCGACGCTGGCCGCCTCTTGGAATCTCCCAGGAAGGTGTGGCAGGGAACAGGGCTGGCCTACCCGGAGGGGCCGCACCTGTATGAGGCGGGCGGCTGCTGGTATCTGGTTTTGGCCGAAGGCGGCACGGAACGCGGTCATGCCGTCTCTGTCAGCCGTGGCAGCAGTCCCGCAGGTCCTTTCGAACCGCATCCGAACAACCCCATCCTCAGTCATCGCAGCATGGCGGCGCCCGTCCAGAGTGTCGGCCACGCGGACCTGGTCGAAACGGTCGATGGTGATTGGGCCGCGGTCTATCTCGGTGTTCGTCCCCGAGGCGTTGTTCCTGGCTTTCACGTCCTGGGTCGAGAAACTTATGTTGCGGGTATCTCCTGGGACCAGGGTTGGCCGCGGTTCGATGAGGACCGTTATCAGGTTCCCGTCGTCGGGTCTTCGTTTATTGATGATTTCTCCTCCGACAGCCTTCACCCGCGGTGGATTTCACCCGGCCAGGACCCCGCTTCGTTTACGGCCGCAACCCCCGAAGGTCTCCTTATCGGGCAGAGCCAGACGGGCAGCGTTCCCATCTTGGCAACCAGGGTCCTCGGACACGTTTGGGCTGCACGCGCGTCGGTTCTTCTCTCGGGTGACGAGGCGGTCAGGTTCCTCCTGAGGATGGACGACTTCCATTGGTATGGCATCGAAGCCTCCGGACGCCAAATCCGGGTCGTGGCCCAGATCGGACCCCTTCAGCAGGTGGTAGCGACAGCGGAAATCGACCCAGCACCTGGACCATTTCAGCTGGAAATCGCATGCAACGACTCACCCTTGGCGGGCCAACCGGGCATAAATACTGGGCCGGACGAAGTCACATTGGGCTTTCGAGAGCACGGCGAGCTGACGACGCTCGCGCGGATGGACGGCCGGTGTCTGTCCACAGAGGTCGCCGGCGGGTTCACCGGCCGCGTTGTCGGACTGGCGGCAACCAGCGGCAGCATTATCATCGAACGGTTCGAATACAACCATCACGATTAGCGCCGCTCGAGTTCGTCCATCCCTGAGAGTCTCCGGCCCCATTTAGGGCACGATTGCGCCCTCCCAGCCAGTGCGGGAGCTCCACAGTCGGGGAGGAATGCGTGCGAACCCTAAACGCCGGCTTCGACGGCTCGTCAAACAGTGGAATGTGAATGACTGCTGGTCGCATTCGTGGACTCATCGCACGAGGGATGCTGCGCGGCTGACCGCCGGCGGTTCTCCAGGATCAGTGGCAGAAGGGCCGCAGGGGAGGCAGCAACGGCGGCGGCCTGCGAGGCTTCCTCGGCCTCGCCGTATCCCCAGAGTGCGAATATTGTGGGGATTCCGTGTATAGCTGCTCCCGCGACGTCGTAGCTTCGGTCTCCGACCATTGCGGGACTGGAGATGTCTACGCCTGTGGAATGGAGCCGAAGCAGCAATTCGGCGATGACGTCTGCCTTGCTCGCTCTTCCCTCACTATCTGACGCTCCGCATACGGTGATGAAGTGGCAATCAATTCCGAACATTCGTGCCAGTCTTTTTGCTTGATCTTCAACCTTGGATGTGGCTACGGCCATCGGAATGCCGGCCGAATGTAGGCGTTCGAGTAGATCGATGATCCCGTCGTAGGGGCTGGACTGTTCGGCGCCATGATCGGCGTACGCTTTGCGATAATGTTGGAGGGCCTTTTGGGCCGTCTTTTCGTCCAGTTGTGAGACTGTTCTGAAGGACTCGATCATGGGCGGACCAACGAATCGGCGCAGTATGTCCATGCTGGGGACCGGCGCGCCCACAGCTGCCAATGCCTGTGCAGCACTTGTTGTAACGCCCGGCGCTGAATCCAGGAGCGTGCCGTCCATGTCGAACAAGATGCAGCTAATGCCAGTGAGAGACGGCCGGGCTTGATGAAGTGTCATTTTTTCGAGGCTTTCGGTCTTGAAGTTGTTTCCGTTCCGGTTGGGTCCGGGGGATTATTGCTGTGAAGGGCAGGCATGGATCGAGTGAGTCTTGATCAGATTGATCAGAGGATTCTTGCGGAGCTTACGAAGAACGCTCGCATGAGCCATGCAGAGCTGGCGACCAAAGTCCTCCTTTCGAGGAACGCTGTGCGCCAGCGCATCGAGCGGATGGAACGGCAAGGGTATATCCAGGGGTACACGATTGTTGCCGGCCCTCCGGGCCAGGGCCCGGTGTCCGCCTTCCTGATGGTTTACAGGAAGGACCGGGTTCGGGGGGCGGACGTCATCTCCGTGTTGCGGTCGATTCCCGAGGTGGTTCTGTGCGATGTCGTGAGCGGTGACTTTGATCTTCTGGTGAGGCTCGAGGCCCGGTCGCTGGAGAGGGTGCAGGAGATCTGGGAGCAGATCGCTGCTATTCCCGGAGTCACGGACACGGTGACAGCCATGACGCTTTCCAGTTTCATCAGGCGGGGCGCCGGAGGTGCCCGCGCCACGGAGTGAAAGTGATCCCGCTGATGGTGAAGTTCTCCAAGGCCCGGGCGGTGTGTGCTCCCCAATAGGCTGTGGCCGGAAAAGGAACGCTCCCGAGCGAATCCGTCTCGATGCGGGTGGCCATGGTTTTCTGTCCTCCGTGTGGAAGTTTGGGTGGTGCGCAGTTTTGTGCCGGCTGCCCGGAGGAACTGGAGGGGCGCGGGCCCTCGGCCGCGCCCCTCCAGTTCGATCAGTTCTTGATGCAGATGACTTTGGGCTGGGTCATCTCCTCATACGCGAAATGGACGCCCTCCCTGCCCATGCTCCCGTACTTAGCCCCGCCGAATGGCATGCCGTCGAACCGGTAATCAGAGGAATCATTGATCATGACGCCGCCTGCTTCGAGCTGGCGGGCCGCATCCATGGCCCTGGCCAGGGAGTCGGTGAATATGCCCGCATGAAGACTGAACTCGATGGCATTGGCGACGTCGATGGCCTCTTCGAAGGTGTTGAATTTACGAAGCATGACCACAGGGCCGAAAACCTCCTCCCTCCACAGGCTGCTGTCCGCCGGGACGGCTTCCAGGACGGTCGGCTGAAGCACATTGCCGTCCGTGACGTTGCCTGAGAGCAGGACGGCGCCGGCGTCGAGGGCCACGTCCAGTTTGGACTGGAGCTCCTGCAATGCTGTGGGGCTGATCATGGGTCCGACATCCGTCTGTTCATCCATTGGATCCCCGGCAACCAACCGCGCCGTTGCCTCCAGGAAGCGCTGGCGGAACGCGCCGTACACTGGGGCGGCTACGAGGATCCGCTGCACCCCCACGCAGTTCTGGCCGGCAGCCCAAAACGCTCCGGAGACGCAGGATTCCACGGCCTTCTCGATGTGGGCATCGTCCAGGACGATCACGGGTGCGTTTCCGCCGAGATCCATGGAAAGCTTCTTCAGGCCTGCGGTGCGGGCGATACTCTCCCCAGTGGAGAACCCCCCGGTGAAGGACACCATTCGTACGTCCCGGGACCGAATGATTTTTTCGGCCACGTCCCGGTCGCCGTGAACAATCGTGAGGGCTTCCGGCGGGAGGCCGGAGCTCACGAGGGCGTCCGTGAGCAGCTGGGCTGACAGGGGAGTCAATGCAGAGGGTTTGAGGATCACGGCGTTTCCTCCGGCGATTGCCGGGCCGATCTTGTGTGCCACCAGGTTGAGGGGGTCGTTGAAAGGAGTGATCGCGGCAATGATGCCCAGTGGTTCGCGCGAGTACCAGCCGGTGCGGTCCTCTGAGCCCTCGTACGAGTCAAAGGGTATGACTTCGCCTGCGTTCCGGCGCGCTTCGGTAGCGGAGAGGCGGAGCGTGTTGACCGCGCGCATCACTTCCTTCCGTGCCTGGCGGATCGTTTTCCCGGCCTCGGACACAATCGTTTGCGCGAACTCCTCGCTGCGCTGCTCGATCTCCGTTGCGGCGCCGTCCAGTATCTTCCCGCGGGCGTTGCGGGACAGTGCCCGTGCCTTCCGGGCGCCGACGCGGGCCGTTTCGATCACGGCTTTGCCGGCGGTGGCCTCGGTCAGCGAAACCGCGCCGACCACTCTGCCGTCGTAGGGGCTCATCACGTCGCGGAACTGCGGCAGCGCCGTTTCCGTCGAGCACAGCGTTGATTCAGACATTTGCGGCTACTTCCGTCCTGGCTGCGTGCATTGCGATGATGTCAGAAAGCAGGGCGTAGGCGGTCTCCACACGGCCGGCTCCCGGTCCGGAGACGGTTACCGGGCCCAGAAGGTCGGTGTCGAAGGACACGGCATTGGTTGCGCCGGAAACGCCGGCCAGCCCATGGCCGAGGGGGAGCGCTACGGGGGAGACGCCTGCGGTCACTGACCCGTCCGGGTTCCGCCGCGCTGAACCCACGAGCTTCCAGCGGCGTCCCTCGCGGGTTGCCTTCTGGATATTCTCCGGCGTCACTGTCGAAATCCCCGCCCGCTGAACGTCCTTTAGTTCGATGCCTGCGTCGAGCAGCTCGTTGGCGAGGATCAGTACCTTGAGCTGAACGTCGTATCCCTCGATGTCTGCTGCGGGATTGGCTTCGGCGTAGCCGCGTTCCTGTGCCTCGCTGATGGCCTCTTCGAAGTCCAGTCCGGATTCCATCCGCCCGAGCACATAGTTGCTGGTGCCGTTGAGGATGCCTTCGAACCCGTTCAGCTTCAGCCCCGCGAACATTTTCTTGGCCAGGCGGATGACAGGAGTGCCGCTCATGACGGCACCCTCGAATTCGAAGTGCACGCCGTTCTGTTCGGCCAGGGCGGTCAGTTCGGCGCCGCGGAGGGCAACCGGGCCCTTGTTCGTCGTGCAAACGCTCTTGCCGGATTCGAGGGCCCAGCGTACGTGCGAAACTGCTGGCTCGCCGTCGTCGGGATTCGTGAACGTGGCCTCGCAGATGATGTCGGCGGTGCAGTCACGGATAACTGATTCGTTATTGGTGTCCGCGGACCCGCCATGGGCGGCGAAGGTTTCGCTTCCACCGTCCAAATTGAGTGCGATGCCGAGGTCGATCCCCTCGGGCTGGACCAGCGAGCCGAGACGCAGGTCGGTGATGGCGACGACACGCAGGCCGAAGCCCAGCTCGGAACGGAGTGTGTCACCGCGTGTTGCGACCAGTTCGGCCAGCGTCCTGTTGACGCCGCCGAAGCCGATCAGCGCAATGTCATAGGTGGTCATGGTGCTCCTTAAGTCAGATACATCGGTCCTCCAATGCTCACCGCATTCCATGTCCGTCAGTGCATGTCATTGTGACCGAACAGCAGGGCGAACTGACCATCTGTACGCCGATTCGGCAGCAGCGCCTCGAAGTAACTTAGGTGCAACATAAGCATGTTGAAATGTTTTTAATGACCCAAAGGCCGTTTTCGTGTTACTTTCATCACTACCGCCACTTCACAGCCCGAGGCGCCCTGTCCCAAGCCGGGGCGATGTGCGCATCTTTCGCATCAGACCTATCCACTCACCGGGGAGAAACCATGGAACCCTCATCACCTGTCCAGCTAGACACACAACCCACGTTGCCCCCGTCGACCGACTCCGGGCTCCGGCGGTCCATGGGGGCACGCCATCTGGTCATGATCGCCATGGGCGGGGTGATCGGCTCAGGGCTGTTCCTGAGCTCGGGCTACACCATTTCCCAGGCCGGACCGCTCGGCGCGGTCATCGCCTACCTGATCGGCGCCTTCGTTGTGTACCTGGTTATGGCCTGCCTCGGCGAGCTTGCCATCGCGTATCCGGTCTCAGGCGCCTTCCACATTTACGCGGCGAGGTCGATCGGGCCGGCCACAGGGTTCGCCACGGCCTGGCTCTACTGGCTCTGCTGGGCAGTGGCCATCGGATCGGAGTTCACTGCCTCCGGTCTCCTCATGCAGCGCTGGTTCCCGGATGTTGACGTCTGGGTCTGGTGCGTCATCTTCGCCTCGGTCCTCTTCGGATTCAATGCAGTTTCCTCGAAGTTCTTCGGCGAGTCCGAGTTCTGGTTTGCCATCGTCAAAGTCGGCGCCATCGTGGTCCTCATCGTTCTTGGTGGCGCGGCGTTGTTCGGCATCCACCCGCTCAGTGAGGGAGGCAGCCACCCGTTCATGTTTGAGAATTTCAACACCTCCAGCGGCCTCTTCCCCAACGGTTTCAGCGGCGTCCTCGTCACTGCACTTGCAGTGTTCTACGCCTTCTCCGGCTCGGAACTCATCGGTGTGGCAGCGGGCGAAACAGCTGACCCCGCCACCAGCATCCCCAAAGCGATGCGCAGCACAGTGATCCGCCTGCTGATCTTCTTCGTCGGGGCAATCGCTGTCATCGCAGCTACCATCCCTTTTGATCAGGTAGGCCTGGATGAAAGCCCGTTCGTGACTGTCTTCTCATCCATAGGCATTCCTTTTGCCGCCGACATCATGAACTTCGTCATCATCACCGCCCTCCTCTCCGCCGGAAACAGCGGCCTCTTCTCCTGCGCACGGATGCTCTACTCCCTTGCCGACGAGGGGCACGCCCCCCGGGCGCTGAAGAAACTGACCCGGGGCGGTATCCCCCTAATCGCGCTTTCAGTCAGCATGCTCGGAGGCCTTGCGTCGCTCATCAGCAGCGTCGTTGCGCCCGAAACGGTCTACCTGGCTCTCGTTTCAGTGGCAGGTTTCGCCGTCGTCGGGGTCTGGATGTCCATCACCGCCTCGCACTTCTTCCACAGGAGATCCTTTGTCAAGAACGGCGGCGATGTCGCCGCCCTTGCCTACAAGGCCCCGCTGTTCCCGCTGGTGCCCATCCTGGCCTTTTCGCTCTGCCTAATATCGCTCATCGGCATCGCCTTTGACCCGAATCAGGTGGCAGCCCTCTATTTCGGAATCTCTTTTGTTGGTGCCTGCTACGCCTTCTTCTACTTCAAATACGGGCGTAAGGCGCGCGCAGACCAGCTGTCCTGACGCCATCATCAACCATCGTCTTCTCAGCTTCGTGGCCGGGGTCTTTCTTTCCCGGCCACGAGGCTGTTCAAGGGATAAACCATGAACTCACAAGGCCTGATGCAACACGTGCGCAGTTCGGTCCAGGACGCCGGCAGCTGGCTGGAGATTGACGCCGCCGCTTTCGAATCAAACGTCCGGACCCTCCTGTCCATGATCGATGACCGCGCACTGTTGTGCGCAGTGGTTAAGTCCCATGCCTACGGGCACGGAGCTGACCTCTTACTCCCGTCCCTTGTTCGTCTGGGCGTTCCATTCATCGGAGTAGGAAGCAACGAGGAGGCAGCCATTGCACGCCGCTGCGGTTTTGAGGGCCGGATCCTGCGTGTCCGTGCCGCGGCGCCGCAGGAGATCAGAGCAGGCCTGCGTCACGACATCGAGGAACTTGTCGCCGACCCGCAGAGCGCGTGGGAGATACACAAGATCGCTGCCGCGGCTGGGAAGGTGGTCCGCATCCACCTCGATATCAACTCTTCCGGGATCAGCAGGCACAGCCTCGACGTCTCATCCTCGCTTGGCCGGGCATCCGCGGTAGGAATCGTGAGCCACCCGGGGCTTCAACTGGCCGGGATCATGACGCATTTTCCCAAGGACGACGACGGCCATATCGAAACGACTCTTCTGCGGTTCCAAAGCCAGGCGTTGACACTGCTTCAATTGACCCGAACTCCCCGGGATGAAGTGCTGCTCCACTGCGCCAATTCATACGCCGCCCTGCACGTCCGCGGCTCGTGGCTGGACATGGTCCGTGCCGGGGCAGTCCTCTACGGCGATTCGGAACCTTCAACAGCGCACTTCCAACGGTGTTTGGCCTTCAAAGCCCGGATTGCGTCCATTAATAGCTATGCGGCAGGCACTAAGGTCGGCTATGGGCTCACCCACACCTTGGACCGCAACTCCAGGCTGGCTTCAGTGACAGCGGGTTACGGAGATGGCTACCGGCGGGCACTGGCCAGCCAAGGCAGCGTACTTGTCCGCGGCCGACGCGCTGCCATAGTCGACATCGTTTCGATGAATTCCATGGTTGTCGACGTCACCGACGTGGCGGGAGTTTCCCCTGGAGACGAAGTCGTGCTGTTCGGGCGGCAGGGACGGGCAGAAATCGCTCCCGCAGAGCTGGAAGCAGCGAATTCAGCGATACTCGCTGACCTCTACACTGTGTGGGCGCAAGGAAACCGCATCCTGGTCAACAATGAAGACATGTGAGAATAGGCGTAGTCATCGGGCGGAAGGAGCACGGAGCATGGATTCTTCCTCGGAAGCGTCGTCCATGGCCCAAGGACTTCGAATAGTTCGGCTGGTCGCAGACCGGGAGAAGCAGGGCAGGCGGCTTCTCGGCGTTTCCCAGCTCGCATCCGAGTTGGATATGGAACAAAGCCGCGTCTCACGGCTGACGCAGGAATTGTGTGAGCTGGGACTGCTGGAGCGCGTCGATCGCGGTCCCTTCCGAACCGGTCCACGTTTTTTCAGCCTGGCCGCAGCGCTGAATACCGGCTGGGTCCGCGAATCAAGAACCGAACTTGAGGCTTTAGTGGCTTCTTTCGGCCTTAGATCCAGAGTTTCCGTTCGTGATGGCTTCCGGGTCGTTCTCCTGCGGGCCTCGAGTAACGATGCGGTACCCGGCAGCTTCGTGAAACCCGGCATGGTGACGCCCGTGTGGTGTACCGGCTCCGGACGGGCCTTGCTGTGGGACGACCAACAGCCGGCCATTGAAGTCCTTCTCCAGGATGTCAACTTTATCGGCGTAGGCGGTCCGGGGGCGGCCCATTCGCCGCAAGAAGTCGCCGAACTGATGGACCGGGACAGGGCGCGGGGCTTCATTGTCGCGGAGGAAGAATTCGAGCACGGAATCTACGAACTGGCCGTTCCGGTCCGCAACGCTGAAGGATCGATTCTTGCCGCGCTCAGCGTCCTCGGCAGCCGGGCCGAGATCAAACCCAGCACCAATGACATTGCAAAGGCCCTTACGGCAGCAGCCGAGCGGCTGGGGTCCTTTGAGGGCCGTCCCCGGGACAACGCGGTCCGGAAGGGCCTTGCCAGCTAGAGCCGGTTCTGCGGCGCCGCGTGACCCAGCGTTGACTCAAGCCACTTTCCCCAGGACACGAGAGCCGTGGCGCATAGCTCCAGGCGCGGCTCCAAGCGTGTCTTGGCGCCGACGACCTGAAGCGCTGCCACCACATCGCCCTTGAAGTCGCGAATCGGAACGGCCAGCGAGTAAAGTCCTGGTTCGGCTTCCTCGTCGACAATGGAGTACCCCCGTGCCCGCGCCCCGCGCAGTCGTGACAGGAAGTCCTCGACGTCAAGCGGTGTATTGGGGCCATGGCGCACGAAAGGTACGCCGGAGAAAATGGTTCGGACCTCGGCGTCCGAGGCTTCCCACAGCAGGGCCTGGCCGGCATCGCTACAAAACGCCGGGTAGGGCCGGCCCAGCCACGAACCGACCATGTTGCTACTTGCCGGAACACGCTCACCGATGGTGACAGTACTGTTTCCGCTCATAACTCCAAGGAAGCATCCTTCGTTAGTTTCACCGGCCAAGCCTTCCAGAGCGGTTACGCCGTCGGTCTGCAGCCGTTGCTCTGTCAACAGCTGTGCGTCTGTCAGGAGCGACCAGTTCATTGTGTAGGACCGATGGTCTCCGCGTGCCAGAAACCCCTCCTGCTCGGCGGTCCGGAGACTGCGCGAAACCTGGCTGCGGTCCCTGCCCAGATCGGCTGCTATATCAGCGACCGTTCCGCCAGACAGGCCTTCTGCGTTGCGGGAGCCCACAGCGAGGACAGCCATGATTCCCCGGCCCATGCTGGACGTCTTAGACATGGATCCGATTCTAGTCACTGCACGAACGTGTCTTAGTGGATGGCGAAGACACGGGCTGGAAAGCCGCTGCCTTGCAGTGGCTTAGGCCAGCTTGCAATGAGGATCGCGCCGGCTTCTGGAAGTCCGTCCAGGTTCGCCATCAGCTCGATCTGCCACCGGTTCCGCGCCAGGACATAGGTCTCCAAGGTGAAATCCTGGCAGGACGTAGCCCGCCCCGGGTCTGTGTCCGTCTGCTCGTGGCCGACGGCAGTTACCGACCGCTCCTCGATCAGGAAGGAGAGGACTTCCTGCGACCAGCCAGGTGTGTGGCTGACACCCTCATCGTCCCTGTTTGCCATGGCGTCGGCGTCGGGCCAACGATGGCTCCACCCTGTCCGCAACGCCACAAAGGACCGCGGTGCGATGGCACCATTGCGGCGCTCCCATGCCTGAATGTCCTCCATCGTGGGAGTGGCGTCCGCATTTACGGTGACCCGGGCGGTGATGTCGAGGATGACCAGTGGGAGGACCATGTCCTCCACAGGAATCTGGTCCAAGGTCCGTCCCCCGCGGATGAAATGCGAGGGAGGGTCAACGTGCGTACCCCATTGGCCGATGATCGAATACCGGTGAGCGGTGAAACCGTCGCCTTTCTCCAGGTCGAAGACCGCCTCCCTGATTTCGTCGGGGAAGGCCGGGAAATGCGGCTGGCCGGGGTGGAAGGCGTGCGTCAGGTCGGTGAATGACCTGCCCGCCAGCAACGCCTGCAGACCGTCCCAAAGTCCAGCTGTGGTGGCTTCAATCATGATGCGGCCTCGCTCTCAAAGAGTGCGGGAAGGGCTGTGCTGGAGACGCTGACCGGGCCTGTCAGTTCGATGACCGGTACCTCCCAGGGATGGATATCCACGATGTGCTGCAGGAAGCGTTCCACGGCGGCGTCAGGGAGCGCCGCATCGAAATACGTCGTGAAGACAAAGGTAGGCGAAATTGTCCGCTGCCCCACCTGCCCCAACGTAGGGTTAGCGCCTTCAGTGCAGGTGAAACCCTCGAAACCCAGGCCGGATTCAAATACATGCCTGTAGTTGCCAAAATCCCCTAAGTCGGTGGATTCCGACGAAGCCTGGAGCAGGGCCGCGATGCCGGCTTCATCTTTGAACGCTTCTGCGTCCCCCGTGGCGAGCCGCGAGAAGGTTTCCGAAGCTATAGGCCAATGCACGCGCAGCTTGCGGACTGATTTCATTGCAATTTTCAAGGGAAGCCTCTTCCTGGGCAGTTCGCAAAAGGTGTCAGAATGCCATATTGGCAGAGAGTGATGTTCATTACAAGCATGAATATATGCTTATTACGCACAATTTTGAGAGGTGTTCGCGTTCACTCGGCACATCCGCCAGCCTTTGGGCGTGACTGAGCCGCGGAACACCGGTTGCTGCAAGCGGCTGCTGACCGTCATCTGCAAGCCCCGGGCTGCACTGCTCTTTTTGGCACTCCACGTTGTGCTACCTTGCATTGCCGGGCCACGAGGCGCCGCAACTGCCCCGCAGGAAAGAACAAACCGAAATGCTTGGAGCCCTGAACGATGCCCAGTACCATCCTTTCCCGCATGCTCAACGCCGGAGCGAACCTGACCGTGGACGGTGCGCTCGCCACCGAGCTTGAAGCGCAAGGCTGCGATCTGGAAGACCCTTTGTGGTCGGCTAAAGTCCTTCTGGAGCAACCGGAACTGGTCAAGCGCGTACACCACGATTACTTCCGCGCCGGAGCCACTGTCGCCATCACGGCTAGCTATCAAGCCACACCCCTGGGATTCGCGCGCCGCGGCATCGGCGAGCAAGCGGCCTTGGAACGGGTGGCATTGAGTGTGCGCCTGGCCGACGAGGCACGCCGCGAGTACCTGGCGGAAAACCCGGATGCGGGCCCCCTGCTTGTTGCAGGATCGGTCGGGCCCTACGGCGCGTACCTTGCCGATGGATCGGAATACCGGGGCGACTATGTCCTCAGCCGAAAAGAGTTTTTGGAGTTCCACCGGCCCCGAATCGCATCGCTGGTGGAGGCCGGAGCGGACTTTCTTGCCTGTGAGACGCTGCCTTCATTGCCGGAGGCCGAGGCCCTGTTGGCACTCATGAAAGAGTTCGACGTCGAAGCCTGGCTCTCCTTCACGCTACGGGATGGCGGCCACATCAGCGACGGTACGCCGCTGGCTCAGGCGGCAAAGCTCTTGACGGCAGAGCCGCTCGTGGCGGCTATCGGCGTGAACTGCGTGCCGCTGGAGCTGGTCTCCCCATCGCTGGAGGCCCTGGGCAGAGCCACTGATACGCCCCTGATCGCATATCCGAATTCGGGCGAAAGCTATGACGCAGTCACCAAAACGTGGGGGCCGGCCGCGGCGAGCCCGTCGGGCCCCGATAGTAAACAGCCCGCAAGCCTTGCGGAGGGAACGCCAATCTGGCGTGAACTTGGTGCCCGGCTCGTTGGCGGGTGCTGTCGAACGACCCCCCAGGATATTGCCGCCGTGACGGCGCTGTCAGAAAGTTACAAACCTGGATATCGACCGGTTGGTGCTGCTGGCGCAAGGAACTTCTGACGCGTCACGAACTTGGCCTCTACGCAGTTAACCTGAGTGGCGATGTCCCCTATTGAGTAACGATGTAACGGGATCTGTGCAGCAGCACCGATGCTTCTCCACACGGAGCACCGAAACCGCCATCCCAACTGTGTATTAACCCGCCATTCTCAGCCCACAGTCACAGATTCACACCTAGGGAAGTTCTCGCGGCGGGGGAGGGGACGTAACGTGTCGCGCTTCAGGACCGGCTTGCGGACACATCTGACGGGCAGTTGCGCAGCTCCTGAGGCGCGCAAAGAAGGGCCGCGCCCCCTGCGGTCTGGGATGTGGCTGGTGGCCGGAACGCTCTGAAACGGCGAATTTGCGGTGTGTGTACATTGTCCACACTTCCGCCTTCGGATCGAGTCGTATGTGGGTCGGATCGGGCCGGACCTCGCATGTTCCCGGGGGAGTCCAGTGTTCATCCATCCCTGGATTCGCGGTTTTCGCCATGACTGCCAGAGCGTGCTCTACCACCACCCCGGCTCGTCTCTATTTCTCTGGCGTGTCGTCAGACAGTGGCATCGAGGGCGATGAGCGGCCGGGCGTGAGTGGTCGGAGGCGAGGGCGCCGGTCGCCGTCGTCGGAGATATCCGGCGTCGGACGTCCTGTGCTTTTTGATTCGTTCCGGTGCCGACCGGGTGTCTGCCTAGGGCCTCGGGGGAGCTGACCTGGTCGGACTGAGGATTTTCCGGTCTGGGAGGCGGGCGAGGGTGGCGCTGAAGGAGCGGTATCCGGGACAACCGTCATTTGATTAGGTGGTTCAGGAACCCCCGTATTGGGCACCGGGATGGGCTTCGATTGCGATGTTGAGTTCTTCCAGGGTCGGGGGGTTTGCTCCCGGGCGCTGCACGGTGATGGCCGCGGCTGCAGCTGCGGTGTGTCCAAGCTGCTCCAAGACAGCTGGGGCGAAACCTTCGGTTCCTCGGGTGAGAAAGCCCAGGATCAGGGCGGACATGTAGGAGTCCCCGGCGCCGATGGTGTCGGCAACTTTGGACTTCACGGCGGGAATGCTGATGTTAGCGGCGGGGGTGGTGAATTGTGAGCCGTCGGCGCCTTTGGTGATGACGGTAAGTCCGGCGCCCAGACCGAGGATGTGTGCTGCGGTTTCGTCCAGGCTTTTTTGGGGGTACAGCCAGTAGGCATCTTCGTCGCTGAGTTTGACGACGTCGGTTAGGGGCACGAGCTCTTCGAAGGTGGCCAAAGCTTCCCTGTGGCTGCCGAGCAGGGCTGGACGGATATTCGGGTCATAGGTGATCATGCAGTGTGTGCGGGCTTGTTCGAGCAGGGATTTCACGGCGCCGGCACCGGGATTAAGGAAAGTGGCGATGGATCCGGTGTGCAGGATTTTTGGGAAGTAGGCGGGGGCTGTCGGGGCAAGATCCCAGGAGATGTCGAAGTCGTACTTAGCGGAGCCGTCGGGTCCAAGGGTTGCTGTGGCCGATGCCGTTTTGGTGAGGGATTTTGATCCGGGCAGAAGTATGACGCCTGCGCTGCTGAGGTGGTTTTCGATGGAAATCCCACGCGCGTCCGGGGCGATGGCCGTGAGCAGACCTGTGGTGACGGCGAGGCGGCCAAGTCCGTAAGCGACGTTGGCCGGTGAGCCGCCGGGGTGCTCCACCGTGTCGTGCGACGTGGTGACCACGTCGATCAGCGCTTCGCCTATGACCATGACGTCGAGCGTCTGGTGAGCGTCGTTCCGGGCTGTTGTGAGGTAATCCATGGTCTGTCTCTCGTGGGATGGTGATGATGGGAACTCCCGGTATGGATCCGTCCGCGGACCTGGGGGAGGTCCGCGGACGGAGAAGGGAGCTCCGGTAGAGCGGGAGGGTACTAGCCGGCCATCAGGCGGTGGCTGCGCCGGTCATGATCGCCACTGCGTCGGTCATTGTGTGTGATTGCGGAGTGATGGTGGCAGCGCACTTGCCCAGGCGCTGGATGTGGATCCTGTCCGCTACGTCAAAGACGTGGGGCATGTTGTGGCTGATCAAGATGACCGGCAGGCCTCGGTCGCGAAGGTCCCGGACCAGCTGGAGGACCTGGTTCGATTCCCGGACGCCAAGTGCCGCCGTCGGTTCATCCAGCACAACGACCTTTGAACCGAACGCTGCGGCGCGGGCCACGGCGACAGCCTGGCGCTGGCCGCCCGAGAGGTTCTCCACCGGCACTGTCACGTCCTGCAGGGTGGAGATGCCCAACCTGGTCAGCTCTTCCTTGGCCTTCCGGCGCATACCTTTGGTGTCAAGCATCCGGAACACGCTCCCGAGGAGTCCCGCACGCCTTTCCTCCCGACCCAGGAACAAGTTCGAGGCGACGTCGAGGGCCGGTGAGACAGCGAGGTTCTGGTAAACGGTTTCGATGCCGTGGACCCTGGCGTCCTGCGGCCGCTTGAAGTGCACGGGCTGTCCTGACATGAAGAGCTCGCCGGAGTCCGGGACTTCTGCTCCGGTGAGGCATTTGATCAGGGTTGACTTGCCTGCGCCGTTGTCGCCGATGATCGCGAGGACTTCGCCCGGGTAGAGGTCGAGACTGACCCCGTCCAGTCCCACGACACGGCCGAAAGTCTTGACGAGGTTCCGGGCCTGCAGGATGGGCTCGCGCGTGGCGACGTGGGGGGCTTCAAATTCTGTCGTGGTCATGACTTGACCTTTCGGATCCACTGATCGACGGACACAGCAACAATGATCAGGACGCCCACGGCGAGCGTCTGGTACAGCACGTCCAGCCCGGCGAGCGAGAGGCCGTTGCGGAAGACACCCACGATCAGCGCTCCAAGCAGTGAACCCCAGATGGAGCCGCGGCCGCCGAAGAGGCTGGTTCCGCCGATCACGACGGCGGTGATGGAGTCCAGGTTCAGGTCTACGCCGGCGTTGGGGCTGGCGGCGTTGGTGCGCCCGATCTGGATCCAGGCGCCGGCGGCCAGGACGGCGCCGGCGGCGAGGTAGACGCTCATGAGAACCCGGTTGACGGGGATGCCAGCCAGGCGGGCGGCTTCCTTGTCATCGCCCACGGCGTAGACATGCCGGCCCCAGGCCGTCTTGCCCAGGATGAAGGCGACCGCGACATAGAGCAGGAGCATCATGACGACGCCGGTGGAGATCCGCACGGGGCCGAGCGGGAAGGTGGTGCCGGTCCAGGTCAGCAGGGGAGGCATGGCCGAGCCGCGAACGGTCGCTCCGTTGGAGTAGAGCAGTGTCAGGGCGATGAAGATGTTCAGCGTGCCGAGGGTGACGATGAACGGCGGGAGCCGGAACCTGGTGACCAGGAATCCGTTGAGTGCTCCGGCGGCAAGTCCTACGACCAGGCCTGCGAGCAGTGCAACAGGTGCGGGCAGTCCGTTGTTGACGGCGAGCTGGGCCATGACCATGGAGGAGAGGATCATGACGGCGCCGACGGAGAGGTCGATGCCAGCGGTGAGGATGATGAGGGTCTGGGCGATGGCCAGGGTGCCGACGACGGAGACCTGCTGGGTAATCAGCGAGAGGTTTTCAACCCGCAGGAACCTGTCATTGAGGAGGCCGAACACCACCACCGCGATGAGAAGTACGATGGCGGGACTGAGGGCGGGGTAGCGGTGGAGGATATTGCGTATCCGGCTGAGCGGTGTCTGGCGGTCAAGGAATTCCTCTGCCAGGTCGGCATGCCCGGCGCTGGGCGGGCCGGCGGTCTGTTGCTGGGTCACGATTGGTCCTGATCTTCCGTGATGGTTGCTAGGGGAGGCCCTAGCTCGGGAGATGCGGGGCGGGGAGGCCGATAGCGGGCGCCGGGTCGCCGCCCCGCAGTGAAGCTGGGTGGGTTACTTTCCCCAGCAGATGTCGGAGGCTTGGGTGGTGGTGATGCTCTTCACGCCGTCGGCAGGCTTGTCTGTGACGAGCTCGACGCCGGTGTTGTAGAAGTCCAGCCCCGGTGAGTTGGCCGGCTTCTGGCCGGTCTTGGCGAGGTCAACGATGGCCTTGACGCCCAGTTCGGCCATCTTGACCGGGTACTGCTGGGCCGTGGCGCCGATGACGCCGGACTTGACGTTGTTCACGCCGGTGCAACCGCCGTCCACCGAGACGACCAGCACGTCCTTTTCCTTGCCGGCGGCCTTCAGTGCCTCGAAGGCACCCGCTGCCGCAGGTTCGTTGATGGTGTAGACGACGTTGATGTTCGGGTTCTTGGCCAGGAGGGTTTCCATGGCGGTGCGTCCGCCGTCTTCGGCGCCCTGGGAGGCCTGGCTACCGACGATCTCGTAGTCGCCGCCCTTGCCGCCGGTGTACTTGCCGGTCTTGGCTTCGTCGCCGTTCTTCTTTTTATCCGCGGTGTCGATACCGAGGCCAGTCAGGAAGCCCTGGTCCCGGTTGTAGTCAACCGAGACGACCTTGTCATCAAAGAGATCGACGAGGGCAATCGTCGCTTTTTTCCCGTCCAGCTGAGCTGCGGTCCATTTGCCGATCAGCTCCCCGGCGGCGAAGTTGTCAGTGGCGAACGTGATGTCGGCTGCGTCGGCGGGATCCGGCGGGGTGTCCAGAGCGATGACGAAGAGCCCGGCGTCCTTGGCCTTCTTCAGGGCGTCCACTACGGAGGGGCCGTTGGGGGTGATCAGGATGCCCTTGTCACCCTTGGAGATCGCGTTCTCAATGGCCTGGATCTGGGTGTCCTCGTCGCCGTCAGCCTTGCCCGCAGCGAGCTTCAGGTCCACGCCGCCGGCCTCGGCCGCCTTCTTCGCCCCGTCCTCCATGGCGACGAAGAACGGGTTGGTCGTCGTCTTCACGATCAGGGAGACACCGACCTTGTCCCCTGACGAGCTACCGGTTGATGAGGTGGACGGGGAACTGCCACCACAGGCAGAAAGACTGAGCGCTCCCAGAGTCAGCACTGCTCCTGCAGCGAACAGGCGGGTGGCCGTTGAACGGGGTGCTTTGGAACTCAACATTGAATCTCCTGGTGTTTGAGGCCCTCACTGGCCTCGACAACGATGTCATGTACGATGTAAGCAGCATCACACCGGAGAGTCAATAGATGCAATGAGAAGGAGCGATTTTTTTGACAACGATGTCCAATCGTGGCCAGCCGGCCCTTTCCGCCAGCCGCCCGACGATGCGCCACGTGGCTGCCCTTGCCGGCGTAGGAATTAAGACCGTCTCGCGGGTGATCAATGACGAACCCGGCGTATCGGAAGCCACCCGCGACAAGGTGCTCAGCGCTTCCCGGCAGCTCAACTACCAACTGGACATGGCGGCCGGCAGCCTGCGCCGCGCGGGCAGAAGGACGCTCTCGGTCGGGCTGTTGCTGCCGAGTGTTTCCAACCCGTTCAGCGGCGAGATCAACCGGGCAATAGAAGATGCTCTTGGGGCCAGGGGAATCGCGGTCTTTGCGGCGAGCCTGGATGATGACCCCCAGCGGGAGCAGGACATCGTGGCGGCATTTCTTGGGCGGCGTGTCGACGGGCTCATCCTCACGCCCATCGCCAGGAGCCAGGCGTATGTGATCCCGGAGCATTCCCGTGACCTGCCTTTGGTCTTCATTGACCGTGAACCGGTAGGAGTGGAAGCAGATGCCGTCGTGACCGACAACGCCGCAGGCTCCGCGAGGGCAGCTGCTCACCTGATCAGCCGCGGCCACACCAGGCTCGCCTATCTGGGGGACCGCACCGACATCCAGACCGCCCAGGAACGCCGGCGGGGGTTCATTGAGGAGATCGGCCGGCAGGGAATTCCCACCTCCACGATTCCCGTCCGTGAAAACCTGCACGATGAGGAATCGGCCAGATTGGCCACGTTGGAACTTCTCACCGCTGCCGAACCACCGACGGCGATCTTCTCCAGCCAGAACCTCATCACGTTCGGCGCCATGCGCGCTCTCGGAGAGCTCGGGCTGAGCAAACGCGTGGCCTTGATAGGGTTCGATGACTTCACGCTTGCCGACATGATGGATCCCGGCGTGACAGTCATCGCCCAGCACCCCGAGCGGATCGGGAAGCTGGCAGCAGAGCGGCTCCTGGCCAGGATCGATGGCGACCAGCAGCCCCCGCATACCTATGTTGTCCCGTCTGAGCTCATACAACGAGGTTCCGGTGAGCTGCGCCCTCCGGCCTGACAGGGGTGGCCTCCTGAACTATATTTCGAACCCATCGACCTGAAAGGGATCATGATGACCAAGACCCTGTATGCCGAGTTCACCGTCAAGCCCGGCAGCGAAGCCCGCGTTGCTGAAATGATGCTCGAACTGACCCGGCATGTGCGCCGTGAACCGGGCAACGAGCTGTTCCTTCCCTGCACCCGGGAAGAGAACCCCCGGGAGTACTTTGTCTTTGAGGTCTACCGCGATGAAGCCGCGTTCCAGGAACACATCGGCGCCGATTACGGCGCCAGATTCAACGAGGAACTGGCCCGCCATATCGAAGGCGACGCCTCGGAACTGACCTGGCTTCTGCCGCTGGAATAGCCCTCAGCCAAATCCAGCCGATCCACGGTCGGCGGGAGCTGCTGCGTCCAGGACCCGCGGAGACGGCTGAACGGAGCCGCCTGCCGGAAATAACCCTTCCAGCCCTGCCGCTGGGAGGGAATTTTCTGCTGCCCGCCCATCGCTTCGCCCGGCTCAGCCGCGCGGCGGGCGGCCTCATTCCCGCGCCGCCAAAACCGTTGACTTGTCTGACGGACATCACTTAGTGTCCTTCGCACTGACAACGTTGTCTACCGACGACGCGCGCAACGAAGGGCGAATCAAACGAATGAAGAACACGACCACCCGCAGGACGCATGCCGTTTCTGCACTGACGCTCGCGGGACTGACGCTGGCCGCGGCACTGGCAGGTTCCCTGCCGGCGTCGGCCGCGACGGGCCCCGGGGACGAACCCTACCGGCCGGCCATTCACTACACGCCGGCAAAGAACTGGATGAACGACCCCAACGGGCTCGTCTTCTACAAGGGCGTCTACCACATGTACTACCAGCACAACCCCTCCGGTAACACCTGGGGGAACATGTCCTGGGGCCACGCCACATCGAAGGACCTTGTTCACTGGCAGGAGCAGCCGCTGGCGATCTCCACCGATGCAGAGCAGGACATCTTCTCCGGCAGCGTCGTCGTGGACAAGGACAACACGACCGGTTTCGGTACGAAAGAGAACCCACCGCTGATCGCGATCTTCACCAGCGCCTACAAGGACGCCTCGCCCCACCGCGGCCTGCAGGCGCAGTCCCTGGCCTACAGCCTCGATGACGGCCAGACCTGGACCAAGTACTCCGGCAATCCTGTACTGAACCGAAACTCCGCCAACTTCCGTGACCCTAAGGTCTCCTGGTACAACAAACCCGGCGGCGGAGGCTACTGGCTCATGACCGCGGTCGAAGCCCAGGATCACAAGGTCGTCCTCTACAAGTCCGCCAATCTCAAGGACTGGACCGCCCTGAGTGAATTCGGACCAGCCAATGCCACCGGCGGGCAGTGGGAATGCCCCGACCTGTTTCCCCTCGCCGTGGACGGCGACCCGAAGAACGTTAAATGGGTCATGGTCGTCAACATCAACCCCGGAGGCGTGGCCGGCGGCTCCGCTGGCCAGTACTTCGTGGGCAACTTCGACGGCACCACCTTCACCTCCGAAACCACCAAACCCGTGGCCACGCCCCCTCCCGGGAAGGTCCTGGCCGGATTCAACGACGGAACTTACAACGGCTGGACCGTCAACAACGAGCCAGGAAACTGGAAGAACGGCCCATTCGGCAGCACTCCGGCAAACGGAGCCCTTCCCGGCCAGAGCCCCGTGACCGGCTTTGACGGCAGTGGCCTGATCAACTCCTTCAACGACGGCGACTGGCCGCTCGGGTCCATGCAGTCACCTAACTTCACCGTGACCGACGACTACCTGAACTTCCTCGTGGGCGGTGGCAAGCACCCCCGCGTCTCCGACAAGCTGGACAACACCCCGCCCGAAGGGGAGCTCAAGTTTGACGGCTTCGAGGTTCCCGCCGGGACATCGCTGGCCGACACCGGCTGGACCGGGACCGGCGACCTCACCCCCAACTTCCAGCCCTCCACCAGCGGCGGGGACTTCTACCTCGGGGCCAAACGGATCAACACCTTCGAGACCGGCACCGCACCGGGCGATGACCGGCAGGGCACCCTGACATCACCGGAATTCCCCATCACCAAGAATTTCATGAGCATGCTGGTCGGCGGCGGCAACCGCTCCGCGGACTCCGGACAGATCCTGGCCGCCCAGTTGCTCGTCAACGGCAAGGTGGTCCGCTCCCTCGCAGGAGACAATTCCGGAATCCTGAACTGGAAAGGCTGGGATGTCGCCGAGTTCGCGGGACAGAATGCACAGTTGCGTGTAGTTGACCAGGCCACCGGCGGGTGGGGACACCTGACCCTTGACCACGTCATGCTGACTGACGGCCCGGCCGTTCCCCGGTCTGACGAGGAATCGGTAAACCTCGTGGTCAACGGACAAGTGGTCCGCACGGCCACCGGAAACGACAGTGAAAAGCTCGACTGGGCATCATGGAATGTCAAAGAATTCGTTGGCCAACAGGCACATATCAAAGTGGTCGACAATAACCGATTCGGTTGGGGCCACATTCTCGCGGACGACTTCATGCTCTCCTCGAAACCGGCACAGTCGGCCCTGGAGACCTATGACTGGCTGGACTACGGACGCGACTACTACGCCTCCGTGTCCTTCGGCAACATGCCCGATAACAAGCGGGTCATGCTCGGCTGGATGAACAACTGGGACTACGCCAATGACATCCCCACCAGCCCCTGGCGCAGCGCCATGGCACTTCCCCGCGAAGTCAACCTGACCACGACTTCTGACGGCCCTCGCCTCACCCAAAGCGCTGTCAAGCAAGTGGAACAGTTGGGCGGGAAAGTCTCCTATCAGGATAAGAAGGGCGGACCGATTCCCGCCGGGACACACCAGTTGCCGGCTTCAGCATCGGGCCAGGTCCAACGAGTCGACATCACCTTCGCGCCGGGCACGGCCAAGAAATCCGGCATCACCGTGCTGGGCGATGGAGCCGCATCCACCGTCATCGGCTACGACGCCACGACCGGGAAGCTCTTCGTTGACCGCACTAACTCCGGCAACACCGCGTTCCACCCGTCCTTCGCTTCCATAGAGGACGCCCCCGTCACCCTGGACAAGAAGGGCTACGTCACCCTTCGGGTCTACCTCGACCGCTCCTCAGTAGAGGTCTTCGCCCAAGACGGTCTGCGGACCATCACCGACCAGGTATTCCCCAACGCCGGAGCCGACAAGATGGCCCTCTTTGCAGAAGGCGGTACCGCCCAACTCAAATCACTCACCGTGACACCGCTTGAAAAGGCAATGTTCCTGGCTGAAAAGAAGTGACCCCACCCGCCGCCTGACGGGCTCCCCAAGGAGCTGGAACTGCAGGGATTGCGCCCGGTATTGCGCCGGGCTCAATCCCTTCAGTTCGTCCATACCCCGGCGGCCGAAACATCAAGCGAAAGCCCCAGAGCAGCGCGCTCATTTGGAGGAGTTCACGCACTGCGGGGTTGGTGAGTGCCATGGCGAGCAGGAGCAGTGCCGGGACGGAGCGAAGCTTGGTGTGCTGCTGTCCGGCTTGGCGGTATATAGCGTCAACCAGTTCTTGGTGCTGCGGGTTTCGGGTCGTTGGGAAGGTGCCAGTTCGCCGGGGGCGTCCGGGTGTTCGCCCCGGACGTGGCGCCCGCCCAAACTGCGAGGTTGGTCGGGGGCGAGGACATGAGATTCCGGCCGTAAAGACACGGCGGACGACGGCGGGAGGTCCCGCCGTCGTCCGCAAGAGTTGCAGTCAGCGCTGTCCGGCTAGGAGGCGGGCTCCGTCTTTCCAGGGGCGAGACCGTAGAAGGGCGTGAAACGACTCCTGGCACCGGGGGAAATGTTGGAACGGACGATCGAAGCGCTCTCCAGCGCTGCCAGATGGTATCTGACTGCGCCGCGCGAGGACGCGATGCCGTCGCTGATGTCAGCTACTTTGCTTGCCCCATGGCTTTCCAGGTAGTCGATGATTTTTGATCTGATCGGAGTGTTTCTCGCTCTTTTCGTCCGCTGAATGCGGTGCACGTCCGTCGGGCTCTGGAGGTCAAAGTCAGCGGTCATTGGCCATGGCCTTTCATCCGGTGTGAGGGTAGGTTCGCAGGTTTGAAAATTTGGCCGAGCGGGATCCGGTCAGTGCATCGGAATACGCTCAAACTCCCTGCTGTCTTCAGTGACCTGCGCATCCTGGGAGGCTTCCGGGCGTGACGCTTCGAGGAGGGACGTGGACTTGTCGTGGTTCCGGCCGATGACCGCGGTGGCGATGGCATTTCCCAGGATGTTGGTGGCGGTGCGTCCCATGTCCAGGAGTTGGTCGATCACCAGCAGGACACCAATTCCGGCGGCCGGGATGCCGAAGGCAGGGACCACGGCGGCTACGACGACGAGTGACCCGCGTGGAACGCCGGCCATGCCCTTGCTGCTGAGCAGGAGCATTGCGGTCATCGCGATCTGCTGGCCAAGGTCCATGTCGATGCCGTAGGCGTTGATCAGGAAGACCGACGCGAAGGTCATGTACATCATGGAACCGTCCACGTTGAACGAGTAACCCAGGGGCAGCACGAAACCGGTGGTGCGCTTCTCGATGCCGAACTTGGTCAGGCCTTCAATGAGCTTGGGCAGGGCGGCTTCACTGCTGGAGGTGGCGAACGCGATGACCATGGGTTCGCGCACTATCCGTACCAGTCGGAAGGCGGCCCGTCCGAGGAAGGCGACGGCGACGCCGACCATGATGACCCACAGGGCCGAGAGAGACACATAGAACCCGCCGATGAACGACGCGTAGGTGGCAAACGCATCGAGACCTTGGGAGGTGAAGGCCGCTGCGATGCCGGCGAAAACGCCGACGGGTGCCGCCAGCATCACATACCCGGTGACCTTCAGCATGACGCCCATCAGTTCGTCGATGGCATCGGCTATGGAGGAGCGGCCCTTCTTCCGGAGGTTCAGGAGGGCGATGCCGAAGAGGGCGCCGAATACGAGGATCTGAAGGGGGTTGTTTTCGGTCAGTGCGGCGAAGACGCTCGTGGGGATGATGTGGGTGATGAACGCCTGGTAATCGAGGGGCTTCGTTTCCATCCCCGCGTCGCCTCCCGGCATCAGGTGGAGCCCGTCACCGACGTTGAGTACATGGGCCGTGATGAAGCCGAACGCGCCCACCAGGACGGAGGCGGTCAGGAACCAGATCATTGAGCGGCCAAAGAGCTTGCCCACCCCGGCGGATTTGGCTGCTCCTGCGATGCCGGAGACGAGGGTGGCGAAGATCAGCGGGGCAATGATCATTTTGATGAGGTTCAGGAACATGTGCGTCACGGTGTCGAGGACCGCCACGACGGATTCGCGTGTGTCCACCGGCAGCAGCCAGTGGAAGAGCAGGCCGCTGAGGATTCCGAACAGGAGCGCTGCCAGGATCCACATCGTTGATTTGTTTTTCATAGTCAGTCCTTGGGTAGAGGCCGGGTTGGTGGCCCGGTGCTGGAACGGTCCTCGTCATCGAGTTCCGTTTTCTCTGTAGTCGGTCGGGATTTTGGGCGCGACGGCGTGCCCCTTGCTCCCTGGTCGGGCGGGGTCGTCGGTCTGCGGAGGCTATTGGGTGAGGTTGGCCAGGCGGTGCGGGCTGAGGAGCTCGGTGAGCTGCTCGTCGGTGAGCAGGCCGTGTTCGAGGACTAGTTCCGCGACGCCCTTGCCGGTGGCGAGGGCTTCCTGGGCGATGGCCGTGGCTGTGGCGTAGCCCAGCTGCGGGTTCAGGGCGGTGACGAGGCCGATGGATTGTTGCACGGTGAGGCGAAGGTGTTCGGTGTTGGCGGTGATGCCCCGGACGCAGCGGGCCGTGAGGGTGCGGCACGCGGCTTCGAGGTGGGAGATGCTCTTGTGGAGGCTGTGGACGATGATGGGTTCGAAGGCGTTGAGCTGGAGCTGGCCGG
>NZ_JBFTLP010000025.1:0-57739 GCF_056396505.1 Arthrobacter sp. 05T410 | reverse complement strand
GTGGCCCGTTCCCAGATCMCCGCGGCGGTGTCGGCCGGGAAATAGGCCGAGAGCCAGGCCATGCCGTCCCGGTCCGGGGTGTACTCGACCCGCCGGTCCGCGGCGCTCGTGGCGTGGCGTGCCTCGATGCCGGCCGGGTGGTGGCGTTCGCGCCAGGTGCGGGCCTTGGCTCGGAACCGGGACGGAACGAGCTCCCCGGCCGGGCAGCCGCGGGCCGGGTTCGGTGCTTCGGGGTCCAGGAAGTGCGCTTCGAGCCCGGCCGCCCCGGCCGCATCCAGGGACGCGGTTTCGTCCACGATGATCCGGGCGTGGGCCCAGGAGATCGTGCCGGACTCAAGGGCGGCCAGGGTCAGCGGCAGCGCCGTCGTCAGGGCGTGGGCTTCGGCGAGGAGGGCCGCTGCGGTGCGTTCGCTGACGGTCAGGACACAGGCAACCTCAGCCACCAGGGCCATCTCCTGAACGGCACGGTCCCGCGGGGACGGCGCCGGCGGCGCCAGGAACCTGGTTGCCTGCGCGTAGTCGGCGGCCCCCGCACCCTCAATGCCGCGGTCCGGGCCTCCATCCGCGCGACCTCGGCCAGCCCGTCCAGACAGGCATCCGCCCGCCGCCGCAGCGGATCGCCGTCTCCCAACGGGTCGGCAGCAGGCGCACCGGCGTCGTCAGCCCCAACGCCGGCGCCGGCCAAGGCAGCCAGCGCGGCAACAGAGGCGGCGACGGCCTCCACGGCCGCCCCGCTCTCCGCACTCAACTCCGCACTCCACGCTGTCCCGCGATCCATACGCCAAGCAAATCACGAGCCACCGACAATATTGATGCGACCGAAACGGTGCCCGCACGAAGCCGGCACGTTTGTGAACCGCAGCGGTAGGTGGCGGTCTTTTCGCCGCGTTGTGTGGCGCCCCCGGTGCCCGTAGTCCAATCATGCACCGGGTGGTCTGGCGGGGGCAGCAGCAGAATTCGAGGAAAGGACGTCTTTGCGGACCGCCCAACGGCCGATCGCTGCCGCTGCGCCAACTGTGGCCCATGGGATCAGCAGCCAGGGCTGCCGGCCGAGACCCAGGACGCTTCCCAGCAGCCAGAACGCGAGGGTGGGCACCGCGAAAAAAGCTCTGATGTGGATCCATTGTTGCCGGACCGGGCGCAGTAGGTAGGCCAACACACAGGCCAGTGGCGCCGCGAATACCAGGGCAACTCGAAGCCATAAAGAACCACCATGCCCAAAAAGCCCCACACGTGGCCGGCATCGGTTCCGTCCAGCGCGGCGGCTACGCCATAGTGTGCTGCAACCAGGAGCAGCAGAAAGCCAACCCAGAGCGAGGTGGCGATCAGCCAGCCCTTGATGAACGCGTACGCATCCAGGACCACTCGGCATGGACGCCCGCAAACCCCTGACTGTCACCCGCTACCCAGCCACCAAAGACTACGTCGCGAAACGAACAAGCCAAGGACGCACCAAGAAGGAGATCATCCGCAGCCTCAAGCGATACATCACCCGGCAGATCTACCGAACCCTCAACCACCGGTTAGTGCTGGCTAGCAGCACCTGAACCAGTGGGGGTAGTAACCGAAAACTCTCGGTCATTGAGGATGCGCGCCAAGGTGCTCCGCCCGAGCGCGCTCATCCCTGGAACCGTTTCCCGGTAGTACCAGACCAGGCCCATTGCCTGCTGGAACGCCCAGGCGGCTCCACGCCTCCACTCGAGGTCACTAGACGCCAGCTCCCGGCGTAAGAGTGCCCGCCTTTCGTTATCGAGCATGTGCCAGGCTGCGACAAGGTCAAGGGAAGGATCGGCAGGAGCAAAACCCCCACCATCCAAGACGCCAAGAAGTCGGTCGCCTCCGACGAGGAGATTGCCGGGAATCAAATCCCCGTGCGTCATCACCGCCGGGCCAGCAGAGGGCAGGCTCCGGAATTCTGACCAGAGCGCACGGAGCCGGTCTACCGGAAGCAGGCCATCGCTCTTAAGAAAACAGACTTCCATCCACTCGTCAGAGTTCTTTAAGTCGCCGCCACGACCGGATCCCGTAAAAGGGCGGCCTCTCGCATCGGCGGCTCGAAGCGAATGAACGAGGGTGGCGAGGTCACGGGTGAACACTTCCGAGTGCGCCAAGCCATCGGGTGTTGCAACGACGCCGGGTAACCACGTTTGCACAGACCACGGCAACGGATAGCCGTGACCAGGACGGCCCAAAGCCACTGGCTCCGGTGTGGGGACGGGACAGCATGTTGCCAATTCACGCATTGCGGCTGCCTCCCGGACGAGCTCAGCGCTTATGTCAGTTGGGTCAGCGGATCGGAGCGGGAAACGTGCCGTGAGATCGGCGCCGATTCTGAATATGGCGTTGACCGTGCCGTCCGTCATGACGCGGCTGATGCGCTCGTGACCCCAACCTGGGAATTGTTCGACTACCAGTCGGCAAGCGAGGTCCTCGTCAATGTGCAACTGGTCGTCGTGCATAGTCATGCAGCTGACGTTAGCCCACTTACTAGTGCGTGGTCAGGACGAGATGGGAGATGCTTTCTCCCACGTCAGGACCTGGAACACTGCTTGACGAATATAGAAGCGTCCAAGCCTACCAATGGGCAAATGCTTCGCCATGGGATCGCAGAACGGCGACTACCACTCCCCCAAGGTGTGGCAGCCGCCGTCGCTGTCGTTTGATTGTGGTTACTCCGCCGGGGCGAGTACCTTCAGGTCGAAGCCCTCGTAGCCCGATTCGCGAACTTCGGCGAGCTTGTTCCGGTAGTTGCCGAGGCCGCCGAGGTAGAACATGACCGTCCTCTTCTTGCCGGGGATATTGGCACCGAAGATCCAGGAATCGGCCTTCGGGAAGAGCGTCATGTCGGCGATCTCCTGGCAGGTCTCGGTCCAGGCTTCTTCGGCCTCGGCCGTCGGTTCCACGGAGGCCATCTGGCCGGCTTCTGCGTCCTTGACCAGTTGGGAGATCCACTCGACCTGGGTCTCAATGCTCGGCGGCAGGTTCGTGAAGGGACCGTTCGGTCCGAGGATCATGAACATGTTCGGGAATCCGGCGGTGGTGATGCCGAGGTAGCTTGTGGGGCCTTCCTTCCAGTGGTCCTGGATGGTTTCGCCGCCGCGGCCACGAATGTCCATCCGCGTGTAGTTACCGTCCACGGCGTCGAAGCCGGTGGCGAAGATCAACACATCGAGCTCGTGCTCAACGCCGTCGGACGTCCTGATGCCCTTTGGTGTCAGCTCGAGAATCGGCGTCTCCTTCACGGATACCAGCTCAACGTTGTCCCGGTTGAAGGTGGCGTAGTAGCCGCTGTCGCAGAGGGGGCGCTTGGCGTAAGGTCGGTCGGGGTGAGCTTGCGGGCCGTCTCCGGGTCCTTGACGATCTCGGCGATCTTGCCCCGGACAAAGGATGCGGCGGCTTCGTTGGCGTCCCGGTCCGTGGCGATGTCGCCGAAAGTGTTGAACATGAAGCGGAATCCGCCGCCTTCTTCCCAGGCCTTCTGGAAGACCGCCTGACGGTCCGTTTCAGACACACTCATGGCCGGAACGGTGCTCTCCTCGAATCCGAAGGCGACGCCGGAGGCCCGGACCTGTTCCCAGATTTTGGGGTAGTCCTTCTTGACGGATGCGACGTACTCCGGCGTGACAGTGGTGTTGCCGACCGGGACGCTGTATTGCGGCGAGCGCTGGAAGACGGTGAGGTGCCCGACCTTGGGCGCGATGGCGGTGATGATCTGCAGGCCGGTGGAACCGGTGCCCATGACGCCGACGCGCTTGCCGGTAAGGTCCACGCCTTCGGGCCAGGCGCCGGAATGATAGATCTTGCCCTCGAACGAGTCGATGCCCGGGATGTTGGGGATATTGGTGGCCGAGAGCAGACCGAGGCCGTTGACGATGTACTTTGCCGTGATGGTCTCCCCTGCGTCCGTTCCGATGACCCAGCGGTCGGCGGACTCGTCGTACCGTGCCGACGTGATCCCGGTGTTGAGCTGGATATCCTTGCGCAGCTCGTACCGGTCAACCACGTGTTCGAGGTAGCTGAGGATTTCGGGCTGTGTCACGTACTTGTGCGTCCAGTTCCATTCCTTCAGCAGTTCGTCGTCGAAGGAGTAGCGGTACACGAAGCTCTCGGTGTCCGACAACGCACCAGGGTAACGATTCCAGTACCAGGTGCCGCCCACACCCCCGGCGCGGTCGAAGGCGCGGACGTTGAGGCCCAGTTCGTTGCGCAACTTGTGCAGCATGTAGATGCCGCCAAATCCAGCGCCCACGACGACGGCGTCGAATTCGGCGGTGGGGGTGGTGGAGGCAGTCTGCCCCTGTTCTTCAGCCATGTTGAAAACTCCTTTGTGTTTCAGGTCTTTGTAGTGAAGTGGCCGGGGTTCAGTACTTGTACCAGCCGGCAATACGGGCGAGTTCGGCGTCGGCAACCTCGGAGTCGCCGGCCAGGAACGGGTACACGTGCTGCTGTCCTTCGCCGATGGAGAGCGTCACGTCGACGCCGGCGGCTTCCGCCAGTGCGTTCAGGCGGGTGGCATTGTCCAGGAGGGATTCGGACGAGCCCGCGGTGATGTACAGGCGCGGGAACCCGGCGAAATCGGCGTAGAGCGGGTTGGCCAGCGGGTTCTGCGGGCTGACGGACCCGCCCAGCACGCCGGCGATCATGCCCTCGAGCAGGGGCACGGAGATGAGTGCGTCCGATGCGTCGTTGGTGATCAGCGTTTCGCCCTTGTTCTCCATGTCCAGCCAGGGTGAGAAGGCGATGACCTGGCCGGGCAGCGGCTCTCCCTGTTCTTTGAGGGCCAGGGGAATGGCAACCGCAAGGTTGCCACCGGCGGAGTCGCCAATGGTGGTGATGTCCTGCGGGTGGATGCCGCTCTCGACGAGGGCCTTGAAGGCAGCCACGCCGTCTTCGACCTGCGCGGGGTGCGGGTGCTCGGGCGCCCTCCGGTAGTCAAGGACAAAGGTGACGACGCCGATTGCCTTGGCAACGTGGCCGGCAAGCTTGCGGTGGCTTGACGCGGAGCCGACGGCGAAGCCGCCGCCGTGGGTGTAGAGCAGCACCTTTGTGCGGTCGGCACCTTCCGGGAAGGCCCAGATGCCGGGGACACCGCCGACGACGTCTTCCTTGTAGGTGACTGCCTCAGGCTCCCGCGTAGGCTGGTGCCACTCGTCGAAGATGCTCCGGAACAGGCGCATCGTCAGGTTGGGCGTGGTGGCGATGATTTCCGACCAGTCCGCGTACAGGTCGCGGAGGGGGTCGGTCGCCTGAGATGTTTCAGTCACTGCTGCTTCGGTCGAGATAGTCATCTCATACTCCTTCGTATGGAGAGCGCCCCCGCGTTGCCCGGGAACGGATGGATCGGTTGTTGGCTGCGTTTGCCGCTACATATAGCGTGGGTCACATTTCTGCCGGCTCAGTGTTCCACTTTGGAACACTCACGCGGCTCCTGATTGTTGCGCTCAGGACATCAAAGGGGCCGCGATTTAGTATTGGATACCTATCAGAACTGGTGTCATTCTTGAATCAATACAGTCTGCGCAACGATGCGAGGTCACCATGCATGCTTTTGCCGTTTTCCAAGACAGCCCAGAGATCCAGGACATCGAACTGCCGGATCCGCTGCCGACAGGAACCGAGGTCCTCTTGAGGGTCATCCGTTCCGGTGTGTGCCACACTGACACCCATCTTCGTGAAGGTTCGTACGATCTGGGCAGCCGCGGCGCGTTGAAGCTGGTGGACCGGGGCGTCACTTACCCGCTGGTCATGGGGCACGAAGTCGTCGGCGTCGTCGAGAAGGTCGGCGACCGTGTGCACGGGACCAAACCCGGGGACATCCGGCTGGTCTATCCCTGGATTGGCTGCGGCACGTGCCGGGATTGCCTTGCCGGCCGCGACAATGTCTGCGCCAACGGACGCAACCTCGGAGTAGCGGAGCCCGGAGGCTACGCCGAGCAGATCCTGGTCCGTGACGAAAAGTACCTGGTGGATATCGAGGGCCTGGACCTCAGCTGGGCGGCGACACTGGCCTGCTCCGGGCTGACGGCATTCAGCGCCGTGAACAAGGTCCTTCCGCTCGGACCCGACGAACCCGTCGTGGTGATCGGCGCCGGCGGAGTGGGACTTACCGCCATCGCCACCCTGAGCGCGCTCGGGCACCAGGCCATTTGCGCCGTCGACATTTCCGAACGCAACCTGGAGCTCGCGCGGCAGGTTGGCGCAGCCACCACCGTCCAGTCCACAGACGAAGGCCTCAGCGCAAAAATCGTTGCAGCCAGCGGCGGGCCCGTGGCGGCCGTCATTGACTTCGTGAACAACAGCCAAACAGCGCCGGTAGCCTTCGATTCCCTGCGCAAGGGCGGCCGGTTGATCCAGGTCGGGCTCTTCGGCGGCGAACTGACGGTACCCACCGCGCTCATGGCCCTCAAGATGCTCACCGTCCAAGGCAGCTTCGTGGGGACCCCGGACGAGCCGAACCAGCTCATCGCCTTGGCCAAGCAGGACGCCATTCCCCACATCCCCATCATCGACGCCGAGCTCTCCGCCGCCTCTGTTGGCGAGAGCCTGGACAAGCTGACGCACGGCGGCGTGCCCGGACGCGTCGTCCTGCGTGCGGCAGACGGAGCCCAGGGCTGACCAGCCATGCAAAACCCCAGGAAGGTGCCCGATGATGCGCTCCGCGCTGCCCGGGAACAACTCATCCGCCGTGGCCTGCTGAATGGGACCCAACTGACGGAAATCGTCTCCCCGGATATCGAGCACAGCTGGCGCCGCTCTATCGGCGTGGAGGCGTCGGCAGGGCCCGAGGCATTCCTCTTCGTCAACGACTTCGATCCGGACGGAATCCTCATTCGGGCCGCCAAGAGCGTGATGGATCACTGGCTGGAGAGCCTCAACGGCATGGGCATATCCCTGTTCCTCAGTGACCAGTCCGGTCAGATCATCGCCCGCAGGCTCGGGGACAGGACGCACGGCAATCGGTTCGATGAGGCAAATGCCGCCGAAGGATTCAGTTTCTCGGAGCGCTCCGTGGGAACGAACGGGCTGGGCACCCCCATCGAAGGACGCCAGGCCGTTTTTGTCCGCGGAGCCGAGCATTTCAACGAGGCACTGGCACCCCTGTCGTGTTCAGGGGCCCCGATTCTGCACCCGGTCACCCGCCGGGTGCTCGGATCCATTTCCTTCGCCTGCGACACCGCTTTGGACAACGCGCTCATGCTGGCCATGGCCCGCGAAGCCGGCGGCCAGATCGAACGCCGACTGCTCGATCTCGGCAGCGCGACGGGACTCGCCCTGGGGATGTCGCAACTGCGTTTGAGCTCCTCCAAGGCCCCGGTCATCATGCTCGACGCCCAGGCTGTCATGACCAACGTCTCCGGACTGGCCGTCATGAGCAGCGAACTGCACACCACCCTGTGGGAACAATTGCGCGGCCTCGTGTGGACCGGCGCCAAGCAAACCATCGAGATTCCCTCCCTGAACGTCGATGCCACGGTCCAGCGAATTGACGATTCCGGCGGGAGCTCGGCCTTCGCCCTGGAGCTTTCCCGCGTTCCGGAGGCCGCAAGCAGTCCGGGCAGGGCCGAGCCTGGGGTGGCCGACGGCGGCTCTTGGGGCGTCGGGGCGGCGTTTGGGCACATCATGCGGAATGCTTTCGATCGCGCAGGTCAGGGGTCCGGGGCGATTGCTGTTTGCGGGCAGGGCGGCTCCGGCAAGCTTCACCACACACTCGCCTGGCTCAATGGGCAGGACTCCGGCCCGAATCCGCTGATCCTCGACGCCTGCCTGCTGCCAGGGGAACAGGATGCCACCTGGTTCTCTGACTGCCGCGAGGCGATCGCGGCAGGCCGGAGCGTCGTCCTGCGGCATCTGGAGGATCTTCCCCGGAGCGAGCTTAACAGGCTGAAGGCGCTGGATGTGGCGGTGCGGCAACAGCCGGCCGGGCCGTCGGCAGGCGCCACACACGCAGGTACACCGCCGTACAGCGACACGGCCGGCCCCTCTCCAGCCCGGCTCGTCTTGACGATGAATCCGGACGCATGCCCGGACTTCGTATCCGAAGTGGTTTCCCAGATCGCTGCACGTGTGAATGTGCCGAGCCTCTCCGCCACCAAGGAACGCATCCCGGTACTGGCGGCACATTTTCTGGACGCAGCAGCTCCGGCCGACAGATCCACGCTCTCCGCAGCGGCGCTGCAAGGGCTCATGCGCTGGCATTGGCCAGGCAATGTCGCCGAGCTGCGCGCCACCCTCGAATCACTCGGGCGGGCACATCCCGGACGCGTGGTGCAGGCCAATGACCTCCCGGAACATCTCAGAAGCACGGGCAGGCGGAAACTCTCCAAACTGGAATCCCTCGAGCGCGATGCGATCGTGGCCGCACTCGAACAGAGCGACGGGAACCGTTCGGTCGCCGCGGAATCCTTGGGCATGGGCCGGACCACGCTCTACCGGAAGCTGCGCGCACTGGGGATCGAAACACCCGAGTCCATGGCGACCTGACCCAGTCATCCGGCGCCTGTCATCCGGCGCCGGGCAGGATCCTCTCAGCCAACTCCAGGACCGCCCGCAAGGCGGGGCTGGAGTTGTCCCGTCGCCAGGCCATGCGCAGCTCCACCGGAAGGGTCTCGTCCACCAGCTGCACAAAACGCACATGGGGATCCGTGACCGACTCGGCCACCGAGGACAGCGTGAGGGTACAGCCCACCTCCGCCGCCACCAGCGAGAGAGCCGTCCAGGAATCCGGGACAATCTGGACGACGTCGAGCTCGAACCCGGCGGCGTGCGTGAGCCGGCGGAGCCGGTCGTTCAGTACGGCCCCTGCATGCGGCGGCAGCGAAACAAATACGTCGCCCTGGAAGTCTGCCATCCGGGCCTCGGCGGCATCGGCCAGACGGTGGCTTGCCGGTACGGCCACGACGAGGTCCTCCGCCGCAAGCAGCCGCGTTTCGATGCCGGCGGCAATGTAGTCCCAGCGACCGAGGGCGATGTCCATGTCCCCGCTGAGGACACGGTCCATGGCAGGTTGCGCAAAATTCTGGCTGAAGAGTTCGATCTGGATACCCGGGTGGTCGCGCCGGACCTCCCGGGCGAGCCGGCCCACCAGGGTATGGGTGGAAGCGCCCGCGTAGGCCACCCGAACGCGCCCGACTTCGCCCTTGTCCGCGGCACGGACCGCGATGCTCGCCCGGCGCGTGGCATCGATGATCTCCGTCGCCGGCCCTATGAACGCCTCTCCGGCGCCTGTCAGCTTGACGCTGCGGGTGCTTCGGTCGAACAGCCGGGTTCCCAGCTCACGTTCCAGCTGCTGGATACTGCGGCTGACCGGAGGCTGCGCCATGTGAAGTTTTTCTGCCGCGCGGCCGAAGTGCAGCTCTTCTGCCACCGCCAGGAAGGCTCGGATCTGTTGGATCTCCATGCATGTGATTATTACACCTGACGCAACAAAAGGGCCATCAATAAGTATTGGACGGATAGCAATGTCCTCCGTCATGGTGGAGGGAGAGAACACTATTCGAGGAGCCCATCGATGGACAGTCAACACTCCGCCACCCCTGAGACGTCGGCATTCGGCCGCAGTCCGGATGGCCCGCTTAGCGGCATCGTCATCGCAGATTTCGGCAGGGTGCTGGCCGGACCATACTGCACCATGCTGCTGGCCGATCTCGGGGCGACCGTCATCAAGATTGAGAGCCCGGCCGGCGACGAGACCCGGGCATGGCGCCCGCCCACCCGCGGGGATGACTCGACGTATTTCCTCTCGATCAACCGCAACAAGACCTCGATCAAGCTCGATCTGCGCGATCCGGAAGACCGCCGGACGGCCCAGCGCATCGCGGAACGGGCCGACGTCGTCGTCGAAAACTTCAAACCGGGTGACCTGATGCGCTACGGACTGGACTACGACACCGTCGCGGCCACGAACAAGGACGTTGTCTACGCCTCGATCACGGGTTTCGGGACCGCCGGCGGCGCCCAGCTGCCCGGCTATGACCTGCTGATCCAGGCCCTGTCCGGACTGATGGACATCACCGGAGCGCCGGACACCGGGCCGTTCCGTTCCGGGGTTGCTGTATTCGACGTCATCACCGGCCTTCATGCCTGCATCGGCATCCTCGCAGCCCTCCGGCACCGGGACCGCATCGGGGAAGGCCAACTGGTGGAAATGAACCTGATGTCCTCCGCGCTCTCCGGCATGGTGAACCAGACGGCGGCCGTCGTGCTGGGCGGGACCGTCCCGGCCAGGCTGGGCAACGAGCACCCCAGCATCTACCCCTACGAGCCATTCGAGACCGGCGAGGGGCAGCTTGTCATTGCGATCGGCAACGACTCCCAGTACCGCACCCTCTGCGCCACCATCGGCCGGCCGGAGCTGGCCACGGATCCGCGCTTCGAGAAGGCGCCGCTGCGCAGCGCCAACCGCACGGAACTGCGGCCGCTCCTGCTGGAGCGCCTCTCGACCCGGACCGCCTCCGAATGGTTCGACATCCTCACCGAAGCCAAACTCCCGTGCGCGCCGATCCAGGACCTGAGGGCCGGGATCGACTTCGCGGAACGGATCGGCTTGGAACCCGTCGTGACCGTGGGGCACGGCGGGAGCACGCAGCCCGGCGTGCGCAACCCCATCCGGCTCTCCAAGACCCCGGTGAGCTACGACCTCACCCCGCCCGGTCTGGACAGCGGCGCTGAGCTCGTGCGCGCGTGGCTCGGCGAGGATAACGCAGTTTCGGCCGGCAGCCTTGCCGGTACTCCCACACGATCCCCCGAGGAGCACTGATGACCACCACAACGGACATGTCCGTCAATTCCGACTTCTATGGATTGGACGACTACCTCAACGACGCCGACCGTGCCTTGATCGCCCGGGTGCGTTCCTTCGTCGAGCAGGACGTCACTCCCATCATCAACGAATACTGGGAGAAGGCGGACTTCCCCTATCAGCTGGTACCAAAGTTCGCTGAACTGGGCATCATCGGCACCGCGATCAAAGGCTACGGCTGCCCTGGCCTGACCCGGCTGCAGACCGGACTCGTCGCCATGGAACTCTCCCGCGGTGACGGCAGCATCAACACCTTCAACGCGGTCCACTCCGGACTGGCGATGGGCAGCATCAACCTCCTCGGCAGCGACGAGCAGAAGCAGCGCTGGCTGCCGCCGATGGCCAGACTGGAAAAGCTGGGCGCCTTCGCGTTGACCGAACCGGCGCACGGCTCAGACTCTGTGGCACTGGAGACTTCCGCGCGGCTGGACGGTGACAACTACGTCATCAACGGATCCAAGCGCTGGATCGGGCTGGGCCATGTGGCGGACCTCGTCATCATCTGGGCCCGGGACACCGCGGACCAAAAGGTGAAGGCGTTCGTACTGGAGAAGAACGACGACGGCACCTACCCCGCCGGGTACCACGCCGAGGCCATCACGGGAAAGATGGCAAAGCGGGCCATCCAGCAGGCACAGATCGAGATCGAGGGCCTGCGGATCCCCGCTGAAAACCTGCTGGCAAAATCGACGTCCTTCCGCGACGTCGGAGCGGTGCTCAACACAACCCGCAGCACCGTGGCCTGGGAGTCGCTTGGCCACGCCACCGCCGCCTACGAGATGGCGGTCAAGTACGCCCGGGAACGCGTCCAGTTCGGCCACCCAATTGCCAGCTACCAGCTGGTGCAGAACAAACTCGCCAACATGCTCGCGGACCTGACGGCCATGCAGCTGATCTGCTTCCGCACGGCGGCGCTTCAGGACGAGGGCCGGCTCAGCAACGAGCAGGCCTCCCTGGCCAAGATGTTCACCGGGGACAAGGCACGAACGCTCTGCCGGGATGCCAGGGACATGTTCGGCGGCAATGGCATCCTGCTGGAACACCATGTAGCCCGCCACCTCACCGACATGGAAGTTGTCCACACCTACGAAGGCACCGACTCCATCCAGTCCCTGATCCTGGGACGGGAAATCACAGGTCTCTCAGCCTTCTCCTGAGCGGTTCCGATTCCCAAAAGACACTGCATTCCTCAAGACAAAGCACGGCCATCCGCACTGGATGGCCGTGCTTTCGCATTGCGGACTCTCAGCGCCACTCACCCTGCTCCCTGCCTCGGTCATGGCCGCTCCCCCACCGGCGCAGCTTCCGTCGACTGTTCCACATCGAAACACCTGTGACGCAGCGCACACCCCTACGGTGGAAGCAGGCACACGGACGCAACGCCGCCAGGCGCTGCGCACTAATCTCGTCCCATTTCTTGTCGCATCATCACCGTCGCTTGCGAAGACCGGAGACAGCGTTGCGCCGACCCACAGTCCTGCTTCAGACCCACAGTCCTGTTTCAAAGGAGAAACAAATGACACACCCAATGACTTCGCGGCCCGCGATGACACCGCGGCGGGCGGCCACAGCTGCGCTGCTCGGCAGCGCCCTGGAGTACTACGACTTTTTCGTGTACGGCGCCGCGGCCGCCCTCGTTTTCAACGTGCTGTTCTTTCCATCCGGCGATCCCACCGTTGCGCTGATCGCATCGTTCGCCACCTTCGCAGTGGGCTACGTGGCACGGCCCGTCGGTGCGGTGGTGATGGGACACTTCGGCGATCGAATCGGCCGCAAACGCGTCATGCTGGCCACGGTCGTCATGATGGGCATCGCCTCCTTCGCCATCGGCTGTCTTCCGACGTACGACCAGGTGGGCCTGTTGGCCCCGGCACTGCTGGTGGTCCTGCGCGTCGTGCAAGGCTTCTCCGCGGGGGCCGAGTCGGCGGGAGCCTCGACATTGACCGTCGAGCACTCCCCCGTCGGGCGCCGTGGATTCTTCACCAGTTTCGTTATGGTCGGCTACGCAGTCGGCTGCTCGCTGGCCACCATCGTGTTCCTGCCGGTGGCGCTCCTGCCCGCCGGGGAACTCTACAGCTGGGGCTGGAGGATTCCCTTCTGGCTCAGCGCCGTCGTCGTCGTCATTACTTACTACGTGCGGAGCCACCTCGACGAAACGCCGGTGTTCGCCGAGGCGAAGGAAGAAAGCGCAGTTCGCAGGCTGCCGCTGAACGACGTGTTCAAGTACCACTGGCGGAAGGTCATCCGCGTCGCCGGGGCATCACTGATGGCAGCGATGCAGACCCTGTTCGCCGTGTTCAGCCTTTCGTACGCAACCTCAGTCGGGGTGGACCGGAGCGCGATGCTCGCGGTCATCTCCGGCGCAATTGCGCTGTCGATTGTCGGCATCCCGGCGGCCGGCTACCTCTCCGACGTCATCGGCCGCAAGAAGACGATGCTGATCGCCTCTGCCGGCTGTTCGCTCACGATCTTCGGATACCTTTGGGCGATCGCGACGACGGATATCGTGCTGATCGCGATTTTCGCGTTCCTCAACATGACGCTGTTCTTCAGCTGCTACAACGGCGTGTGGACATCGTTCTTCGCCGAGCAATTCCCGGCACCCGTCCGGTTCACCGGCATGGCCGTCAGCAACCAGCTCGGCAACCTCCTCGCCGGATTCGCCCCAATGGTCGCGGCGATTCTCCTCAAGCCGGGCCCGTCGGGCTGGCTTCCGGTGGCAATCTTTGGCGCGGTTGCCGCCGGCATTGCCGCGGTCGCGGTGATCGGGCTGCGCGAGACCTCCAAGACACCGACGGAACTGCTCGGTGGCCCCCGGGCGGCGGACCAGGTGCGTCAACTGGACACCGTCACGACCGCCTGACCCCGCTCCCACGTGAGCCAGCCCCGGCTGGCCCACCTGGGCTCACTCGTTTCCGGGATCGGCGCCCAGCAGGGCACGCGCCTGGAGGATCGCTTGTTCGACGTCGTCGTTGAGGTCTCCGGTGGGGAGTGAGCCGAGTTCACCGCGGAGCAGGCCGACGTCCTTGAGAAGCAGGTCGTACTGGACGTCGACGAGGTTGTCGCTCATCCAGCTCTGCCCAGTGGAGACGCCGATGACCTCGACGAGGTCCCCGGCGGGTACTCCGTGTTCGGCTGCGAGGTTGAGCATCCGAGCTGTGGCGGCCAGGTTGTAGGTAGCCAGGGCGTTGTTGAGGAGTTTCACCAAGGCCGGCTGGCCATAGGACTGCATCCGGAAGACGCGGCCGGAGATGACAGCCAGCAGCCTGCCCTCGGCATCGGTGGGGGCGGGGCCGGCGAGGAAGATGGTCATCGAACCGTGGCGTGCACCCTGGGGGCCGCCTGAGACCGGGGCTTCGAACGCGCGCCAGGACTCCGGAGCCGACGCAAAAATCCTCCGGGCGTCCGCGGGTGCGAGCGTGGTGTGGACGAAGACGGTCAGCGGCCGTTCGGTATGGTCTTTAAGGGCCTCGAACACGGAGGAGACCTGGTCGGCCAACCGCACCGCAATGTGGACGCTGTCGACCGACGACCAGTCAACCGCGGCGAGGTCGTTGCCGGCAGGTGATTTGTTCTCGTCCGACCACTCGCGGATGCGGTCCTGGTTGAAGTCGTAGCCATAAACCGCTTTTCCCAGCTCGGCGAGGTGTGCGCCGATGTTTCCGCCGATGGGTCCGAGTCCTATTACCAAATGCATGAGCGTTCCTTGAGTGTGAGGGAGGAGATTGTGGAGGGCGAGGGGCGGAGGAGCACCTCAGTCCGTGGGTGAATCCGGGGTCAGACCGCGCTCCGCCATGACCTCCTTGACGAGGGTCAGTGCGTTGAGCACCCGCGGGAACCCGATGTAGGGGATGCAGTGGATCAGGGCACCGACGATCTTCTCTTTGGTCAGGCCCACGTTGAAACCTGTGTTGATGTGCAACTTCAACTGGGGCTCGGTGCCCAGGGCAACCAGCGTGGAGATGGTCACCATTGTCTGCTCCTGCTGGGTCAGGGCAGTCCGGGAGTAGATGTCCCCGAAGGCGAAGGAGACGATGTAGTCGGACAGGTCCTCGTCCAGGCTCTTGTAGGACTCGACGAGCTTGACGTGGTCGAACGTGTTCGCGTGTTCCGTGGAGACGAGTTCCATCATGCGGTCGAGTCCGCGCTGGTAACGATCTGTGGCCATGTCGGCGCTCCTAAAGTGCGTAGGGTGGTTGTGGGTTTGTCGGGTGGGTTGCTTCAACCACCCGCGAAACGCTACGTTGCGTAGCGTTATTAACATTAGCGCTTCTGGCGCGGAACGGGAAGGGGCATGGATGTGGCTAACCCCACAGTGACGGGCGAGGACGGGACAGCCGCGGCCCCTCAACCCACGGACACGGGACGGCGCGCGCGGACGGAGAAGTTGATTCTTGCCGCCACGAGGGAAATGCTCGCGGAGTCTGGAGTCAACGGCCTGACTGTCGAGGGCGTGGCGAACCGTTCCGGCGTGGCCAAGACGACCATCTACCGCCGGTATCGGTCGAAGACCGACCTCGCACTGGCCGTCCTGCTGGACTCGGTCGAATACCTGGGGACGACGCCGGATGTCGGGGATACGTACGCCGAACTGGCGGCAGTGGTTGACCGCACCATCGAGCTCCTTAGCTCCACCCTGATAGGCCGCATCATGCAGGGCCTCGTATCGGAGGTCGCTGCGGACCCGGAACTTGCGCGTGCTTACCGGGAGCGGGTGGTGAACCGCCGGGTGGCAGATGTACGCCTCCTGGTGGAGCGGGGCATCTCCCGAGGAGACCTGAGCCCGGACGTCGACGCCGAGATGCTCACCGACCTCCTGCTGGGGCCGATCTACTACCGGTTCTTCCTGAGCGGCTCGCCGCTGGACGAGGGCTTCGGGGTCCGGCTGGTCAGCACGCTGTTTTCGCGCCGACCCGCCCACGGGGGCACGCCGTAGAAGCGATGACGGCGCGGGGCCCCCGTGCCGACGTCGGTCCCCGGACTGTCATTCGAAAACGACGGTCAGCGTCCCTTACATGGGCGCGGGCATGTATAGCCCGGGCAGCAGCTCCGGGTGTGCCGGGACGAAGAGCGCGAAAACGATCAGCGAGACACCGGTTATCCGGCTGAAGGCGGGCCCGAATTTCCATGTCTTCTCCAGGAAGATAACTACCGTGAGCACGGCCATCCACGGCAGGTTCATCACGCCCACGGCAATCAGCACCACCATGAGCCCCCAACAGCAGCCGACGCAGTACACGCCGTGGTACATGCCGACGCGGACGTCCCGCAAGCGGCCCTTGTACCCGGACACGTGCAACAGGAAGGCTATGGGCGACCGGCAGTGCCTGAGGCAGAAGTCCTTCAGCGGCGTCAGCTGGTAGGCGCCGGCCGCCACGAGCACTCCGGCACCCACCCAGGGTGCGATGTCCGCCGCGTTCTGAGCCAACAGCGCAGACATAGCCGCGGCCGCGTAGGCCACGACGCCGAATCCGATCCATGTCAGAAGGTAGCCGCCTACCAGGGCCGTTGTCCGGATCGCCCTGATGCGGGGGCTGCGTACGGCACGGATGGACCTGAGGTACGTCGACGTGAGCGGCTCCAGCGCTGGCAGCATCATGGCTGTCATCATCAGCGCCCACACCGCCAGGAAACCCCAGAGCCTCAATCCCATCGTTCCCGGGCCCGTGGACATGTCGGAAAGGCCTAGGAACGTCAGGTACCAGGCCAGCGCGGCGCACCCGATCAGCGCCACCTCTGCGGCGTGGTGGCTGACTGTCAGGCGGCTGGTGCCCGGCACCTACGCGGACCAGGCGAAGGGGGCCGAGAAAGAGTTCTTCCCGGCGTTATCCCAGGTCATCCCGAACACGTCGACGCGGGCGGTGCTGGATGTGCCGGCCGCCAGAGTGTCGGCCGGGAATCCGACCCCGCTAAGTTTCACTCCCCGCCCTGTGGAATCAAATGGATTCATGAAGTCCTCGACCACCATGTCAACGGCACTGCCTATACGCACCTGGTGGATACGCCCGTCGTCGGCGTAGGCCATTTCCAGGGACTCCATGCCCGCCATTTCACCGATCAAGGGAGCGAGGCCCTCCATCGGTCCGCCGAGCTGGCCGCCGAAGACGGCACCGAGCGCTTCGGCCTGCTCGGCGGAGGCGGCGGCGTCCATCAGGAGACCGACCTTCCAGCCCCCCTCACTCATCAGGGCCGGGGTATCGGCCACGACGCAGACTGTCAGACCGCCGACGTCGACACCGTTGACTTCGCCGGTTTCCACGTGGAAGGCCAAGGCCACGTTGCAGCGGTCATTGTCCGCCGGTGCCGTCTGTCCTGTCGCCGTACACGGGCAGACCATGTCGCAATTGCAATTCTCAAAGTATGTACCCTCGACATGCCACGGCATTTAGGGCTCCTTTCGAAGAGGCCCCCCAAAACAAATCCTCCTCGCGGCCCTGAGCAGTGTCAACGTCCTGCGGACACCCCTGCAAAAGGCCATTCTGGGCGGCCCTGCCCTTCGAATGGAGGGGTGGGGGTCATGCGGCCGGGATGGGCGCCAGGGCGACTTTTCCGTTTGCAGCAGCGGTGTAACACCGCTGCTAGCTGGCCGGCGTCACGACGTCCTCCAGCATTGACCTGTCGAAGAATCGGACCTCGCCCGTTGCCTGGAAGAACACCGGGACGACCGAGGTGCTCGGGTCCTTCGAGGTTTCGTAGATCTCAGGCGCTCCCCCGTGTTTGCGCGCGATAGTTCCAACCAGGTCAGTGCCGCGAACCCGGACGGTTCGATATTTGTAGCTCATGTGGACCCCTTCGTCTGCCGACCCCTTCGTCTGCCAAGGCAAACCCTACTCCTGAAAAAGTGTCAGCCACGCCGTTGCTTGCGTGCCAGAATCCTCATATGACCAAGGAACGAAGTGAACTGAAGAGCACCGGATACGAGATCTTCATCGGTATCCTTTCGATCCTGTCGATTATCAATCTCGTGCTCTTGTATGTCGTGCAGGACCAGTACCTCGACACGGTGCTCACCGTGATGAACGCCATTTTCAGTGTGATCTTCCTTGCGGACTTCCTCTACCGGATCGTCACCGCGCCATCGGCCGGCGCCTATTTCTTCAAGCACTTTGGCTGGGCCGACCTGTTGGCCAGCGTGCCTGTCGCGCAATTCAAGATCCTGCGCATCTTCCGGCTGATCCGGGTGTACCGCCTGCTCCGCGATGTCGGCGTCCGCACGATCAGCCGCGCGCTGATCAAGGATCGGGCCGGCAGCTCCCTGTACATCCTGCTGCTCATGGGCATTCTCGTGCTCGAATTCGGCAGCCTCGCCATGCTCCGCGTCGAGCAGTACGCCCCAGGGGCCAACATCACGACCGCCTCCGACGCCATCTGGTACACCATCGTCACGATCTCGACAGTCGGATATGGTGACCAGTATCCGGTCACCGAACCGGGCCGTATGATCGGGGCAGGCATTATTGTCCTCGGTGTCGGCATCTTCGGCACATTCACCGGCTACCTGGCCAACTTCTTTCTGTCTCCCAAGAATCCCGCACCGCCGGTCGATGCCGCCGGGACGGGGACCGCGACGGTCGAAGGACTCCGTCAGCGCCTCGAAGAGTCCGAAGCCAAGCTCACCGAGATCAAAAAGCTGCTTGCCGGGCCAACCGGGTGAACGTTCGTCCCATAGCTGCCGCCATCTGACCCGGCGCCTCTATTGAAGGAGCGCTCATCGCGACGGAGGCGTGAACTGGCTGGCGGTAAACTCCGCTCCCTGGGGGTCCCGGATCAGTGCCGTGCGCGTCCACTCGGTCTCGCTTTGGCTAACGACTTGGGCGCCGAGTCGCTTCGCATCAACCACCGTCCGGTCCCGGTCAGCAACGGTGAACGAGACGTGCCAGTGCGGCAGTTCGTCGGGGGCCGTGGTCGCGATCCAGGCGATCGCATCCTCGAAGCCAGGTGGAGGGGCCAGCGCTGACTGCCTTTCCCTGATGCCCGGATCGATTGTCGCCTCAAGGTGATCACCGTAACCGGGCCTGCGGATCATCATCGCGAAGCCGAGGTCGTCGACTTTCCAGCCAAACACGTCCTCATAAAACTTGATGGCCGCGCCGGGGTTAGGCGTGTGGAGATCGCTGAAATTCCAGGACCCCGGCTGATTGGCCACCTGTGCCCCCAAGCGTCGCTTGGCTTGCCAGATGCGGATCCCGGCGCCCCCTGGATCGGTCAGCGCCGCACTGCGGCCGCCTTCTCCAGCGTCTGCGGCTGCCGACCGTACCGTAGCGCCGGCAGCGACCAGACGCTGCACTGCGGTATACGCGTCCTCGACGGATACGTAGGTATTCCATGTCGCGGCACCCCGGGTGTCCGCCATCCCGGCGACGTCCTGGCCGTCGAGCTTGGCAATCAAGTATCGGCCTGGCGCGCCCGCCGGCACGGCGTCCTCGAACGTCCAGCCAAAGAGGCCGGCATAGAACTCGGCGGCCGCCTCGACGTCGGGCTGCTCGGTGTCGATCCAACACGGTACGCCCTTAGGGTAGGTTCGCTGGGTCATGTCTCGCTCCCGCAGTCCCTTTCGTAGTACCGCTTGGCGTGATCAGTCCTCGGCCGGGGCATCGGCTTCAGCCTCAAGCTCGGCTTCGAGCTCGGCTTCGGCCACTGCGATGACAAAGCCGAGCGCAATGGCGAGGTTTGCTGCCTGCCGCCACGATCCGGGGAGTGCCGACAATGGGCGCAACTGCGATGACGATGCCCTGGACATCATCTGCCGTGACGCCGGCGTCGACCGCCGTACCGGCGTTGAGCAGGTAGGAGGCGGGTGGAGCGTCGACGGAGACGAGGGCCGCGATACGGGCCAGCATCAACTCGCGGGGAACAAGGGTGGAGCGTTCGAGCGACACGGCGGTGATGTCGGCGAGGGCGTCGACGACGGGGGTTTCTTCTTCGGCCATGATCATGTCTCCATCTGGATTTGGTGTTGGGTGCCGAGCCGACGGCACGGGCGAGGGGCCCGGCCCGTCTGCAAAGTAACCCTGTACGTCCCAGGGAGACATCACCCCCGCGGGATGAACCGATCGCCGGCCATCGGACTCCGTAACAGACGGGCCTCGAGGGTGCGGCGGGATCATTTCTCGGTAGCCGCCAAGTAGCGAGGTCGCCTTTGACGCACAATTGCTGACCCGCCCAAAAGGGTTTGAGCCCGATGTATCCGTCGGCCCCAATGCCGAGCGATATACCCCGTTACGGTGTCGGCTGGAAGAAGGTCTGGATGAAACGTAGGAGTCGGTGAGTCCGTCATATGTGGGGCCGAAATCGGCCATGGGGCGTGGCTGACCCACGGGCAGCGCATCAAGTAGATCGTTCGTTGCGGATGAGCCGGATGTCAAGAAGCGGCTGCCATGCTTGTCCCATGGATGACCAGGTTGGTGCCGGGCAGCCGCAACCCCGGCCGTCTGCCTATCGGACCGGGCGGATGGAAGCATTCAGCGACGGCGTGTTCGCCATCGCGATAACGCTCCTCATTTTGGAGATCTCGGTCCCTGCCGGCTCCCACGAGAACCTCGTCGGCGCGCTGGTCGACCTGTGGCCGTCGTACTTAGCCTACTTGGTCAGCTTCTCGACGATTGGGGCGGTCTGGTTTGCCCACACGGTTATCACCGAATACCTCGACCATGCCGACTCGGTGTTCGTACGGCTGAACCTGTTACTGCTCCTGGTTGTCTCGTTCCTGCCTTTTCCGACGAAGTTGCTGGCCGAATTCATCCACGAAGCCGGGCCCGAGCGGATCGCGGCGACCGTCTACGGCATCAACCTGCTCCTATCGATGATCATGATTTCGGTGACCTGGCGATATGCTGTCCGCGCGCGTCTCGTGCGCCCGGATCTGGCTGATGAGGACGTGAAGACCCTCACCAAACGGCTCACGCCCACGCTGGGCGTGTACGTCGCCATGATCCTGATTGGGCTGGTCCAGCCAGTCATCGCCGTCTTCGGCTACCTGGCACTCGCCCTGTTTATCCTCCTGCCGTTCAGCGCCATCCGGCGCCGTTCCCGTTCCGCTTGACCGGCGGGTAGGCAGAATCGGGGGCTTTGCATTCAAGATTCCTGTCGATGCGCTGCGGCCGCCACGGCGGGCTGAGCATCGGTTCATCCCATGGGGGTGATGTCGTCCTCCGCTTTCGAGGGTTACGTTGATGTCGAGTCGCAGCGACCGGCCCCGGTCGCGCCACTCGCCGTACAATCACCGCAACCAGATGGAGACATGGCCATGGCCGAAGAAGAAACCCCGATCCTGGACGCCCTCGCCGACCTCACCGCCGTATCGGTTGAACGCTCGACGCTTGATCCTCGCGAGTTGATGCTGGCCCGGATCGCTGCCCTCGCCGCCGTCGACGCCCCGGCCGCGTCCTACTTTTTCAATGCCAGTACCGCGATGGATGTCGGCATCACCAGTGAGGACATCCAGGGCATCCTGATCGCTGTTGCCCCAATCGTCGGCACCCCCCGGATCGTGGCGGCAACCGGCAACCTAGCCAGCGCCCTGGGCTTCGCCCTCGAATTGACCGAGGCTATGGCCGAGGCAGAAGCGGAAGCCGAGGGCTAATCCCGTCCGGACCACGGCGCCGTGGCGCGCGGGCTCGTGGGAGGGGAACCTGCACGGGCGGCATATCGCCTTCGGGCTACGCCGGAATGATCCTCGTCCCGGTCTGTGCAGACGACGTCGTGGGGTCCGGTGCTGACGTTCTCCCCTCCGGTCCACGCATTCCGGCTCAATGTGGCAGGGGACGCGTAGATCTGCCCCGGGTGGTTATGACCGGTTTGGATCGCACGGATAGGCGGTTATTTCTGGCCCCACCTCGTGACTCGCCGGCACCCTGGTGGATGGAGCCGAGAGTGGAGTTGTTCGCGCGGATCCGAAGCGATGCCCGGGCATGTCGGTTCGTGGCCTTGCGGCCCTCCGCAGGGTTCACTGGAGTCGTGTCGGCCGATCAGGACGAAGCGGCTTCGATGAACTTCTCGTCACCCACCTTCACGGCCTTGACACCGGACGCTGTCTCCGGACGGTGTGGGGCAGGACCGACCCGTCAAAGGCAAGCGGCCTTTCGCACCCGGACCGGGGCGCTGGCCAAACCGGCAGCGAAGGTCCAACTCTTGCCCCGGCAGGCACACACGGGCAGTGCCAAAAGTCATTGGTTCGGCGAAGAACCCTGGCAGGCAGCCGGGCCGGGGAGGCCCAGCTAGGTTGGCTCGGTGAGCAGCTTTCTGATCTCGGTGAGCTTGGCTTCGGACTCTTCGAGGCGCAGGCGGAGTGCTTCGACCGTCGCGCTGGTGTTGGCCGCATCGACGGGCGGTGCGGGTTCCTTCTTCCGGGGAGCCAGGAAGAAGTTGGCCAGGTAGCCGGTGAAGGTGCCGAAGATGCCGACACCGACGACGATGATGCCCGCACCGAGAATACGGCCGGCACCGGTGACCGGAAATTGGTCACCGTATCCCACTGTCGAGATCGTGACGATCGTGTACCAGATGGCGTCCGAGGCCGTCGTGATATTGGCCCCCGGCGCATACTGCTCGATGCGGAGCATCATGAGGCTTCCGAATTCCAGTACGAAAATGCCCATGAGCAGCAGGATGTACAGGGAGCTGCCGGCCCGGTCTTTGCTCAGTGCGCGGCCGATTGTCCGGATGCCGACGTCGCGGAGCAGGCGGTACACCCGGATCAGCCGGAAGATGCGCAGGAACTTGAGTTGCGCGAAGGGCATGCTGGCCAGCAGGTCGGCCCAGCCGAAGTGCCTGAAGAAATAGGCGCCCGCCGATGGCGCGGTGAGGATCCGGTAGAGGAAGTCGGCGAGGAAGATCACGCTGAAAAGGGCGTTCATCACCTCGAGCACGGTGTCGAGCGACTGCTCCCGCGCGGCATACACGAGCACGAGATTGACGATCGACAGGAGCGAAAGGATTCCGATGAAGATCTCATATCCGATGCTCTTCAGTTCACTGCGTTCCCTGGTCATGTGAGGATTCTGGCACGAAAGCCGTCAAGTGCCCGACACTTTTTGCCCTTCTCTGACCGGACCGCAGTGCCTCTGTTCAATAGCCTGGGACGCAAGTGCCCGGCCTGGGGCCTCGCCGGGATCGAGGCATGGTCTAAGTGTCGTTAGCCGCTCCCCCACGGCGACGACCGCCGCATGCACGCCGCCACGAAAATTCCCCTGCATTAAGTAGTCTTACCATGCAAGCTTCCAGCAGAGTCGAGGAGGTTAAAGTGGCCAGACATTTGGAGTTGGAGCACTCGCTGCAGAGTGGTGGCGGCGTTCTGATCGTGGACGCTGAGGAGTCTTTGACAGGTCCTTCGGACGCCGGTCTGGAAAGATCCGTTATGGGCCGAGCCGTTGCCTGGTCAGGCACATGCGGCCGCCCTCAACCAAAGGTGGGGTAGCAATGGTGCCAGGTTCAAAATCGGAAAAGAAACGAGGCGTCCTTTTCGACGTCGACGGGACCTTGATTGACTCCAGCTATTTCCATGCCCTTGCCTGGTGGCAGGCGTTCCGGCGGGAGGGGCTGGACATCCAGATCTCGGCTATCCACCGCTGCGTCGGCATGGGCGGCGACAAGCTCATCGAACACTTGGTCCCCGGGTGCACCACGGACATGCAGGAAGACCTCAAATCCGCGCACGGCGCCGTGTTCTCCACGTTTTGGCCTTCCCTGCGCCCCTTCGACTCTGCCCGGGACCTCCTGGCCGCATGCTCCGGCGCCGGGCTGGCCGTGGGTTTGGCATCATCAGCGCAGGAGCGCGACCTGGACGTCGCCCGGCGCCTCCTGGACGCCGGCACGTCCATCGATGCGTGGACCAGTTCCAACGACGCCGACGAGAGCAAGCCCGCTCCCGACATTCTGCTGGCGTGCCTGGAAAAGCTTGAGCTCAGCCCGGCGGACGTCGTGTTTGTTGGCGACGCCGTCTGGGACGTGCTGGCCGCCGCGGCAATCGGAGTTCCCGCCATTGCCCTGACCTGCGGCGGAATCAGCGAAGCCGAGCTGCGGGAGGCCGGTGCCGCCGAAGTTTACGACAATCCGCGGCACCTGTTGGAGAACCTTGAAAGCAGCGCGATTGGAAAGCTGAGCGCCTGAGGCCTTCCGCCCGTGCGGCTTCCAACGCCTGAACGGCCGCCCAGGCAGCACGGTCTGGAATTCTCAGTCCGTGCTGCCCGGCGGGTGTCCGGCCTGTCTTACTTGGACGCCGCGGCTGTCAGTTCGCCCCGGCCCCGACGCCTGCCTCGACGGCCGGGCCGGCTGTGGCGCCGGCAAGGCGCAGCCAGGTGTCCACCACGGTGTCGGGGTTCAAGGAGACCGAATCGATGCCTTCCTCGACCAGCCACTCGGCGAAGTCCGCGTGATCGCTCGGACCCTGGCCGCAGATGCCGACATATTTGCCGCGCACCTTGCAGGCCGCGATGGCCATGCTCAGGAGCTTTTTGACGGCCGGATCGCGTTCATCGAAGCCGCCCGAGACAATCGCGGAGTCCCGGTCCAGGCCCAGGGCCAGCTGGGTCATGTCGTTGGAGCCGATGGAGAACCCGTCGAAGTAGTCCAGGAACTCATCGGCGAGCAGCGCGTTGGATGGGATCTCGCACATCATGATCACCTCTAGGCCATTCTCGCCGCGGGTGAGGCCGTTCTCCCCCAGCAGTTCGATAACGCCGCGGGCCTCATCCAGGGTCCGTACGAACGGGATCATCAGCTTGACGTTGGTCAGGCCCATCTCGTTGCGGACAAAGGACAGGGCCTCACACTCGAGGTCGAAGCAGTCCCGGAAGGACGGCTCCAAGTAGCGTGAGGCGCCGCGGAAGCCGATCATCGGGTTCTCTTCGTGCGGCTCGTAGGCGGGCCCGCCGATCAGGTTGGCGTACTCGTTGGACTTGAAGTCGGACATGCGCACAATCACGGGTTCCGGCGCGAACGCCGCCGCGATGGTGGACACGCCCTCGGCCAGGCGCTTGATGTAGTAGTCGCGCGGGCTCTCGTACGCGGCGATGCGCTCACGGATTTCCGCGGCGACGTCCGCCGGCTGCTCGTCGAGATTCAGCAGTGCCTTGGGGTGGATGCCGATCTGGCGGTTGATGATGAATTCGAGCCGGGCCAGGCCCACTCCGTGGTTGGGCAGTTGCGCGAACGTGAAAGCCTGCTCCGGGGTGCCGACGTTCATCATGACCTTGACGGGGGCCTCGGGCAGCTGGGTAATCTCGGTTTCCTCGACGCTGAAGTCCAGGAGCCCTTCGTAGATCACGCCGGTTTCACCGTCGGCGCAGGACACGGTCACGTCGAGGCCGTCCGAGAGGGCATCGGTGGCGTCCCCGGTGCCGACGACGGCGGGAATCCCCAGTTCCCGGGCAATGATGGCCGCGTGGCACGTGCGCCCGCCGCGGTTGGTCACGATGGCGGAGGCACGCTTCATGATCGGTTCCCAGTCCGGGTCGGTCATGTCGGCGACGAGGACATCACCGGTTTTGAAGGCGGCCATCTGGTCGATCGCGGTGAGGATGCGGACGCTGCCGGCGCCGATGCGCTGGCCAATGGCGCGGCCCTCGACCAGCACCCGGCCGGTCCCGTTGAGCCGGAACCGGCTCAGGCTGCCGGAGGCGCGGCGGGACTGCACGGTCTCCGGGCGCGCCTGCAGGATGTACAGGCCGCCGTCGATCCCGTCCTTGCCCCATTCGATGTCCATGGGGCGGCCGTAGTGGTTCTCGATGGCGACGGCGTGCCGGGCGAGCTGCTCGACGTCGTCGTCAGTGAGGCTGAAGCGGTTCCGCAGGGACGCCTCGACCGGTACGAAGTCGATAGTGCGGCCGATTTCGCGGCTGCTCGTGTAGGTCATCTGCAGGGCCTTCTCGCCCAGTCCGCGCTTGAGGATTGCAGGCCGGCCGGCCTGCAGCGCGGGCTTGTAGACGTAGAACTCGTCGGGGTTGACGGCGCCCTGGACGACAGCCTCGCCGAGGCCGTAGGAGGACGTGACGAACACGGCGTCCTGGAACCCGGACTCTGTGTCCATGGTGAACATGACGCCGGAGGCGCCGACGTCGGAGCGCACCATGCGCTGGATGCCGGCCGAGAGCGCCACCTCGGCGTGCTCGAACTTGTGGTGCACCCGGTAGGCGATCGCCCGGTCGTTGTAGAGGGACGCGAACACGTCCTTGATGGCGAGCAGGATGTTCTCGATGCCGCGGACGTTCAGGAAGGTTTCCTGCTGCCCGGCGAAGGAGGCATCGGGGAGGTCTTCCGCCGTGGCGCTGGAACGGACGGCCCAGGACAGGTCCTCAGAGCCGCCGTGCTTGTCCACCAGCTGCTGGTAGGAGTTCCGGATCTGCGCTTCGAAGTCAGGCAGGAAGGGCGTCTCGCGCATGAGGGCCCGGATCTCCTGCCCGGCGGCTGCCAGGGCGGTGACGTCATCGGTGTCCAGGCCGACCAGCCGGTCGGCGATCTTCTGGTCGAGGCCCGAATCCGCCAGGAAGTTGCGGTAGGCATCCGCGGTGGTGGCGAAGCCGTCGGGAACCTGGACGCCGGCGGAGGTCAGGTTCTGCACCATCTCACCGAGGGAGGCGTTCTTCCCGCCCACCCGGTCCAGGTCCTTGAGTCCGAGTTCTGAGAACCACAGGATGTCTGTCGTCATAGTTACTGCTCCTTTGCAGATGATGGCATGCAAGTGCGCCGCCCCGCTTGCGGCGATGGCCGGTTGATGGGCGCAAGTCCTGTCCACAGTGACAGGTCTCCAGCGCACTTTCCACATGACGTGCGCCACACTAAGTTTGTGAAACTTTTCTCTAATGCTTGAGGTTCATCCGCTGCAGGATGGTTGCCGCCATTTCCTCGACGGACACCGTGGCCGAATTCAGGTACGGAATCCTATGGGAGACGTACAGCTGCTCGGCGCTGCGCAGCTCGAAGCCGCACTGCCGCAGCGACGCGTAGGGTGAGCCCCGGCGCCGTTCGGTGCGGATCTGGCTCAGGCGCAGGGGGTTGGAGGAGAGCCCGAAACACTTCTCAACGAAAGGCCTCAGCGGCTTGGGGAGCCCTTCCCGTTCAAAGTCTTCGTCCACCAGCGGGAAGTTGGCGGCGAAAATGCCGTGCTGCAGGGCCAAGTACATGGTGGTGGGCGTTTTTCCGCAGCGGGACGGCGCCACCAGGATGACTTGGGCCTTTTCGAGCGCCCGCAGGCTTTGGCCGTCGTCGTGTTCCATGGCGTATTCGACGGCGGCCATCCGGGATTGATACCGCTCCGCATTGCCCAGGCCATGGGCCCTGCCGGGTTCGCCGCTGGCCGGCGAACCGAGGGCCTGCTCCAGCTGTCCGACATGAGTCCCGATGAGATCCACGATGATCCCCTGGCACGTACCCAGGACCTGGCGGATATCGCTGCTTACCGCGGTGGAAAACACGATCGGCTGCAGGCCCGTGGCGGCCAGTTTGTCGATAGTGCCGACCACCGTCCTGGCCTGTTCGACCGTGGTGATGAAGGGGACCGTGATGCGGTCAAAGTGGTTCGCGGGGAACTGCGTCAGCAAGGTGTTGCCGAGCGTTTCCGCGGTGATGCCGGTGCTGTCCGAAAGGAAGTAGACAGGCCGAAGATCGTCTTTGGTCATGAACGCATTCTCCCCCACGCCGGGACCGGTCCGGTATCGGGCAGCCGGCGGGTCCCTACCCCGTCTCCGGTCCCGGACGTAGACTGCTCGCTTACAACGCCACCAGCTATCCGGGAGATCGACATGAACTATGCAGGGACCGGGAACGAGAAGGCCGTCACGGCAAGTGACCTTAACCGGACACATGTCGGACTGACCGTGAGCTTCCAGCCGGACGAATTTACCGTGGTCTTCGGCCGGATTGGCGCCATTGCGCGCAAGGAGGGTGGTGTGACCATCGCGCTGGCAGGGGTGGACGGTGCGGGTGGCCTGGCGTCCCATTACAGCCTGCCTCCCGCCCAACAGGTCTACGTCCAGCCGGACATGCTCACCAATACGGAGACGACCATCAAGGATTTGTTCGGCAAGGTGCAGGAGAATCTGCGGAGCCACAAGGGAGATCAGCGGCCGGACACCGTGTAGGGCTCACTGATCCCTGACACGGTCACAGTGCTACGTGTTGAGGTCCCAGTGGACACGGATCGCTTCGGCAACCGGTCCGGCGGTGACATCAATCCGGAAAGCAACGGGCGCGGTCCCAGTCTCTTCGATGACAGCGTCATGGTAAACGCGGCCGCAGGAGGAGCACAGGGTGTAGAGATCCTCGTCCTCAGGCCAGGCAGCCAGCCCCGCGGGCACGGGAACGTTTCCGCCAATGTGAACGGGCATGCCCTGTGAGTTGGCCTGAATCAATCCCTCGCTGCTGACGGTATTGCCGCAAACGCAGGTGATGGTGGTGACGTCATGATCGATGACCTCGGCGAATTCGGTATCCATGATCAGTCCCCCTCAGGTTCCGCAGAAGGTTCGGTACGGGCCAAAGCTTTCTGGGGCGGCAGCTGCGTAGCGCTCGAGGCCGGACCGCTCGTCGAAAGGCGAGGCGACTGCGTCCAGCAGCCGTGCCAGCGGATCCAGGTTTCCGACGGTAGCGGCCGCCAGGGCCTCCTCCACCAGGTGGTTCCGCGGGATGTAGATGGGGTTGACCCGGTCCATGGCGTCAGCATCCGGTGCCAAGGCACGCCATCGCCCCACCCAGGCATCGAAAGCTGCCGTGTCCTGGACCTGGCCCCGCGCGGCTTCGGCACGGCCGCGGGCGGCTTTGCCGAGGTGCCGGAAAAACGAGGTGTAGTCGGCCCGTGACTCCTGCATTAAAGCCACAAGTTCGTCCACGAGAGGCGAGGCCACGTCGTCGTCGAGCCCGTCACGGAACCCCAGCTTGGCCTTCATGCCTGCCGACCAGGCGTCACTGTACTGCCGGCGGAACTCGCCGAGTGCTCCCACCGCGAGCTCGACCGCCTGCTCCTCGTCGTCGTTGAGCAGGGGCAGAAGCGACTCCGCGAGCCGGGCAAGATTCCACTCCGCCACCACCGGCTGGTTGCGGTAGGCGTAGCGCCCGCTCTCGTCGATCGAACTGTAGACAGCGGCCGGGTCGAAGCCTTCCATGAAGGCACACGGCCCGTAGTCGATCGTTTCGCCCGAAATCGTCATGTTGTCGGTGTTCATGACCCCGTGAACGAATCCGACGAGCATCCACTGGGCCACCAGCGAAGCCTGGGCGGATATGACCCCTTGGAAGAGTGCGAGATATCGGTTTCCGGCGTCCGCGGCGGCGGGGTGGTGACGGGTCAGGGCGTAGTCGGCGAGGCGGCGAAGGAGGCCGATGTCGCCCGTGGACCGGGCGTACTGGAAGCTGCCCACGCGCAGGTGGCTGCTGGCTATCCGGGTCAGAATGGCGCCGGGCAGGAGCGTCTCGCGCTGCACCGAACGTCCCGTCGCGACGACGGCGAGGGAACGGGTCGTGGGGATGTGCAGCGCGTGCATCGACTCGCTCACGATGTATTCGCGCAGCATGGGCCCGACCACCGCCTGGCCGTCCCCGTTGCGGGCAAACGGCGTGCGTCCTGATCCCTTGAGGTGGACGTCGCGGAGCTGCCCGTCCGCGTGCCCGATCTCGCCCAGCAGGAGTGCGCGCCCGTCGCCGAGGCGGGGCGCGTACCAGCCAAACTGGTGGCCGGCGTAGGCCTGCGCCACCGGACTGGCATGGGCAGGGACGGCGTTGCCGGTCAACAGACGCAGACCCTCCGGACTCCGGAGGAAGGCCGGATCGAGGCCCAGCTCAGCGCCGAGGTGCTCGTTGAGCACCAAAAGGTGCGGCTCGGGCGCCTCCTCCGCGCGCCAGGGAATGGCCATCTCCTGGAACTCCCGGGCGAAGCGGCCATCAAATGTGACGGTTGAATGCGCTGTGCCACTCATCTTTCAAGGATACCGGCCACAGCGTCAGCAATGCCGCTGGTCGCGGCGGAGCAGATTCGGGCCGGTGCCATGACGTGGCGCGGAGCTGGTGGCAGGATGGGCGCATGGAACTGCACATCACGGGCGACGCCGCCGCCGACCAACTGCTCAGCAATGACGCGTTCGCACTCCTCGTTGGCATGCTGCTTGACCAGCAGGTGACCATGGAGTCTGCGTTTGCCGGACCCGAAAAGATCCGGACGCGCATCGGGTCCATGACCCCTGCCGCAATCGCCGAATACGACCCGGCCGGCTTCGTTGAGATCTTCAAGGAGCGTCCATCCATCCACCGCTTCCCCAGCTCCATGGCCGGCCGCGTCCAGGACCTCGCTGCGACCGTCCAAGGCGATTGGAATGGGGACGCAACTGCCATCTGGAACCAGGACGACCCGGACGGTGAGGAAGTGCTGCGCAGGTTGAAGGGCTTGCCCGGCTTCGGAGAGCAAAAGGCCAGGATCTTCCTTGCACTGCTAGGCAAGCAGTGCGGCCTGCAGGCGCCAGGCTGGCGTGAGGCCGCCGGCCCCTATGGCCAGGAGAGCGCATTTCTTTCTGTCGCCGACATCGTGGACCCCGAGTCGCTGAAAAGAGTGCGCGCCAGCAAGCAGGCTGCCAAGGCCGCCACCAAAGCCGCGAGGGCATCCGAGCGCTGATACGGAGGGCCTGGATCAGCGGCTTCCAACGGCTTCGCCGGGGAACACGATTCCGAGCTGGTTCCTGATGGCGTCGGCGACGGCCATGGTCCGGATGGATTCGGCGAGCGGCCGCTGCGGAACCTCCAGCCGCCCTGCCGCAATGGCGCGGGCGACGGCGGCAGCCTCGAAGTGCAGGCCCTCGAAGTGTGCTCCGGCCGGCTCCTCGTAGGCCAGCCGGGTACCATCCGGGAAGTGGACGCTGAAGTTGCCTGGCATGTTGAAGGGCCCGTCAATTGACAGTGAAGCCTCGGTGCCCACAATGGTGGCGGACGTCGGCGTGAAGTTGTGCAATTGGGTGTTCATCATGGCCTGGCGTCCGCCGGCAAAGGACATGACGGCCGAAAGCTGGGCATTGACTCCGGATTCGTGCGGTTCACCGAGCGCCAGCAGGCGGTCCGGTTCGCCCAGGACGGACGTGATGAGCGAGAGCGGATAGGTCCCCAGGTCCAGCAACGGGCCGCCCGCCAGAGCCGGGTCAAAGATCCGGTGGCTGGGGTCAAAGTGCTCACCGTATTCGGCGAAGACCGTAGTAACGTCCCCGAGCATTCCGGAGTCGAGCACTTGCCGGATGACGTCGAACTTGGGCAGGAAAAATGTCCACATGGCTTCGGCGGCGAACAGGCCGGCGTCGGCGGCCCGGCTGGCGATGCCGGCCGCCTGCGCACGGTTGATGCCTATCGGCTTTTCGACCAGAACGTGCTTGCCGGCGTCGAGCGCCATGAGGGCGGCCTCGTAGTGGAAGTTGTGCGGCGTGGCCACGTAGACGATGTCGACGTCGGCGGCCGCCAGCTCCTCATAGCTGCCGAAGGCAGCGGGGATGCCGTGCCGTCCAGCAAAGGCTTCGGAACGGTCCAGCGAGCGGGACCCGATTGCGGCGATAATCTGCGAGGTGTGCGCCTGGACGGATTCCGTAAAGCGTTCCGCGATCCAGCCGGGACCCATGATCCCCCAGCGGAGTGGTGGTGCGGCTCGGGAACCCGGGACCCGGGACACCGGGAGTGAGGAGTTCCCGGTCATGTGCCGGCCTCCCTGGTGTTGACATCGATTCGCATGAGACTCATCGCCCTTTCCCTGACTTTGTCCTGACATAGTAACAAGCCGTTTCATCCGGGAAAAGCCCCTGAAGAAATAGCCGCTCCACCCCGGCGCCACCTACTAGTCTTCCGGCATCCTCCTCGCCGCCCCGCCCGCGGACTTGCCCCTGACCGCCCGCCTCCAGGATGCGCGTTGATACTTTGAGCGTATGTCAAGACAAACTCTTGACTGTCTCGTTAGAGCGCTCTAACGTTGAAGGTGCGTGATCCAGCACACTCCCTGAGAACGCTCCGAATTCAAAGTCCGCCCTCCAGGTCGGCCGAATCGAGGAAGTCAACAATGTCGTTGCACACAGCAAGCTCGCCCGCATCGGGCTCAAAACACCGCGGATATCTCGCCCGTCTCACTGTCATCTCCACACTCGGCGGACTCCTGTTCGGCTACGACACCGGCGTGATCTCCGGTGCGCTGCTCTACATGCAGGACTCCTTGAGCATGAGCCCGGTCGAAGAGGCCACCGTCGTCAGCGCACTGCTCTTCCCTGGTGCCGCGGTGGGCGCACTGAGCGGCGGCAGGCTCGCCGATAAGCTTGGGCGGCGCGGCACGCTGCTTGTGTGCGCGCTGCTCTTCCTTCTCGGCGCGATAGGCTGCGCCATCGCACCGACCGTCGGGTTCATGGTCGTTGCCCGCGTCATCCTCGGTCTTGGCGTCGGCGCCGCTGCCGTAACGTGCCCTCTTTACCTGGCAGAAATGGCGCCCGCACATCTGCGCGGGCGCATGGTCACCATCAACGAACTGATGATCGTTACCGGACAGATGCTTGCTTTTGCCATCAACGCACTCCTCGACGCCGTCATCCACGACGCGGAGGTCTGGCGCATCATGCTTGGCATTGCCTCCATCCCCGCCATCGCACTCCTGATCGGCATGCTCGTCCTGCCCGAATCGCCGCGCTGGTTCGCTATCCGCGACAGGCTCGAGGACAGTCGCCGCATCCTCAACCTCAGTCGCAGCCCGGAGGAAGCCGATTTCGAATACAAAGAAATCGTTGAGTCCGCGAATACGGCCCGGAATGAGCGCTCCAGCGCCTGGCGCGATCTGAAGAACAATCTCTGGATGCGCCGGCTCCTCTGGGTCGGCATCGGGCTCGCCGCAGCCCAGCAGGCAACGGGCATCAATACCGTGAACTACTACGCCCCCACCATCCTCGAGCGCAGCGGCCTCGGCGTGAGCGCATCGCTCGTGGCGACCATCGCCGTCGGCGTCACGTCGGTGCTGATGACCGTCCTGGGTATCTGGCTGCTGGGCTTCATCGGGCGCCGCCGCATGCTGGTCATTGGCTTCTCCGGGGTCGTAGCTTCGCAGGCACTCCTCGCCGTCGTCTTCACACTCCCCCAGTCGGACCTCGTCAGTTACACCATTCTGGCGGCGATGATGCTGTTCGTGGCCTTCGTGCAGTGCTTCATCGGCACGTGCGTGTGGCTACTGCTCTCCGAGATCTTCCCGCTGGCCATCCGCGGCTTCGCGATGGGCATCGCGGTGTTCGCCCTCTGGACCGTGAACGCGGCGATCTCCTTCCTGTTCCCGATCCTGGTCGTCGCCCTGGGCTCAACCGGCACGTTCACCGTGTTCGTGCTGGTGAACATTGTTTCCCTGATCTTCGTGGCGAAATTCGTGCCGGAGACGAAGGGGCAATCCCTGGAAGAGCTGGAGGTGCACTTCCGCACCGGAGGCATTCCAATCATCGTGCCTCCCACGGTACCGGGCGAGAAGGCGGTATCTCTCTGAGAATCGAACGTCCGTAGCCATTGCCGCCGGGGCCTCCCCCACGGGACAGGCATGCGGCCGGCGTCAGGCAGCAGTGGAACCGGTGCGGTTGCCCATGGGGCGGCGGCCGGAACCGCTGTGTTTCCCGCGATACGCTTGCCGGCAGGAGGCCATTTGTCCAGGAACGAACTGAACCAGCATGGAGCGGCCAAACGCGCCACCATTGAGGATGTGGCGCGCGAAGCCGGCGTATCTCGCGCACTCGTATCCCTGGTGCTGAGGGGTTCACCAAAGGTGAGTGAACAAAAGAGGGAAGCTGTTGCCATCGCCATAGCCGCACTCGACTACCGGCCCAGCAATGCGGCCCGCTCGCTCGCCAGCGGACGGACGCAAACAGTAGGAGTGCTGCTGGACGACCTCTCCAATCCCTGGTTCGTGGAGCTGCTCGACGGCATGCAGAACATCTTCCGGGAGCAGAACCTCCGGATGGTCCTCGGCGATCCACGCTATTTGGCCCGCCCAGGGGAAAGCCCGGTGTCCGCCTTCATGGAATTGCGCGTCGACGGCCTCGTCATCGCCGGAGACTTCAACGCCGATGAAGACCTCACCCGCGCCACACTGCTCACGCCAGCCGTCGTCGCCGGCACCCGCGCCTTCGACCTCCCGGCAGCGGACCGCGTCACCAACGACGACGCCGCCGGCGCCCGGATGGCCGTCGAGCACCTGATTGGTCTCGGCCACAGCGACATTGCCTTCCTCACCGCTCCCACCGGCTCTGCTACCGTGCGGGCCGACGCCTACCGGGACACCATGACCCGCCACGGCTTGCAGAACTACATCCGAGTGATACCAACGGACTTGAGCGAGCATTCCGGCTTTGAGGCAATGAGCCGCCTTATCGACGGCGGCCAGCCCCCCTCAGCGGTCTTTGCCGCCAACGACATCCTCGCCGTCGGTGCGCTCTCGGCCGCCGACGAGCACGGCATCAGCGTGCCGGGACAACTCTCACTGGTCGGATACGACAACACCTATCTCGCCGGGATCCGCCACGTCTCCCTGACCACCGTCGACCCCGTCAGCCGGGACGTAGGCATCCGCGTCGCGGAGCTTCTCCTCGCCCGCATCGCCGACCCCTCCCTGCAGCCACGTACCGAAGTGCTGGCCCCGCGCCTCGTCGTTCGAAGCACCACCGCTCCCGCCGCCCACACCTGACACTCTTGGCCACCCAAGGCGGGCGGCCGGCGGCCGCTGCCCTCTGTCGTGGTGCAGTGGCCCTGACTAGACTTGAATTGCGCCGGATTAGACGCATGGATTCGTCTCTGGAGGGCAGGATCATGACAGACCGCAGCGACTCCGAATTGCCCGCGGACCAGGCGCCCGCGGACGTGAAACCAGAAGATAAGGAGCTCCGGGGCCGGTACGTCGAAGGAGCGTACGGTAAGGCTGGCGTGCAGAGAGGCCGGCACGCCGAGGACGAGGAAGGCCAATACGTCCAAGGTGACTACGGTGCGGCCGGCAGGGAGGGCGGCCTGCCCGAACCCTTGGGAGACCGAGCCAAGGAATCCGGGCGCTACGTAGCAGCCGACTACGGCGGCGCTGGCACGGCTCCGGGACGCACGGCCGGGTCGGAAATCGGCCAGTACACCGAAGGTGACTACGGCGCGGAAGGTACTGTAGATCCGCTGCGCAAGGCCGGAACAGGTACGCCTGGCGAAAAGCCGCCGGCCGCGGGCAAGCCCTTCGACACCGGCACCCAGGAGGGCACCTAAAAGCGCCTGCCCGGGGGCAGGCAAGGACGCATCACGAGACTATTCCGGGCTGGTAGGTGCCGGCGCTCCATTCCTGTCCTTGCGGATCGAGCACCCGGCAGCGCCGGGCGCCCCATTGGGTGGCTTCGGGCTCGATCACTGAGGTTCCGCCCGCGGCGAGGGCCTTCTGATGAAAGGCGTCGACGTCTTCGACCAGAAGATATAGTCCCTGGCCGGTTGACTGGCCGATAAGTGGCGGCCGCTGGTAGGCGGCATCGCTACTTGCCACCATTAGCACCGCCTCCCCCATGGAAATCTCGGCGTGCAGCACTGACCCTGCGGGTCCGTCGTGCCGCTGAATAACGCCAAATCCCACGGCCTGGAGCCAGTCCAGGGCTGCGGGTGCGTCACTGTAGCTGAGATAGGCGAATAACTTGGCGTCCATGCCGGAATGCTATTCCCAAGCGCAGCCGTCCGGAACTAGCGTGGCGGAATGAACTCGTCGAAGACCCCCGCCGAGATCCTCAACATAGCCGGCAACGAGGTTCGCATCTCGAGTCCGGACAAGGTGGTGTTCCCCGAACCCGGGCTGACCAAGCTCGACCTGGTCCGCTACTACCTCGCCGTCGCCGACGGTGCGCTGCGGGGCGCAGGCGGCCGGCCCATGGTACTCAAGCGCTTCCCGAAGGGGATCGGCGCTGAGCCGTTCTTTCAGAAACGCGTGCCTGAAAACCACCCCGACTTTATCGACACGGCAACGCTGCACTACGCGTCCGGAACATCAGCCGAAGAGGCCGTCATCCGGGATGCTGCAGGCTTGGCGTGGGTCGTGAATCTCGGATGCCTGGACCTCAACCCGCACCCCGTGCGTGCCGAGGACCTCGAGCACCCGGACGAGCTCCGGGTCGACCTCGACCCGATGCCGGGGGTCGACTGGGCGCAGATCGTCGACGTCGCCTATGTCGCGCGGGAGGTGCTCGACGACGTCGGACTGGTGGGGTGGCCGAAGACGAGCGGTTCGCGGGGACTTCACATCCTCGTGCGCATCGCGCCTCAGTGGTCGTACTACGACGTGCGGCTCGCCGCCGAGACCCTCGCCCGCGAGGTCGAGAACCGCGCTCCGGGCCTCGCCACCGCACGGTGGTGGAAGGAGGAGCGCGGCGAGAGTGTGTTCGTCGACTTCAACCAGAACGCCAAGGACCGCACCGTGGCATCGGCGTACTCGATCCGGCCCCTGCCCGACGCCCGGGTCTCGACTCCGCTCACGTGGGACGAGGTTACCTCCACCCGGCCGGAACAATTCACGGTGCCCACGGTGCTTGAGCGCTTCGCGGCGATGGGCGACCCCCACGCCGGGATCGACGACGCGGCAGGGACACTCGACAGGCTCATCAGTCTGGCTGCCGGGCTCGGCCCCGCCGAGAAGCCGCCGCGCGGCGGCGACGGTCTGGGCCGCCGGCAATCGGTAATGCCGCTCATCGAGGTGGCACGGACCAAGACCAAGCCCGAGGCGCTCGCGGCGCTCGAGGAATGGAAGACCCGGCATGCGGACCTCTTATCAGCCCTGCACCCCGCAGACGTACTCGTCGACAGAATGCGGGGATCGAGTTCGCTCTGGTACCGGGTCCGGGTGAACCTGCAACACGTCCCGGAAAATGAGCGTCCGCCGCAGGAGGAGCTCATCGCCGACTACGACCCCTGGGCCGGCAAAGAGTGGCCGGGGCGCCCTGGATCCTGACCGCCGGATCCTGACACCGGATCCTGACACCAAGGACGGGGCTCAGGCGTCTTGAGGCTTGCTCGATTCCAAGCTTTCCGCAAGGGGGTTCAGCCAAGATTCGGTCCGAGGTATGCCAATTGATTGCGGGGTGGTTGTTATGGATGAGAAGCCGAGGCCGAAACTCTCTGCCCTATTTTGGGTGGTTTCCGTTGCCGTTCTGGGTGCACTTGGGGCATTGGGCTGGTATGCGGTGAACGTCATAGCCGCCCTGTTGTCCCCGTCGGTGCGTTGAATATGCATCGACGCTCCTGACACCCAATTCGACGCGCACTCGGATTGCGGGATCCATTTTGCGGCTGCCATCGCGGCCGCCGCACATCACCGCCGTCGAACATGGCCAAGGACGCGGCGGGGTGGACGGGCCTGAACGCCAGATGTTCGCGTTAGAAGTTGATAGCGGCATAGGCTTCCCGACGACGCAGGGCACGCTTACGGTGGGCAAGAGGAGCAGGACACAAGCCATTCGAAGGGACCCGCCATGCTGATCTGTGCAACTTGCGCCGTGGAACGCGACGAACCTGCCCGGGACGTTTGCCCGATCTGCACCGACGAGCGGCAGTATGTACCCGAGGACGGACAAAAGTGGCTCACACTGGACGGGCTGGCGCAGGAGGGCCAGCAAACGGTGTTGACGGAGAACGAGCCGGGCCTTGTCGGGATCCGGACAGAGCCAAAAGTCGGGATCGGCCAGACCGCCCAGCTTGTGGCGACACACGAGGGTTCGCTGTTGTGGGATCCGGTCGGGTATGTCGACGACAGCGCTGCGAAGGCAGTGCTCGAGCGGGGCCCGGTCCTGGCGATCGCCGCCAGCCATCCACACATGTTCGGTGTGCAGGTCGAATGGTCGCATCGGCTCGGCGGTGTCCCCGTACTTGTGGCGGATGCAGACCGGCGATGGCTGGGGCGCAATGATCCGCTCATTAAATACTGGTCCGGCAGTCAACCTATCGCCGAAGGGTTGACCCTGCACCAGACCGGGGGCCATTTCCCGGGCAGCGCGGTCGTGCACTGGGCTGCAGGCACCGGCGGCAAAGGAGTTTTGCTGACCGGTGACAGCGTGTATCCGAATCCAGACCGTCGCTCGATCGCCTTCATGCGCAGCTACCCTAACCACGTGCCGCTATCCGGCGCGGTGGCAGTGCGAATCGCCGCGCAGCTGGGAGAACTCAACTTCGACCGGATCTACGGCAACTTCAACAATGTCATAGCGTCCGGCGCCAAGGCCATTCTGCACGATTCCGCCCAACGACACGCTGCTTGGGCGCGCGGCGACTTCGACCATTTGACCTGATCCGCCCAGTTCCCCTTTTGCGTTAGCGTGGGATCAAGCGCCGCAGTAGACGTCAGAGGTATCCGAGCCATCATGGCGACCAGGAGAACCCCAGGTTCTCACGGCGCTCTCATCCCTTCCCCCTATGGAATCCGAAGAAGCGGAGTAACAGTGAAGGCCATCGTGTACGAAAAGACAGGGCCATCGTCCGTGATGGCCCTCCAAGACAGGCCACTGCCGGCACCCGGACCGGGCCAGGTCAGAGTCCGGGTGGTGGTCTCCGGGGTCAATCCCACCGACTGGAAGTCCCGGGCCGCCGCCGGGACCGGCAGCAGGCTGGAGGCACCAAAAGTGCCCAACCAGGATGGTGCCGGCGTTATCGACGAGCTTGGATCCGGCGTGCCGGGGCTGTCCGTCGGCGATCGTGTTTGGCTCTGGGACGTCGCCTGGGGCGGCACCGAGGGCACAGCCCAGGAGTACGTGGTGGTGCCGGCCGCGCAGGCCGTTGCCCTTCCAGAGATGGAGTCCTTCGACACGGGCGCATCCCTGGGGATCCCGGCACTGACGGCACATCGTGCACTGACCTCCAGCCAGGACGGCCCGGCCAGGCTTTCGCCGGGCGCCCTGGAAGGGCGGGTGGTGCTGGTCACCGGTGGCGCGGGTGCGGTCGGGCACGCGGCCATTCAGCTCGCCCGCTGGGCCGGGGCAACCGTCATCGCGACCGTGAGCGGGGAGCGGAAAGGTGAACTTGCCCGCCGGGCCGGCGCGCACAGTGTGATCAACTATCGCACTGCCGCCGTCCCACAGGCCGTGCACGAGGCAGCCCCTGGAGGCGTTGACACGATCGTCGACGTCAATGCTCCGGCGAACATCGGCAATGACCTCAAGGTGGTGAAGCCGGGCGGAACCATTTCCATTTATGCTGCCAACCCCGGCGAATCCTTGGCCATTCCCATTCGCGAGAGCATGGGCAAGAACGTCCAATTCCAGTTCATCCTCACGTACACCGTGACGGAGCAGCAGAAGGCGGCGGCCGTTGCCGCCGTCGCCGATGCGCTGAAAGCGGGGGCATTGCGGGTCGGCAATGAACACGGACTGCCCCTCACCCGCTTTCGGCTCGAGGAAACCGCGGCAGCGCACGACGCCGTAGAACAAGGCTTCGTCGGGAAGGTCCTGGTCGACGTGTCCGCGGCCTGACCACCTTCTGCGTGTCCGGCGAGGAGCCTGCGACCAGACAATGCGTTCGGCATACTGGTTCCATGCAGGCGACGACGGTGTTGGTCGAAGGTGAGAGTGACCGGCTTGCGGTTGAGGCGCTGGCCTTCCGCCGTGGCCATGACCTGGCAGCCTTGCGGGTGTCGGTCGTGCCGATGGGAGGCGCGACCAGCATCGTTCACTTCCTCGACCGCTACGGACCGAATGGCGCAGGCCACCGGTTGTTGGGCCTGTGTGATGCAGGGGAATCCCGTGGCATCGCCCGCGCGCTCGGCCGGGCAGGTATCGGGTCCGGTTCGCTGGCCGAGCTTGGGTTCCACGTCTGTCACGCCGATCTGGAGGACGAACTCATCCGCTGCCTGGGGATCGATGCCGTGCTCAAAGTCATCGCCGCTCAAGGCGAGCTCGCGTCGTTCCGACTCCTCCAACGCCAGCCGTCACTGCGAGAGCGGCCAATAACGGCGCAGTTGCGCCGGTTCTTCGGCGGACGCAGCGGCAACAAGGTCCGATACGCGCCGCTGCTGGTCGACGCTTTGCCGGCCGGACAGGCGCCTCCGCCGCTCGCCCACCTCGTTGCATCATTTTGATCCTGCCGCCCAAAGGATCGAATGCCTTCACCGTGTCACGGGCATCCCGCTATCTACGTGCGGCGGTGGATGGACTTGTAGCTCAGGTACGCGTTCAGGCCTTCAATCCCGTACTCGGTGCCAAGGCCGGAATCGTGCCGGCCGCCAAAGGGGGCTGCATGGTTGGATGCGAAAAAGTTGATGCCCACGGAGCCCGTGTCCATCCGGTCGGCCACGTTCAGAGCAGCCGCCGCGTCCTGCCCGAACACCAGACCGCCGAGCCCGAACCCGGTGTTGTTCGCCAGCGCGACGGCCTCGTCAACACTGCCATCGGCGTCGTCGTATTTTAGGATGCACAGGACCGGGCCGAAGATCTCCTCGCGGGAGATCCGCATCTCCGGAGTGACGTCGGCGAAGACCGTGGGCTGCACGAAATAGCCGCCCTCAAGGCCACCGCCTAACGACGCCGAACGCCCCCCGGTGGTGACCCGCGCGCCGTCGGCCAGGCCCGACTCCACGTACTCCAGCACGGTCCGGTACTGGGACTCCGTTGCGCAAGGGCCGAACACAGTGTCCGCCTCGAGCGGATCACCCTGCTTTCCGGCCGCAATCGTGGCCGTGACCATCTCCACCACTGCGTCATAACGGCTCGCGGGCGCCAGGATCCGGGTCGAGATGTAGCAGGTCTGGCCGGTGTTGCGCATCGACGACCGGATCAGCACCTGGGACATCGCGTCCAGATCCGCATCAGGGAGCACAATGGCGCTTGACTTCCCGCCCAGCTCCAGCGTGACCGGACGCAGCAGTTCCCCGCAGGCCGCGGCAATTTTCCGGCCCACCGGCGTCGATCCCGTGAACGCCACCTTATCGACGCCCGGGTGCTTCACCAGCTGATCCCCCAGCCGGCCGGAGCCGGTTACCAGGTTGACCACGCCCGCCGGAACCCCGGCCGCGGCGACGGCCTCGACAATCACCCGGATGGACAGCGGCGTGGGCGACGCCGGCTTGATCACCACGGTGCAGCCTGCCAGCAGAGCCGGCGCCAGTTTAATGACCACCAGATTGATGGGGAAGTTCCACGGCGCGATCAGCGCGCAGACACCCAACGGGTCGCGCCGCACTACTGACTCGCCGCCGCCGCGCGGGAAGGGGCGGACATCCTCATGCTCAAGGTACGCGGCGAGGGTGGCGAAGTACCGGAAGATACCGGCCGCGTTGGCTGCCGCCCCGGCGGATTCGGACACCGGTGAGCCGTTTTCCCTTGAGTTCGTCAGGGCAAGCTCCTGAGCCCGATTCTCCACCTCCTCAGCGATCCGGAGAAGGTAGCTGGCGCGCTCAGACGGGGTAAGCCGGGGCCACTCGCCCTGAAAGGCACGCTGGGCAGAGCCGACGGCGGCGTCCAGGTCTTCCGGCGTTCCGTCCGGCACCGAGCCCCACACTTCGCCCGTAGCGGGGTCGGTCACCGGGTTGCGGCCGGTGCCCCGCGAAGGCTGCCACGCGCCGTCAACAAAGATCGTATCCACATGCGTATGCGGCAGGGACAGCTCCGTCCGGGCTACCAGGGCAGGAGCATCATGCGTGGCGGAGGTCATCGGATCACCGCCGTCTTAAGAAGGGCGTTGGATCGGTTTAGGTCCGCGGCGGCCATATCGTGCGCGGCCTGGGTGATGAGTTCGGGCAGGATCTCGGTGGCCAGCCTGTCGGTGTACGTGGCCGGGTCCATGGCGAACCACGAGGAGGCGAGGGCGATCCCGGCGCGGTCGAAGCGCCATAGCCTGTCGGCATCGCGCATCAGGGCGTCTTCCAGGGACCGGGCCACCGGCCGGGTGTCGTGGCCGTCGATGATCTCGCAGACGCGCTCAATGAATTCGGTGGAGTATCCCAGGGCGGGGAGCACCCGGCGGGCCACGTCGCAGCCCTGCTGCTCGTGTTCGTAGCGGATGGCGGCCTTCCGCCAGTCACCGGTGAAGCCCTCGGATATGATGCGGGATTCATCAACGTGGGCCCAGCCAGTGTCGTGCAGCACGGTGGCCACGCGCACCAGTTCAGCGTCGGCGCCGGGATAGGCCCGGCACAGCCGTTCGGCGTAGGCCAAGGAAATCGGCAAGTGGATGTCGTTTCCGCGTGTCCGCGTCTCATGGACCACGGCCTTCCACAGGGCGTCGAGTTCCTGAACGGCAGCCGGGGTATTGCAGATCGCGGTGGTGTCTACCGGACCAGCCGCGGGAACTGGCCGGACGCTGTACTCCGCGGCAAAGGCCTGGGCCGGCACGTCCACCGGTTCAGCGGCGGGGCTGGCTGCGACCGGAGTCTTGGGGGTGCTCATAATGCTCCTTCGGGTGGGCCGGCGTACTGTCTGAGTGCAGTTAGCTGTCCGTGGTGATGGTCTTGAGTTGCGTGGCGGGGTCCGCCGCGGCGTCGGCAGGGATGTTCTGGCCCTTTGCCAGTGCGTTCTTGACGGCCATGAAGTCCAGCGGGGCGTTGACGCAGTCCGCGGCGATGACCTGGCCCTGGCGGTAGTACAGGACGCTGAACTTCCCGCGGTCCTCGTCCCGCCGGAGTACCGTCTGGTCGTAGCCGTTGCACAGTCCGGCGATCTGCAACTTGAGGTCCGCCTGATTGGACCAGAACCACGGGATCCCGGCGTATTCCTCGCGCCGCCCGGTCAGCGAGTAGGCGGCCACCTTCGCGTGTTCGATGGCGTTGTTGACGCTTTCCAGCCGGATCCGCTCCCCCGGCTCCGACCCTGGCACCGGGTTGGGCATGTTGGCGCAGTCGCCGATCGCCACCGTTGTGCCGTCCGAGGCCAGCGCGAAGCGGTCCACCACAATCCCGTTGTCCACCGTCAGCCCGAGCTGTTCGGCCAGCTGTGTGTTGGGAATGACGCCGATCCCCACGAGCACAATCTGCGCGGAGAGCTCTGTGCCGTCCTGGAGTTCGACGCCGGCGACCGCGCTACCGCCCTCGCTTGCTGTGAAGCGCTTGGCGCTGGTGTTGAGCCGAATGTCCAGGCCGCGGGAACGGTGCGCCTGCAGGAAGTACCCGGCCGTCTCATCTCCCACGGCGCGGCCAACGAGCCGCGGACCGAACTCCAGAACCGTGACGTTCTTGCCCATCTTCCGCAGGCTGGACGCGGCCTCCAGTCCGATGAACCCGCCGCCGATCACCACCACATCCGTGGCATCCCCCACCCGCGCCTTGAGTGCCAGCGCGTCGTCGGCGTTGCGGAGGTACAGCACGCCGTCGAGGTTCCCGCCCTCAATCTCCAGCTTGCGGGCCCGGGCGCCGACCGTGAGCGCCAGCCGCTTGAAAGGGAACTGTTTTCCGGAGGAAGAATGCGCGACCCCGGAGCCGGTGGGTTCCTTGTCGATCCGGACGATGTATTCGCCCTTGACCAGGGCCACGTTGTGTCCGGCCCAGTAATCGTTGGAGCGGAAGATCAGTGATTCGCTCTCTACCGTGCCCTGCAGGAACTCCTTGGACAGGGCCGGCCGCTGGTAGGGTCGGTGGTCCTCGTCTCCGAGCAGGGTGATGTGTTCGTCGAAGCCGAGTGCCCGCAGCGATACAGCAAGCTGGACCCCGGACTGACTGGCGCCGATGATCAGGAGCCCCGTGCGCGTTGGAGTGCTTTGCTCCGCGACGAGGGTGTCAGTTGCCTGCTCCACTGCTTCCGCGCCCACGGCTACACCTGGGTTTCCGGGGTGGTGACGAACAGCTCCACCGCGTCCGTGAGCCGGAGCTGGCACGACAGCCGCGAGTTGTCCTCACGGTCGACGGCCGTGCCGTAGAGCATTTCGTCTTCCATGTCCTCCATCGGCGGAAGCTGCGAAAGGCAGTCCTCGCGGACGAAGACATGGCAGGTAGCGCAGGACAATGAGCCGCCGCATTCGGCGACGATCCCGGGGACGCCGTTGCGGACGGCCGTTTCCATGACTGAATCGCCGGGGTTTCCCTGGACGTCGCGGACAGCGCCCCCGGCGTCGGTGAAATGAACCGTTGGCATGTGGTTCTCCTTAGGTTGAATCGGATGATGGCAGGCAAGGGAGCGCCTCAGATGAACTGGCGGCCGCCGTCCACCACCATGGTCTGGCCCGTGTAGTAGGAACTGTCCGGCCCAGCCAGGAAGAGGGCCGCGCCCACGATGTCCTCGGGCTGGCTGGCCCGCTTGATGGCCCCGCGGTCCACACCGTAGTTCTCGGCGTTCTCCATCAGGCCGTAGCTGGCTTCGGTCAGCGTGAAGCCGGGGGCGATCGCGTTGACCGTGATCCCCCGGCGGCCCAGTTCCTTGGCCATCACCCGGGTCAGGGCCACCACGCCGCCCTTGGACGCGACGTAGTGGAGCCACTGTTCCGAGCCGCTGAAGATGGTGGCGCTGGAGAGGTTGATGACGCGCCCGCCCTCGGGCAGGTACGGGCTCGCCGCGCGGGTCACGAGCCAGGGGCCCTTGAGGTTGACGTTCATCACCAGGTCCCATTCGGCCGGGTCGATGTCCTCGAACGGGCTGCGGGTCACCCCCGCGTACACCGCCGCGTTGTTGAGGACGACGTCGATGCTTCCGTTCCCGAAGTCCGCGCAGTCCCGTGCGAGGATCTCAGTGGAGTCCACGCTGGTGACGTCCGCCGGGAAGGCGGCGGCCTCGGCGCCGAGTTCGCGGACCAGTTTGGCCGTCTGCTCAGCGCCCTCGAGGTTGATGTCGGCGACCGCCACGCGGTACCCGCGGCCGGCAAAGCCGAGCGCAAACGCCCGGCCCAGCCCGCCGGCGGCACCGGTGATCAGGACGGTCCTTGCAGCCGGCGCGTTCAGCTCAGACATGACTGTGGCTGTGGGCGTGCGCGCCGGGACCGGTCGCCAGGAGCTCCGGTTGGTCGGCATCGAGGATCTGCACGGTGCCCTTGGTGCCGTCCACCCGCAGCCGCTGGCCGGTCTTGATGGTGGTGGAGGCGGAACCCGTTCCGGTCACCGCCGGAAGACCGTACTCCCGGCAGACGATGGCCGCGTGGCTCATCATGCCGCCGATGTCCGTGACCGTGGCCTTGATCTTGCCGAAGATCGGGCCCCAGGACGGCGCGGTGACGGTGGCCACCAGGATCTCGCCCTGCTGGACCTCGGAGAGCTGGTCCGCGTCGGTGATGACGCGGGCCAGGCCCTCCACCACGCCCGGCGAGGCAGCCATGCCGCGCAGGCCCCCGCCCTCCACTTCCTCGCCGGCGCCCAGCCACTGCTGGACCTGCTCGGTGGTGATGCCCCACAGCATCCGGGTAAAGGGTTCGGTGATGGATTCCGGCGGGGTGTTCAGCGCCGGGGCAGGCCGGGCGGTCTTGAGCGCGTCCACGATTCCGCGGCGGCGCTCGATCTCTGCCGGCCAGTAGTCGGGACCGATCGGCTTGGCACCGACGCCCCAGCCCGTGACCAGGTCGAACAGCGCGTCGCGGACCTCGTTGCGGCCCAGGTAGAGGAGGTCGTCCGGTTCAGTCCAGAAACCCTCGGCCTGCATCATGCGGGACAGCTCGCGGATCTTGCGCCAGAAGACGCCCATGGTCCAGTGCTCGATGTAGAAGTTGTGGTTCTCCACGTAGGGGTAGGCCGTGGCGGCGAGCCCGCGCTTGGCGTCGAAGAGGGCCTGGTTTTCCCCTTCGAGCAGCTCGCGGTATTCCTCGATGATGCGGTCGCGTTCGGTGATGAGCGCCTCCACCGGCCGCATGATTTCCTGGCCCTCGTCCACGCGGCGGATGTAGTCCGCGATGTAGCCGAGCGGGATTTCCTGGTGTTCGTTCCAGTACTTGTCGTGGCCGTAGAAGCCGTTGCCCACGGTGAAGTTGAACCACGGGTCCTTCGCGGCGTCGTACTGGGCCATCCAGCGCTCCCCGCCGGGGGCCGCGGCGATGGCAGCCAGGGTGGCCTCGACGTCGTCGGTGTTGCTGAAGTGGGCCTGGATCCCAAGTTCCACGGCAAGCTTGGCGAGCTGCTTGAGCTCGTCATCCGGGCGGAAGAGCTCCATGTCCACGCCCTGCACCATGGTGGCGATGGACTGGTCCGGAATGTTGGGGAACACCTGCTTGCAGAAGTTGAAGAAGTCCAGGTAGGCGATGTAGCCGAGGTTGAGGAACTCGAAGTGGTACTGCCAGTTCTGGTAGGCCAGCTGGATGAGCCGGTCGTAGCTCTCAAGGAGCTTCTCGGAGCCGTCCTTGCCCTTGCCGGAGAGGATGTCCTCCATGGGGACCAGGTCCGGGAGCCTGGGGAAGGAAATGGTTTCCATTTCGTCGATGGTGCCCTTGACCTTGACGTGCCACTGCTTGAGGAGCTGGTCCCAGTTCTGGAAGTAGTGGCCAACGCGCTGTTCGAACAGGGGCACGCGGGCGGCGATCTGGTCTTCCGGCACCGGGATGGGCGACATGTAGAGGTAGCCCAGGTGGACGCGGAACTCGATGCCGTTGGCGTTGGGGATCATCAGGTGCCGTGCGTTGTACTGGCCCAGGCACTTGACCGCGAACTCGCCGCCGATGGTCTCGAAGGGCTTGAACACGGTGGGCCAATGCTGGCTGTCGCAGAACCAGAACTTGGCGTCCTCCTGCTCCTTGAGCTTGTCCTGGAAGACCAGATAGTACGGGTAGATCTTTTCCCAGCCCTCGGCCCCGGCGGGGACCGCGAGCTCGGAGGGTTTGGGGAAGGACTTCAGGGACATGGCGGTCCTTTCAATACGGGCTCGGCGTTGAGCCTGGGTGACGTAGCGGACTAGCGGGTCGGAACGATCTAGAAGGACGGCTTCAGCAGTGAGGCGGTGATGCTGCCGAGGCTAAAGCCGGTGGCGGACGACGGCGCCGGGCCGGCCGGCGTCGTGGTGGCTGGCGTCGTGGTGGCTGGCGTCGTCGGGGAAGCGGGCGCTGCCGCAGAAGTGGCGGGGCTGAGTCCGCTGAAGTAGCCGCCGGCGGCTGCCGAGGATGGGACAACAGGCTTCGAGGAGTGCACGGTTTCCGGGCGGGACTGCAGCAGGAGCAGGTTCTCCCCGTCCGGCAAGTCCGCATCGAGGGCCCACTCGATGTCCTGCGGGCACTTGTAGTGCTTCTCCGCGCGCTTGGCCATCTGCGCGACGGCGGTGAGCTCGGCGCCGGTGAGGCTGCGGCGGCCGCGGCGTTCGGCGTCGACCTCCCGCTCCACCAGGCGGCCGGCAACGGAGTCCGGGACGAGTTCGGCGTGCTTGTCGCCGAGGTGTTCGGAGACGACCGCCAGCGTGACCTTGTCCAGCATGATGTTGTCCGGCGTGACCTGGCCGGAGACCACCATCTCCCCCACCCCGTAGGAGGAGTCGATAGTGATCTTGGAACGATCGCCGTTGGTGGGGTCCATGGTGATGGCGACGCCGGAGACCCGTGCGTTGACCATCTTCTGCACCACGACCGCCATCGAGAGGCCCTCGTTGGGGATGTTGTTCTTGAGCCGGTAGATGATGGCGCGGGATGTGAAGAGCGAGGCCCAGCACTGGCGGATGTGCTCGGTGACGGCCTTGACGCCGTCGAGCCAGAGGTAAGTGTCCTGCTGGCCGGCGAAGGAGGCGTCCGGCAGGTCCTCGGCGGTGGCGCTGGAGCGAACGGCCACCGGGACCGGCGACTCAAAGCGGGACATCAGGGACTCGTAGGCGGCGACGGTGAGCTCGCGCAGGGCCTGAGGCACCGCGCGGGAGCAGATGTCCGCCCGGATCGCGGCGGACACCCTATCCACCTGGCCCATGTCTTCGGGGTCCAGTCCTGCAAGGAGCTGGTGGATGTCCCGGGTGATCCCGGCTTCCTCCATGAAGGCTTCGAACTGCGCGGTGGTGACCACGAAGCCGGGCGGGACGGGCATGCCGGCGGAGGTCATGGTGACCAGGGAGGCGCCCTTGCCGCCAAGGTTTTCGAGCTTCGGTTCGATGCCGCCGTCGAAGAACTGGACGTATTCGTTGCTCTGCATATTTCTCAGGCCTTCCAGGTGACGGGGACGGTCTCGGGGACGCGGAAGGAGAGGTTCTCCCGGAAGGAGATAGTTTCCGGATGCTCCAGCTGCAGCTCCGGGACGAGCCGGACCACTTCCTCGAGGGCGATCTTGGCCTGGAGCTTGGCGAGCATGTTGCCCAGGCAGTAGTGGATGCCAAACCCGAAGGACAGGTGCTCGCGGGCGTTGGGGCGGGTGATGTCGAAGTCCTCGCCGGCGTCGAACTTGGTGTCATCCCGGTTGGCTGAGCCCATGAGGAGCAGCAACTGTGCGCCTTCTTCGATGGCGACGCCGCCAACTTCAGCGTCCTTGAGGGCCTTGCGGCGCCAGCCGACGATCGAGCCGGCGTAGCGCAGGACTTCGTCGATGGCGGCGGGAATTTTTTTCGGGTCCTCCACCAGCTGCTTCCACTGCTCGGGGCGGGCCAGGAGTTCGCGGAGGGCGTTGGAGATCAGCGTGGTGGTGGTCTCGTGGCCGGCGAAGAGCAGGCTATAGAGGACGGAAGCGACCTCGTGGTCGGAGATTTCGGCGCCGTCCTGCTGCGCTTTGACCAGGTCCGCGGTGAGGTTGTCGCCGCCTTCCTCGTGAGCCACCCTGACCAGCCGGAGGCATTCCTGCCAGTACTCCACCAGGTTGTGGGCGTGCGGGATCTGTTCGTCGTCAGTGAGGTCGCCCCACGTCATGGCGGCGCGGGAATCGCTCCAGCGCTTGAAGGTGTCGACTTGGGCCACGTCTGCGCCGATCAGGGTGAGGATGGTGATGGTGGGGACGTCGTAAGCAAGGTCCTTGACCATGTCGCCGCGGCCTTCCGGCCGGGCCAGCATTTCTTCAAGCAGTCCGACGACGTTTTGCCGGATGAACGGTTCCAGAGCCTTGTACCGGCGGGGGGTGAAGGCCTTCTGCACCACGGCGCGGATGCGGGTGTGCTCCGGCGGGCGGCGGGCGGAGAGGCCTGAGTAGGCGGTGAAGCCGCCGTCGTCCATGATCTTCTTGGCCGCGGCACCGCGTTCGCGGACAGGCGCCTGGGCGTTTTCGCTGGAGAAAGTCTCCCAGTCTTCAAAGACGGCCTTGATGTCGTCGTAGCGGGAGACGACGTAGAGGCCGATCCGCTCGTCGAACATCACGGGCTGCTCAGCCCGGAGTTCGGCGTAGGCGGCGAAGGGATCCTTCATCTGGAACGGCTCGTAGCCGTGGTGCCCCGTAGGGGCTTCGGCGCCGTGTCCGAAGGGACAGCGGCCGGCCGTTTCAGTCGACGATGACATCTGGGCTCCTTGGTTTTCCGGTCCCGCTGGCAGCAGCAGTGCATGCCGGGGGTTCTTCCACCAGTGTGGCCCCCGTCACCTCGGGATGGCAGGAATGGCTTCCACTGAGCGGAAGCCACTTTGCCGCGGGCCTGCAGCTGCAGGGTTCGGCCTAGTGCGATGCCGCAGTGTGGCTGCCCAGCAGCGTTTCCAGCGGGATCCGCGCGGTGGCGCGTTCGATCTGCGCCGAGATGCCCCTCAGGACGGGAAGGTGGCGGCTCATCGTGGCGGCCTGGCTCGTGGGAAGCACCAGGCCGATCGCGGCGCCGATTCTGCCGGTGTGGAAGACCGGGACGGCGATGGAGCACGAGCCCAGCCGGACTTCCTCGAGGGTAGTGGCGTAGCCCTGCTCCCGGATCTGGGTCAGTTCGGCGGCCAGTTTTCTCGGGTCAACGTGGGTGTGCGCGGTGTGCCGCTCGAGCTGCCGGTTCAGGTAGGCGTCGCGGACCCAATCCTCCTCGAAGGCCAGGAGGACCTTCCCGACGGCGGTCGCGTGCATGGGCAGGCGTCCGCCGACGCGGGAAGCTCGGGGCAGGCGCTTGGAGCCGTAGACGCGGTCGATGTACAGCACCTCGTGGCCGGACCGGACGGCCAGGTGCGCGGTTTCGCCCGTGAGGGAGAAAAGATCCTGGATGTATGGGCGCGCCGCGTCGCGGAGCTGCCGCCCGGTGTTCTGGGCAAGCTCCCAGAGGCGGATGCCCAGCTGATAGCGGCCGTTGGGCTCGCGGGAAAGTAATCCCCAGTCCGTGAGCTCGTTGACAAGCCGGTGGGCGGTGCTCAGGGGCAGCCCGGATTTTTCCGCGATTTCCGTCAGGCTGAGGGCACCCCGGGACTTTTCGAAGGCTTCCAGGATGGAGAGCACCTTCGAGGTCACAGTCCTACCGGGCTCAGTGCTGCCGCCAGCCATCAAGGCTCCTCTGCGATATTCGCCCATCGTCGATGGTCGCCGGGACGTCCGATCAGAGTCTAGCCCTCGAGCAGGAGCACACGAGTCCCCCTAAGAGCTGCAGCCGGCCGGTAAGTAGAATCCGGGGAAGTATCTTCCATGGAATCCAAACGCTAATCTTGATCCATGGACACCAGAACTGGCCAGACTGACTTCTATCCCCTCTTCAGCGCACTGACCCGGCTGGAAACCGAGCTGTGGGATGCGGTCGACGCCCGCCTGCGCCAGGAATGCGGACTTCCCCTCGGCAGGTTCGAGGCGATGGTCGTTGTCTCCTCCCTTGGCACGTGCAGGGTGTTCGACATCGCGTCGGCGCTGGCCATAACCGTGGGCGGCGCCAGCAAGCTGGTTGACCGTGTTGAGGCGGCCGGGTACTGCTCGCGGAAGTTGAACCCGGGCGACCGGCGCTCCTCACTCCTTGACCTCACGGCGGCGGGTGCCGCGGTGGTCGCTCGGGGACGCGCAGTGATCGAGGCCGAACTCGCGCGCTGGTTCACCCCGGCCCTGAGTCCGCAGGAGACCACCACCCTGCTGGACCTCCTGACACGGGTCCGCAGCGCCCAGCGGCCCTCCGTGGACTCGACGGCGGCCGGTCAGTGAGCAGCGGCACCATGCGGGCCGTGGTGCTGGACGGCCCAGGGCCGGCCGAGGCGCTGTTCATTCGCGACCTGCCCATCCCCGTGCCGCTGCCGGGCCAGGTGCTCATCCGGGTCCGGGCGTTCGGGCTCAACCGCTCGGAACTGCACACCCGCCTGGGCCTGGCCGAGGGCGTCACGTTCCCGCGCGTGCCCGGAATCGAAGCTGTCGGCGAGGTGGCCAACTCCCCCGGCGGCGAGTTCCGCACCGGGCAGAAGGTCGCCACCCTGATGGGGGGCATGGGCCGCGTGTTCGACGGCGGCTACGCCGAGTACACGTGCGTGCCGGCCCGGCAGGTCATTGCCTTCGAATCAGAGCTGCCCTGGTCCGTCATCGGCGCCGTCCCGGAGATGCTTCAGACCGCCCACGGCTCCCTCACCATTGGCCTGGACATCCAGGCCGGCCAGAGCCTGCTCATCCGCGGCGGAACCTCCTCCGTCGGCATGGCCGCCGCAATACTTGCCAAGCGCCGCGGGCTCACCGTCCTGGCCTCAACGCGTGACGAAGCCAAGCGGGAAGCGCTCGCCTCGATCGGCGTCGATCATGTCCTGATCGACGACGGCGACCTCGCCACTGCCGTGCGCCGCATTGTTCCGGGCGGCGTGGACGCCGCCCTCGAACTCGTCGGCACCCCCACGCTGCCCGACACGTTGCGCGCCACCCGGGTCCACGGCGTCGTCTGCTTCACCGGGATGCTCTCAAACCAGTGGACGGTCCCGGACTTCTATCCGATTGACTACATTCCGCGGGGCGTCCGGCTCACCTCCTACACAGGCGGCGCCCCCGACCTCCCCGGCGGCGTGCTCCAGGAATTCCTGCAGGCCGTCAGTGACGGCACCGTGATGGTACCCATCGGCAAGGTCTACGCCCTCGACGACATCGTCCAGGCCCACACGGACATGGAGGAAAACCGCGTCAGCGGCAAACTCGTCGTCACCACGTAAGACCCACAGCCGGCAGCGAATGCTACTTCCCCCAACCCTGTTGCGACGCCCCGCTGATTCGCAACAGTCGCTGGGGGAATACGCGACGCGCAATAATACTTGAAGCTTCAAGAGAAACTTATTGTGCCCAACACCCCCGAGCAGGAGCATTCATGCGCATCTCCGAGAAGTCCACCGATCTTGACGGCCGCCACCCGGGCACCTCGGCAGTGGCGACGACGGCCGGGTCGTCCGACCCTGCGGCTCCCCTGGTGGTGCTGTTGCACGGCCGGGGCTCAAGCGAGCGCGAGATCATTGCCCTCGCCGACCACCTGCCGCCCGGCCCGGCCTACGCCGCCGTCCGGGCGCCGATCGCAGAGGGCGGCGGCTATGCATGGTTTGCCAACCGTGGCATCGGCCGTCCGGTCGCCGAGTCGCTGACGGCATCCATGGCGTGGTTCCGAACCTGGCTCGATGCTGTCGCCCCCGCAGGCCGGCCGGTCGTGCTCGTCGGCTTCAGCGGGGGTGCAGCATTCGCTGGCGGGCTGGTCCTTGCAGATCCGCAACGATTCTCCGGTGCGGCTATTCTGTACGGCACCTTGCCGTTCGACGCCGGTGTCCCGGTCACGCCGGCCCGGCTGGCAGGCCTTCCGGTTTTCGTCGCTCAGGGCGATCAGGACAAAGTCATCCCGACGGAACTGCTGGACCGCACCTGGAATTACTTGCTGACGGATTCCGCCGCCCCCGCCTACGCCCGCCGCGACCCCGGAGGGCACCAGATCAGCGGCCAGACGCTCCGTGAACTCGGGGGCTGGATCCACGAGCGACTGTCGTTCCTGGCTCGTTCCGGAGCGGATGAAGGCACCACCGGCGGACGCTGGCCGGCCCTGCCGGACGGCACTCTTCCCCGCAGGGCCGGTCAGCGTCCCACCGTGTCATGGACAATCCCGCAGGAACAGCGCAGTGACAATGCGCCAGTGGACCTTCGGGAAAAGTTGTTCGCCAGGATCAGTTCGCTCGCCGGAGTCTCGACTTCGCAGTCCGTTATCTCCGTTCCAGGCGCGCGGGGCCTGATGATAAAGCCGGAACCTGACGCTCCCGAGGATGCGTTCCTGGTCCCCTCAGCCGGGGAGTTTGCCCACCAGCACCCGCCCCACGACGGCTCCCTCCACCTGGCCCTGCCGCCCCAACTGGCCGCGGACGCAATCGCCAAGGGCTGGGCAGTGGCCCACCCGCTGGCCGGCATCCGGCTGGCTCGAGGCATGGTCATGGTCTACGGGCCCCGCGACGAGAATGAGCTGCACGTGGTCGCTGCAATGGTAGAGACCAGTCACGCCTGCGCCACAGGCCCCGACGCCCACAGGTTGTAACGTTCCGGCAGGCCGGCCCCGATCATGCACCCCGGCGTGGCTTGCGAACCCGCGCATGGCGTTTCGCATTGTGCCGCGCCCGAGTGCGCGTGGCAACGTGGGCCAGCTTCGCCTGGAGCAGGAGAAGGCGGGGAACGGCGAAGTAGACGGCAATGGGAACGACCACAAGAGTGAGCGTAAAAGCGCGCAGGATCGGTGGCCACTCCGGCGCCAAAGCGGCCAAAATACTCATCCCGATTGCGGCCAGCGGAAAGATCGCCACCCAGGTGATAGCAGCCCTCACATGGACCGATGCCACACCGACGGTTCGGTGATGATGCGCATCCGTTTCATCGGCCGCTAGCGCCTTACCCTCGTGTTCCACTCAATCTCCAAACGTCTGGTTGGAATTGATGCTACTGCGCGCTGTTTCGCGAAAGCAAACAAACGGTTGGAGTTATGATGGGGGCCATGGCCTGGGACACTGATGCGACGCAGAAGAAGATCCTCGATGCCGCCATTACCGAGTTCTCCGATCGGGGCTTCTCCGGTGCGCGTATCCATCAGATTTCGCGGATCTCCGGGTGCAACCGCGAACGGATTTACTTCTACTTTGGCGGCAAGGCCGGACTTTTTGAAGCGGCGCTCACCCGCGAACTCGTCACCGCCCTGGACGACCTTCCGGTCGCCGGCATGGGTCCTGGTGCGATCGGAGAGTTCGCGGGACGGTACTTTGATTTTTCCAGGAGCCGCCCCAGCCTCGCACGCCTTACCTTTTGGGAGGGGCTTGAGCAGGGACATCCGGTAGGAGCCGAGGCCCGCACCCTCCGCTCGGCGAACAAAGTCACCGAGATCCGGAGTGCCCTTCCGGCCTTGAGCGAGGCCGCGGCGGAAGACCTGCTCCTGACCATCGTCACCCTGTGCCACGCCTGGGTCGCGAGCCCGAATGTCCCCCTCGTGATCACCGGACCGCCGGACGCAGAGCGCAGGCGCGCATCCATCGTGCGCACCGGCGAACTGCTCGCTCAAGATGCCGTGGATACGGCCCAGCGGCCGTCATAGGCGCGAATACTCCGTTCCGTTCGAAAAAATAGTTGACGCTTCAACTTTACCGACGTACATTTAGTTGTAGCTTCAAGCATCACTCCCCAAGAGAACAGAATCTGATGAAAACCCTCCTGGCCCGCATATTCGGAAAGAAGACACCCATGACGAACCTCACCATCATCGGCAACGGCAACATGGCCCGCGGCATCGCCACCCGAGCACTCGCCGGCGGCCTGACCGTGGAAATCCTCGGACAGGACATCACCAAAGCGCAGGAACTGGCCGCCGAGCTCGGCGCCGGCGTCACCTTCGGGACCACCGCCGAGGCCCCGCAGGGCGCCATCGTGGTCCTCGCTGTCCCGTTCGACGCCGCCAAGAACGTCGTCAGCGCCTACGGCGAGGCCCTGACCGGCAAGACCATCGTCGACATCACCAACCCGGTGAACTTCGAGACCTTTGACTCCCTGGTCGTTGAACCCGGCACCTCCGCCGCCGAAGAAATCGCGCAGCTTGCCCCCGCCGGCGCCAACGTGGTGAAGGCGTTCAACACCACCTTCGCCGGCACCCTCGTCGCCGGAGAGTCAGGCGGACAGCCCCTGGACGTCTTCATCGCCGGCGACAACGCGGACGCCACCGCCGCCGTGAGCAGCTTCGTCAGCGTCGGCGGCATGCGCCCCTTGGTGGTCGGTCCGCTCAAGCGCTCCCGGGAACTCGAAGGCTTCCAGTTCGTCCTCATGACCATGCAGGCCAACCCCGAGTTCGCCGACTTCAACTGGGACACCGGACTTCAGGTCACCAAGTAACCCGGACAGCGATAGGCGACAAAAATATACGCAATAGGACGACGGCGGGCCGGATCCGCCGTCGTGCTCTTGTTTGCCTCGGCGGCAGGCCTCCGGTTCAACGCTTCTTGCCCCCGACACCCGGCACGGACGCGACCTGCTTCATCCACGCCGCGATCTGGCGTTCGTCGACGTCGTCCATGGATTCGAGCTCCACACCCCGAGTCGACTTGCCCATCCCCACCGGTGTCACCGGAGGTACGGGCTCGAGCGCGGCGCCATTCACAAACATGAGCTTGACATGGCCAGCAAATCCGCCGCAGCTGAAGCACCACCCGTCGCCGACTCCGTAGTAGGACATGCCCCACTTCACTGAGCGCCGGAGGCCGGGCAGTGTCTTTGCCGCCAAAGCATCGACCGTTTCGGCGATGCCCCGCTGCGGCTGTGGCAGGCTGGCGATATATGCGAAGACCGGCTTGTCGCCGACCGCCGCTTTCGCCGGGCTTGCCCTGCCGGTCATGGCTTCCGGCAGAGTTGGGGCGACGTCAACACGCGCACCGGTGCGCGTTGCCGGCTTTTGGGCTTCCCTCTTACCGATCTCCCCGCTGGTCATGGAGGGTATTATTCCTCACCCATCGCCAGACGGAACCACAACCGTTTTCTCGCGAGCCGTATCGGGCTCTTCGGGGAAGTTGCTACCTGTCCGCAGTTATCGATTCCAGGACGGCCTGGAATGCTGGACTTACTCGTATCCCCAGGCCACCATCGTCGGACACCTCGGTAAGTTGCTCGTAGCTCGTCCCGTTCCACCAAAAGACGTGTGGACTCACCGGTGCAGGTGAATCGCTGTATCCCATGGCGGCGAATCGGGCCATTCCGTTAACCGCCGAAATGACGGTGGCGTCTTCGATGATGTGCCAAACGACTTGGTGTCGGTTCGGGACGCTCATGAGCCAGCCGAATTCTTCTCGGACGCGCTTGCCCATGACTTCTGAGGCCAAGTCGGGAAGAAGCAGAGCCCGGCTCCCGGCATAGACAGATTCACCTAACAGAGCCGTGAACGAGCCCCCTCCCGGTGCAGGGAGGGTTTCGAGTTTTTCGACTGCCAGCCCGCGAAGGTTCGCAATACCCTGGGTTCTGAGGGCTTCGAACCCGCCGAACTTGTTTGCGTTGTTGTGACTGAAAACGGTAACCGTGTCCGGGAGGTCGAGCGCGATCATCTCGACGATGCCCGGCGCGAACTCCCTGTGCGGGTAGCCGTCGATCCCTGGCATGCTCGCCTCATCATAAAGGCGTGCGAAAGTCTGCTTCGCTACATCAGCAGGGGCAAGGATGTCGAACGGATCGGGTGCGTCGAAGCTCGCCAGAACGCGTTGAAGATGTTCGCGTATCAGGTCCCGCCACAAGGATTGCGGCTGGTCACCACAAGCGGCGGCCACGTTCCAAAATCCGAATTCACGCCCGGAGTCATCGACAGCGTGGCCGGGCTGAACATGGACTTCGAGTCCCATCTCGGCGAAAACTTCGCGCGTGATCGTTCGGAAATGGTTAGCGCCTGAAATCGTGAAGAACGTGAGGTGCGAATCAAGCGGTTCCGGTTCGGGAGACTTCTTCCTGAAGATGCCCACAATGACCCGCTTTCGTTGTGGCGGTCGATCGATTCAAGTCGACACTGCCCGGCCTGGGAGTTTCTGGTGCCGTCAGTGGGCCCACAGGCTGAACCCGATTCCGATTCTGTCGCAGTCCGATGGGAACCCAGGTTGCGACCCGCCCGGTAGAGACCTCCAGCCGGAACAGGCGGCATTGCTTTAGGGGCGGGTCCGGCACACCCAAGTCATGTCCAGGGTTCCGGCCGGGAATCCAGACGTGCCCACGTATCGAGACCGAGATTCGCGTCCATCGCACTGCCCGTAAGCCGACCGGTCTGCACAGCATGTGTATGGTGCTGATATGGCTTCTCCGCAGACGCTGAGTGAGCCCGAGCGCCGCGTCGTCGCGACTTGGGCCGCAGACTGCGCTGAGCGGGTTGTGGCTTTATTTGAGGCCGAGGCGCCGGCAGATGATCGCCCCCGCGACGCCATCGCCCGGGCGCGGGCCTTCGCCCGCGGTGAACTCAGTGCCGCCGACGAGATCCGCCGGCGGTTTGTGGCCGGCCGTGCCGCACGCGAGGTGACCAGCCCTGCTGCGGTGGCTGCCGCCCGGTCCGCCACGCAAGCCGCCGCCGTCGCCCACATGGGCGCGCACGCCCTGGGGGCAGCCGCGTATGCCGCGAAAGCGGCCGGACTGGCCGCGCCCGGTCGGCCCCAGACGATCGATGACGAGATCCACTGGCAACTCGAGCACATGAGCGCCGAAGCCCGGTCCGCGCTCCGGCGCCTGCCACCGCTGGGCGCGAATTCCGCCGGTCCGCTGGGGCCAGGACTTCTCGCATCCGGAATCCTCGCCTCGATCATCCGCACGATCCAGGCCGACTTGGCCCGCCCCGACCGGCCTGCCTAATCCAGTTGAATCTGCCGCCCGCAAGCCGGTCCCCCACCGCGACACCATCCGCCCGCACTGGTGCTGCCAGAAAATCCGATACAGCTACTGGATTCCTGGAAGCCAGCAGTTTGGCCCACGTGCCCGGGTGAGGAGACCGGCGGGACCAGCCGCCGGAGACGGTGGTCGAGGATGCCATCACCTGCTACGATCCCCAGAATCCCCACGACCGCATGCAAGTCGCTATCACTCTGGAGGTTCGCGATGCCGGACACCACCTGCCACATGTCGATCTCGCTGGACGGCTTCGTCGCCGGGCCGGACCAGAGCCGCGAGAACCCCCTGGGCAAGCGGGGGCTGGAGCTGCACGGCTGGCACATCGGCGACCCGCGGGCCAACGATGCCGACAAGGTCGCGAACGAGTGGCTCATGCGCCCACGGGGCGCGTATGTGATGGGTCGGAACATGTTCGGCCCGGTCCGCGGGGACTGGGATGA